>MUNG01000140.1 GCA_002154585.1 Streptomyces pseudogriseolus
CCCACCGCCCCACCCCCCAAAAAAACCGGCGGGCCCGGACCGCTCAGGTCCGGGCCCGCCGCGTGCCGCTCGGCTCAGCTCAGCAGTTCCACCTCCGCCAGTGACGCCTCACCCGTCAGCACCAGCCGGTAGTGCGCGTACGGCTTCGGTGCGGCGATCGAGAAGGCCCGGGTCTGCTTGTCCCAGCGGAAGGACTCGTCCGTCCGCCGGTCCAGGTCCTGCCAGGTCTTCCCGTCCGCGGAGCCCTGAAGCACCCAGCCGGTGGGCGCCTTCGCGGCCTCCGTGGAGGTCAGCGTGTACTGGACCGCCGTGGCGGCCTTCTCCACGGGCAGGTCGACCTCGGTCACCGTGGCGCCGGTCGCCGAGGTGTTGTCGAACAGCGGGCCCTCGCCCTTCACCGCGTCCTCGCGGGGCGTGGGCACCTCGTCGTCCTGGGTGATCGAGACCGGCGCGGCGTTCTTGCCGGTGCCCCACGACGACGGGCGCGGGCCCATGTCGAACTCCAGGACGCCGCCCTTGGCGATCGCCGAGTGCGGCAGCGCCGTGGAGTTCCAGCGCTTGCCGTTGACCTTCAACCCCTGCACGTAGACGTTCTTCGCGCTGTTCTTCGGCGCCTTGACGACCAGCTCGCGGCCGTTCTCCAGGTGCACGGTGACCTTCGTGAACAGCGGGGAGCCGATGGCGTACTCGCCGCTGCCCATCACGAGCGGGTAGAAGCCGAGCGAGGAGAACAGGTACCAGGCGGACTGCTCGCCGTTGTCCTCGTCGCCGTGGTAGCCCTGCCCGATCTCGCTGCCGGTGTAGAGGCGGGACAGCACCTCGCGCACGTTCTTCTGCGTCTTCCAGGGCTGCCCGGCCGCGTCGTACATGTACAGGGCGTGGTGGGCCACCTGGTTGGAGTGGCCGTACATGCCCATCCGCACGTCGCGCGCCTCGATCATCTCGTGGATGACGCCGCCGTAGCTGCCCTTGAGGTCCGGGGAGGCCGTCTCGGGCGTGGAGAGGTACTCGTCCAGCTTGTCGGCGAGGCCCTTGCGCCCGCCGTACAGGTTGGCGAGGCCCCGGCTGTCCTGGGCGGCGGTGAACGCGTAGCCCCAGCCGTTGGTCTCCGTGTAGTCGTAGCCCCAGACCCGCGGGTCGTACTCGGAGGACTTCACCCGCCAGTCGCCCTTGAGGTCACGGCCCTGGAAGAAGCCGGCCTCGGAGTCGAACAGGTTGACGTAGTCCTGCGCCCGGTTGAGGAAGTACGCGGACTCCTCCTTGTAGCGCTTCTCGCCGGTCTTCTTGTAGAGGGCCTCGCCCATCTTGGCGATGCCGTAGTCGTTGAGGTAGCCCTCCAGGGCCCAGGAGAGGCCCTCGTGGGTCTCGGTGCTGGTGTAGCCGAGGAACGGCGAGGTCGCCATGCCCTTGCGGCCCACACCGGACGACGGGGGCACCACGGTGGCGTTCTTCACCGCCGCGTCGTACGCGGCCTTCGCGTCGAAGCCGTCGACGCCCTTGACGTAGGCGTCCGCGAAGGCGACGTCCGAGGAGGTACCGGTCATCAGGTCCGCGTAGCCGGGGGAGGACCAGCGGGAGGTCCAGCCGCCGTCCTTGTAGTGCTGCACGAAGCCGTCGACCAGCTCACCGGCCTTGGACGGGGTGAGGAAGGAGTACGCCGGCCAGGTCGTCCGGTAGGTGTCCCAGAATCCGTTGTTGACGTAGACCTTGCCGTCCACGATCTTCGCGCCCGTGTGGGTCGGCGTGTCCTGCTCGACCATCCTCGAGAACGGGGAGGCGTACTTGTCCTTCCCGTCGACCTTCTCGAAGCCCGAGTTCGGGTACAGGTACAGCCGGTACAGGCTCGAGTAGAGCGTGGTCAGCTGGTCCGGCGTGGCGCCCTCGACCTCGACCTTGCCGAGGATCTTGTCCCACTGCTTCCGGGCGTCGCGCTTGACCTTGTCGAAGGAGGTGCGCTCGCCGATCTCCTGGCGCAGGTTGTCCTTCGCCTGGTCCACGCTGATCAGCGAGGTGGCCAGGCGCAGGGTGACCGTGCGGTCCTTGCCGGCGTCGAAGCGCAGATAGCCCTTGACGCCGCTCGCGTCGCCCTCGGTGACCTTCTTGTCGAACTCGCCGTAGACGAACAGCCGGGTGGCGCCCGTGGACAGCCCGGACTTGACGTCCGAGTAGCCGGTGAAGGTGCCGTTCTCCTCGTCGAGGGTCAGGCCGGCCTGGTCGGTGACGTTGTCGAAGAGCACGCTCGCGTCGTCGCCGGGGAAGGTGAAGCGCATCGCCGCCGCGTGGTCGGTCGGCGCCATCTCGGCCTTCAGGCCGTTCTCGAACCGCACCCCGTAGTAATACGGCCGGGCGGTCTCGTTCTCGTGCCGGAACGCCAGTTCGCGCTTCTCACGGTCCAGGTCCGGGGTGCCGGAGGCGGCGGACGGCATCACCTGGAAGGTCTGCCGGTCGCCCATCCAGGGGCTCGGCTCGTGGCTCGCGCTGAACGCCTGGATCGTCGGCAGGTTGTCCGCGTTGTTGCCGCGCGCGTAGTCGTACAGCCAGCTCAGCGAACCGGCGTTGGTGACCGGGGTCCAGAAGTTGAAGCCGTGCGGCACGGCCGTCGCGGGGAAGTTGTTGCCGCGCGAGAAGCTGCCGCTGGAGTTGGTGCCCCGGGTCGTCACCGCGTAGTCGGAGAGGTGGGCCTTCGGCCGCTCGGGCTTGACCGGCTTCAGCGACACGTCGTCCAGCCAGCCGCGGAACTTGGTCTCGCCCTTGGGGGAGTCGTACGCCACCAGGATCCGGTCGACGGTCTTGCCGGCCGCCACCGAGCCGATCCGGGAGACCACGTTGTTCCACTGGTTGACGTACAGGATCTTCGACGCGCCCTGCCCCTGCGGGGTGAGCGGGAAGCCGTGCTGGTCGGTGGCGCGCAGGTCGCTCAGATAGGTGCCGTCGGTGAAGGCGAGGTCGACGGAGACGTTGGTGGAGTCGTAGTCGAGGTCGCCGTCCGCCATCGACGGGAAGATGCGGTACGACAGTTCGGTGTCCCGCTCGACCTTCGTGTTGACGTCGAACACCTTGTTGTACGAGTACGCCCGCCCGTCGCTGGTGTGCCGGCCGGCGTAGCGCAGGGCGCGCTTGCCGGTGAACCCGGCGCCCGCCTTGGCCGTCGGCGAGCCGGTGGGGCCGCGGTCGACCAGCGAGAGCATGTCCTGCGGTATCGGCGCCTCGTCGTCGCCGGTGGAGAACTGGACGTCGGCGAGCTGGACTATGTTGCCGCTGCCGTTCTTGGTGATCTCCAGCCGGAAGTGCCGGTACTCGGCGACCGCGGAGGCGTCGATGTCGTAGATCTTGGTCTGGAAGCGTTCCGCGAACGTCTCGCCCGAGCGGGTGTCGAGGGTCGTCCAGTTCGCGCCGTCCGTGGAGCCCTTGAGGGTCCAGTCCCTCGGGTCGCGCTCGGCGGCGTCGTTGGCGGACGTGAGGGCGTAACGGAGCACCTTGGCGGGGGCGTCCAGGTCGAACTCCACCCAGCCGGTGGACTCGAACGCCAGCCACTTGCTGCTCGGCTCGCCGTCGACGAGGTTCTCCTTCACCTCCCCGCCGCCGGTGTTCTCCGCGCTGGCGCGGACGTCCGTGACATGGTCGGTGACGTTGCCCGGGATGCCCGAGCTGTAACCGCCGTCCACGCCCGAGGCGCGCTTCTGGCCGCCCCGCGTGGTGTCGACGGTGTTCTGCCAGTCCGGGGCGGGGTCCCCGGCCTCGAACGACGAGGAGAACTCCCGGTCGGCCTTCCGCGGCGCCTCGGGCAGCGCCACGGCGACGCTCTGTGAGCCCGCGGCCAAAGCGAAGGCGGTCGTCGCGACGACCGCCGTCCCCCATCTGTGTCGAACCCTCTGTTGCATGCGCGAGCACCCTCCCTGCGCTGGACAACGTTGTCAATTGCAGACCGCAAGGACCAGTAGTGGGTCAAGTGGCCCGTGATGTCAAGGGGTTGTTTGTGGCATTGGCGGGTGATGACGGGGACATTTCCGTCCCGGAAGGTGCCCAGGGCTCTTATTTCCGCGAGGTCTCAACTCGGAAAAGACGTAAGGGGAACCTTGCATTCGATCTTGCTCCGTCGGCGTGAAGTGGACTATACCTGTCGGCACTCCGGGGCAATCTTCACCCACCCGACCAGTACCAGCCGCACCTCCTGCACGACCCAGCTTGACCCGAACGCGGTGCCGGGAAGGATCCGGTTCACCGCCTGAGTCCTGGAGAAGGCGAGGACTTGAGCATGGGATCCCTTTCCGGCGCAGTAGGCCATTGCGATCTGATCAGGCGGAGTGCGAACTCCGCCCCGGCCCCGGCGACTTCCGTGCCGGCATCGCTCAGCTGATCACCGGCGCCGCACGGCGGCTCCGAGACGACGGCGACCACGCCTTCCGTGCGGCCGGCGCAGCACCGGTCCGGCCACGGCGGGCGCACACGCAGCACACCCGTACAGAGCCAACCGATCAGTGAGGATGCAGAGATGACCATTCGTGCCGGCTCCCTTGACAGGCGGACGCTCCTGCGCGGGGCCATCGCCACCGCGGCGATGGGCTCGTTCGCGGCGGCGTGCAGTTCTCCCTCCAGCAAGGACGGCGACGGCGGCAGCGGCCCGAAGGGCGAGAAGAGCGCCACGAATCCGTTCGGCGTCGCCGCGAACTCCACGGTCGAGGCGGCCATTTTCGACGGCGGCTACGGCACCGACTACGTCGACTACACCAACCAGGTGCTCGGCAGCCAGGTCAAGGGCCTCGAGGTGCAGGTCAAGCCGGTCGTCGACATCGCCCCCCAGCTCCAGCCGCGCTTCGTCGGCGGCAACCCGCCGGACCTCATCGACAACTCCGGTGAGGACCAGATCGGCTTCCTCGGCATCCTCGACCAGCTGGAGGAACTCGACGACCTCTTCGAGGCCAACACCTACGAGGGCAAGAAGATCGCCGACATCGTCTACCCCGGCGTCAAGACCCCCGGCACGTTCCGGGACAAGTTCGTCGCGCTCAACTACGTGATGACCGTGTACGGCGTCTGGTACTCGAAGACGCTCTTCGAGGAGAACGGCTGGACCCCGCCGAAGACCTGGGACGAGGCGCTCGACCTCGGCCAGCAGGCGAAGAAGAAGGGCAAGTACCTCTTCGTCCACGGCAAGGAGGCGGCGACCTACTACCGCACGCTCCTGATCGACTCGGCGATCAAGGAGGGCGGCGACGAGGTCCGGCTCGGCCTGGAGAACCTGGAGAAGGGCTGCTGGTCGCACCCGGCCATCCAGGGCGTCATCAAGGTCATGGAGACCATGGTGAGGCAGAAGATGTTCGTCCCCGGCGGCTCCGGCACCCAGTTCCAGAAGGCGCAGGCGATCTGGAGCAACGACCAGAAGGCGCTGCTCTACCCGTCCGGCGGCTGGATCGAGAACGAGATGAAGAAGGCCACGAAGGCCGACTTCCAGATGACCGGCTTCCCGTCGATGACGCTCACCGACAAGCCGGCGCTGCCCTACGAGTCGCTCCGCGCCGCCGCCGGCGAGCCGTTCATCGTGCCCGCGCAGGGCAAGAACCCGGCCGGCGCCAAGGAGGTGCTGCGGGCGATGCTGTCGGAGAAGGCGGCCGCCAACTTCTCCAAAACCAAGCTGGCCCCGACGATCGTCAAGGGCACCGTGCCCGCCGACGGTTACGGATCGACGGCCCTCGTCTCGCAGACGACGATGCTGGAGGCCGCGGGCACCAACATCTTCAACTACATGTTCGTCGAGACCTACGGGATGAACACCGACCAGCTGGTGCCGTGGAACTCGTTCCTCGCCGGTGACCTCGACGGCAAGGGGCTGACCTCGGCCCTGCAGAAGATCTCCGACAAGGTCCGGGAGGACGACTCCGTCGACAAGGTCAAGGTCAGCTAGCACCGCGATGAAGGACACGATCCCCACTGCCAAGACCGCGAGCCGCCGGCCCGAGCCGGCCGCTCGCGGTGGGCGGCCACGGCGCCGCAAGCTCACGTTCGACCGGGTGACGTTCTTCCTCGCGTTCCTCGGTGTCCCGCTGGCCATCTTCGTGATCTTCGTCCTGATCCCGTTCGGCCAGGCGATCTTCTGGGCGATGACCGACTGGCGCGGCTTCAGCCCCGACTACAACTTCGTCGGCCTCGACAATTTCACGAAGATGTTCCAGGACGACATCTTCCTGAAGGCGTTGCGCAACGTCGCACTTCTCGCGGTCTTCGTGCCGCTGGTGACGCTGACGCTCGCCCTCGGGGTCGCCGTGGCCATCACCCTGGGAGGGCCCAGCAAGGGCCCCGTCCGGGGAATCCGCGGAGCGTCGTTCTACCGGATCATCTCGTTCTTCCCCTACGTCGTGCCGGCGATCATCGTCGGTCTGATCTGGGCGCAGATGTACGACCCGAACGCCGGCCTGCTCAACGGCGTCCTCACGGGCCTCGGCCTCGACCGGTTCGACACGTTCGCGTGGCTGGGCGAGAAGGCCACGGCGATGCCGGCCGTGATGTTCGTCATCATCTGGGGGCTCGTCGGGTTCTACGCGGTGCTCTTCATCGCCGCGATCAAGGGCGTCCCCGCCGAGCTGTACGAGGCGGCGAGGATCGACGGGGCCGGGCGGCTGCGCACCACCGTCTCGATCACCCTGCCGGCGATCCGGGACAGCGTGCAGACGGCGTACATCTACCTGGGCATCGCCGCCCTCGACGCGTTCGTCTACGTCCAGGCGATGGTGCCGAACGGCGGCCCGGACAACTCGACCCTGACCATCAGCCAGCGTCTGTTCAACGTCGCTTTCGCCAAGCAGCAGTTCGGCTACGCCACCGCGATGGGCGTCGTCCTCGCCGTCGTCACCCTGGTGTTCGCGGCGCTGGTGTTCCTCGTCAACCGCCTCACGGGCGGCGGCGAGGGCGAGAGCAAGAGGAAGGCACCCGGGTCCAAGGCCCGGCGTGCCGCGGCCGAGGGAGGTGCCGGGTGAGCGTCGTCGCCGCCGACCGGAAGCCGGTCGGTGACCGTGAACCGGTGAAGGACCGGAAGCTGACGCGCGTGGCCGTGAGCGGCGACCGCAGATTCGCGGCGATCTCGCACGCCCTGCTGATCGTGTGGTCCGTGATCGTGATCGTGCCCATGCTGTGGGTGCTGATGTCGTCGTTCAAATCGACCGGCGAAATCCTCTCGTCGCCGTTCTCGCTGCCGGAACACTGGCGGTTCGAGAACTACGCGAACGCGTGGACCGACGCGAGCATCGGACGGTACTTCCTGAATTCCGTGATCGTCGTGGTCTCGGCGCTGATCCTGGTGATGCTGCTCGGCGCGATGTGCGCCTACGTACTCGCCCGGTTCGAATTCCCCGGCCGCCGGCTGATCTACTACGTGATGCTCGCCGGCCTGACGTTCCCGGTCTTCCTGGCCATCGTTCCGCTTTTCTTCCAGCTGCAGAATTTCGGGCTGCTGAACACGCGTCCCGGGCTGATCCTCACCTATGTCGCGTTCGCGCTGCCGTTCACGATGTTCTTCCTCTACGCGTTCTTCCGGTCGCTGCCGCACGACGTGTACGAGGCCGCGCTGATCGACGGCGCCGGGGACTGGCGGGCGTTCTTCCAGGTGATGCTGCCGATGGCCCGTCCGGGCATGGCGGCCGTGGCGATCTTCAACTTCCTGGGCCTGTGGAACCAGTTCCTGCTGCCGGTGGCGCTCAACACCGACCAGGACATGTGGGTCCTCACCCAGGGCATGGCCGCCTACGCCTCCTCACAGGTCTACGACATCGACTACGGGGCGCTGTTCGCGGCGATCGTGATCACGGTGGTGCCCGTACTGATCGTGTACTGCGTCTTCCAGCGGCGGATCGCCGGTTCGGTGTCCCAGGGAACCTTCCGCTGACACCCGCCGCCGCTCCACCCGCCGTGCACAGGGGTCCGGCCCCGGAGAGACAGCTCTCCGGGGCCGGACCCCTGTGGCGCACCCCGGGTAGCCGGCCGGGCACGGGCTGGAACCGATTTCTGTCAAGGTCTTGACGGCACTGGGCGATTCAGCGGAGCTTGGACTTCATAACTTGTACAAGGCCTCGTCGCCCCACGGTGACGCGGGCCAGGGATGAGGGTGAGAGTCAATGGAGACTCCGGGGTCGCAGTCGTCGCTGCATCGAGCCAACCTGGAGCGGGTCGTCCGAGCAGTACGTCTGGCGGGTTCCCTGACCCAGGCCGAGATCGCGAGGACGACCGGCCTGTCCGCGGCCACGGTCTCCAACATCGTCCGGGAACTGAAGGAGGGCGGCACGGTCGAGGTGACCCCCACCTCGGCCGGGGGACGCCGGGCCCGCAGCGTCTCGCTGAGCGGGGACGCCGGCATCGTCGTCGGGGTCGACTTCGGGCACACCCATCTGCGGGTCGCGGTCGGGAACCTCGCCCATCAGGTCCTCGCCGAGGAGTCCGAGCCGCTGGACGTGGACGCCTCCTCGGCCCAGGGCCTCGACCGGGCGGAACAGCTGGTCAACCGGCTGATCGAGGCCACCGGCGTGGACCGCTCCAAGGTCGCCGGCGTCGGCCTCGGCGTGCCCGGGCCGATCGACGTGGAGTCCGGCACCCTCGGGTCCACCGCGATCCTCCCCGGCTGGTCCGGGACCCGGCCCGCCGAGGAGCTGCGGGGGCGGCTCGGCGTGCCGGTGCACGTGGACAACGACGCCAACCTCGGCGCCCTCGGCGAGATGGTCTGGGGCAGCGGCCGGGGCGTGCGCGACCTGGCGTACATCAAGGTCGCCAGCGGTGTCGGCGCCGGCCTGGTGATCAGCGGGAAGATCTACCGCGGCCCGGGCGGCACGGCCGGCGAGATCGGCCACATCACCCTCGACGAGGCCGGCCCGGTCTGCCGCTGCGGCAACCGCGGCTGCCTGGAGACCTTCACGGCCGCGCGCTACGTCCTGCCGCTGCTCCAGCCCAGCCACGGCACCGACCTGACCATGGAAGGCGTCGTACGGCTGGCCAGGGACGGCGACCCGGGATGCCGCCGCGTGGTCGCCGACGTGGGCCGCCACATCGGCAGCGGTGTCGCCAATCTCTGCAACCTCCTGAACCCGAGCCGGGTCGTGCTCGGCGGCGATCTTGCCGAGGCCGGCGAGCTGGTCCTTGGCCCCATAAGGGAGTCCGTGGGACGCTACGCCATCCCCAGTGCCGCGCGCCAACTGACCGTACTTCCCGGGGCACTTGGGGGCCGCGCCGAGGTGCTCGGGGCGCTCGCCCTGGCGCTGAGCGAGATGGGCGATTCGACCCTTCTGGACGGTACGGCGACGGGGTCCCTCGCGGCCTCCACCCCTGCCTTCACTTAGAGAACGGATGGCACCGTTGCCATCTCGTTAAGGATTTACTTCTTGACGTCGCACGTGTGGCCGAGTTGACTTCCAGCCACCTCGGCCGCAACGACGCGGCCTCGTCAGGGAGGTTTGTAGAAGTGAACACGCGTATGCGTCGTGCCGCCTTCGCCATCGCCGCGGGTGCGATGGCCGTCTCGCTCGCCGCCTGTGGCAGCGCCGCCGAGTCCGGCGACAAGAGCGACTCCGGCGACTCCGCCGCCAAGGGCGACAACATCAAGGTCGGTCTGCTCCTGCCGGAGAACCAGACCGCGCGGTACGAGAAGCTCGACAAGCCCTTGATCGAGAAGAAGGTCAAGGAGCTCACGAACAACAAGGGCGAGGTCGTCTACGCCAACGCCAAGCAGGACGCCAGCCTGCAGAACCAGCAGGTCGACACGATGGTCACCAACAAGGTGGACGTGCTCATCGTGGACGCGGTGGACTCCAAGGCCATCGCCGGCTCCGTGAAGAAGGCCAAGGACGCCGGCATCCCGGTCGTGGCCTACGACCGCCTCGCCGAGGGCCCGATCGACGCCTACACGTCGTTCGACAACGTGACCGTCGGCAAGACGCAGGGCGAGGCCCTGCTCCAGGCGCTGGGCGCGAAGGCCAAGAGCGGCCAGATCGTCATGATGAACGGCTCCTCCACGGACCCGAACGCCGCCATGTTCAAGGAGGGCGCGCACTCCGTCCTCGACGGCAAGGTCAAGATCGGGCGCGAGTACGACACCAAGGAGTGGAAGCCCGAGAACGCCAACGCCAACATGGAGGGCGCCATCTCCGCCCTCGGCAAGGACAAGATCGTCGGCGTCTACTCCGCCAACGACGGCATGGCGGGCGGCATCATCACCGCCCTCAAGGCCGCCGGCCTGAACAACATCCCGGTCACCGGCCAGGACGCCGAGCTCGCGGGCGTGCAGCGCATCGTCACCGGTGAGCAGTACATGAGCGTCTACAAGCCGTACCCGCAGGAGGCGAACGTCGCCGCGGAGATGGCCGTCGCGCTGGCCCAGGGCAAGTCGCTGGACTCCATCGCCAAGGACAAGGTCGACAGCCCCACCACCAAGGGGGTCCCGTCGGTGATCGTCCCGGTCGTGTCGCTGACCAAGGACAACATCAACGACACCGTGATCAAGGACGGCATCTACACCGTCCAGGAGATCTGCACGGGCAAGTACAAGGCCGCCTGCGACAAGATCGGCCTCAAGTAAGCAGTCCGCATCCCGTTGAAAAAGGGAGTCCGCAGACCCGGACTCCCTGACGGGACGACTGCCACGCGCTTCCGCCGGCGCCCCGCACACACCAGCCCCGCAAGCTACGCGGGGCGCCGGACGGAACATCCCCCCAATCCCTTGCACAACCTCCCGCCGGGTCAGGCGGCGAAGGAGATGGTTCACGTGTCCGCTACGCCCGTGCTGGCGTTGCGCGGGGTCTCCAAGCGGTTCGGTGCCGTCCAGGCGCTCACCGACGTCGAGCTTGAGGTCCACGCCGGTGAAGTGGTCGCCCTGGTGGGCGACAACGGCGCCGGAAAGTCCACGCTGGTCAAGACGATCGCCGGCGTGCATCCCATCGATGAGGGCGTCATCGAGTGGGACGGCAAGCCCGTGCAGATCAGCAAGCCGCACGACGCCCAGAACCTGGGCATCGCGACGGTGTACCAGGACCTCGCGCTGTGCGACAACATCGACGTCGTCGGCAACCTCTACCTGGGCCGGGAGCTGCGCAGGCGCGGCGTCCTGGACGAGGTCGAGATGGAGCGCCGCTCCCGCGAGCTCCTCGACACCCTGTCGATCCGCATCCCCAGCGTCCGCATCCCGATCGCCTCGCTGTCCGGTGGTCAGCGCCAGGTGGTCGCCATCGCCCGGTCCATGCTCGGCGAGCCCAAGCTGGTCATCCTGGACGAGCCCACCGCGGCCCTCGGCGTCGAGCAGACCGCGCAGGTCCTCGACCTGGTCGAGCGGCTGCGCGAGCGCGGCCACGCGGTCATTCTCATCAGCCACAACATGGCGGACGTGAAGGCCGTGGCGGACAAGGTCGCCGTCCTGCGCCTCGGGCGCAACAACGGCGTCTTCGAGGTCAAGTCGACCTCGCAGGAAGAAATCATCTCCGCCATCACGGGCGCCACGGACAACGCCGTGACCCGTCGTGCGGCGCGCACCAATGGGGAGATCAAGAAGTGAGCACCGAGAAGACCTCCACCCCCACCGCCGAGGAACACTCCGTGGCGAACCCCGACGCGGCCGCCAAGGCGGTCACCGCGGTCGACCCCCGGCTGCTGGTGCGCGAACAGGGCCTGATGGGCTACTGGAACGAGTTCAAGCGGAAGATGAAGGCGGGTGACCTCGGCTCCATCCCCGTGGTGGTCGGCCTGCTGGTCATCTGGGCCATCTTCACCAGCCTGAACGGCAACTTCCTCACCGCCGGCAACTTCTCCGACATGTCCGTCGCCATGGTCGGCACCGGCATGATCGCCGTCGGCATCGTCTTCGTCCTGCTGCTCGGCGAGATCGACCTGTCGGTCGGTTCCGTCAGCGGTGTCGCGGGCGCCACGTTCGCCGTGCTGAACATCACGCACGGCATGAACGAGATACTCGCCCTCGTCCTGGCGATCCTCACCGGCACGGTCGCCGGCGCGATCCACGGCTTCATCTTCGCCCGGATCGGCGTGCCCGCCTTCGCCGTCACCCTGGCCGGCCTGCTGTTCTGGCAGGGCTTCATGCTCCAGATCCTCGGCGACAACGGCACGATCAACCTCGACTCCGAGGGCCTGGTCGTCAAGCTGACCAGCTACTACTTCAGCGACGTGGCCGCGGCCTACGGTCTGGCGCTGCTCGCGACCGTGGCGTACTTCCTCGCCGCGTTCTTCGACAACCGCCGCCGCGAGGCCGCCGGGGTGCCCTCCCGCCCGCTGAACGAGATCATCGTCCGGACGGTGCTGCTCGCGATCCTGGCCTTCGCCGTCGCGGTCGTGTTCAACCAGTACAAGGGCCTGCCCCTGGCCGTGGTGATCTTCCTGGCCTTCCTGGTCCTCACGGACTTCGTGCTGCGCCGCACCTCGTACGGCCGCAAGGTGTTCGCGCTCGGCGGCAGCGTCGAGGCGTCCCGCCGTGCCGGTATCAACGTCGAGCTGATCCGCATCTCGGTCTTCGCCATCGCCGGCACCTTCGCCGCGATGGGCGGTCTGTTCGTCGCCTCGAAGATCGCCTCCGCGAACCAGGGCGCCGGTACCGGTGAGTTCCTGATGAACGTCATCGCCGCCGCGGTGATCGGCGGTACGTCGCTCTTCGGTGGCCGTGGCCGCACGTGGGACGCGCTGCTCGGTGTGATGGTCATCGTGTCCATCCAGTACGGGCTGGCGCTGGAGGGCATCGCCTCTCCGGTGCAGTACATGATCACCGGTGGTGTTCTTCTCGCCACGGTCGTCATCGACGCGATCACTCGGAAGACGCAGAAGACGGCGGGGCGGGCCTAGCAGAAAACCGCGGGGCGGGCCTGGTCGTCCGTCTGCGGGTGCGCTGTGGTTGTTCGCGCCCGCGCGGCGGAGCCGCATGTCGACTCGGTCCCGCGCCCCCTTGGGCGTCACCTCGTGCCCGGTGCCTTTTCAGGTGCCGGGCACAGGTGCGTTCTACGGAGGTACCTCCGAACGGGTGATGTGCGACGCACCGCCCCGGGGACGATCGGGTGAGCGGAAGATTAGACTCGACCCGCCCGGCAACAGCTCGATCAGCTCTACTGCAAGGAGGCACGGGTGCCGCTGCTGACCCGCATCAGGGGACCGCGCGATCTGGACCGGCTCACCCTCGAGGAGCTCGACCAGCTGGCCGGGGAGATCCGGACCTTCCTCGTCGACGCGGTCTCCAAGACCGGCGGCCACCTCGGCCCCAACCTCGGTGTGGTGGAGCTCACCATCGCCCTGCACCGGGTCTTCGAGTCGCCGAAGGACAAGGTCCTCTTCGACACCGGCCACCAGTCCTACGTGCACAAGCTGCTGACCGGACGGCAGGACTTCTCCAAGCTGAAGATGAAGGGCGGCCTGTCCGGCTACCCCTCGCAGGCCGAGTCCGAGCACGACGTCATCGAGAACAGCCACGCCTCCACCGTGCTGGGCTGGGCCGACGGCATCGCCAAGGCCAACCAGCTCATGGAGCGGGACGACAGCCATGTCGTCGCCGTCATCGGCGACGGCGCCCTCACCGGCGGCATGGCCTGGGAGGCGCTCAACAACATCGCCGACGCCAAGGACCGCCCGCTGGTCATCGTCGTCAACGACAACGAGCGCTCCTACTCGCCCACCATCGGCGGCCTCGCCAACCACCTGGCGACCCTGCGCACCACCGACGGCTACGAGCGCTTCCTGACCCGCACCAAGGACCTCCTGGAGCGCACCCCGGTCGTCGGCCAGGCCCTCTACGACACCCTGCACGGCGCCAAGAAGGGCCTGAAGGACTTCATCGCCCCGCAAGGCATGTTCGAGGACCTCGGCCTGAAGTACGTCGGCCCCATCGACGGCCACGACATCGAGGCCCTGGAGTCCGCGCTGGCCCGCGCCAAGCGGTTCAACGGCCCGGTGATCGTGCACTGCATCACCGAGAAGGGCCGCGGCTACCAGCCCGCCCTCCAGGACGAGGCGGACCGCTTCCACGCCGTCGGCAAGATCCACCCCGACACGGGCCTGCCGATCGCCACCTCCGGCGCCGACTGGACGAGCGTCTTCGGCGAGGAGATGGTCAGGCTCGGCGAGGAGCGCGAGGACGTCGTCGCCATCACCGCCGCCATGCTCCAGCCGGTCGGCCTGGACAAGTTCGCCAAGCGCTTCCCCGACCGCGTCTACGACGTCGGCATCGCCGAGCAGCACGGCGCCGTGTCCGCCGCCGGCCTCGCCACCGGCGGCGTGCACCCGGTCGTCGGCGTCTACGCCACCTTCCTCAACCGCGCATTCGACCAGGTGCTGATGGACGTGGCGCTGCACAAGTGCGGCGTGACGTTCGTGCTCGACCGGGCCGGCATCACCGGCACCGACGGCGCCTCCCACAACGGCATGTGGGACATGTCGATCCTCCAGGTCGTGCCCGGTCTCAGGCTCGCCGCCCCGCGCGACGCCGACCAGGTCCGCGCCCAGCTCCGCGAGGCCGTCGCGGTCGAGGACGCCCCCACCGTGGTCCGCTTCTCCAAGGGCGCCGTCGGCCCCGCGGTGCCCGCCGTGGGCCGCGTCGGCGGCATGGACGTCCTGCGCGAGCCCGGCACCGACACGCCCGACGTGCTGCTGGTCTCCGTGGGCGCGCTCGCCCCGATGTGCCTGGAGATCGCCTCGCTGCTGGACCGGCAGGGCATCTCCGCCACCGTCGTCGACCCGCGCTGGGTCAAGCCCGTCGACGAGGCCATGGCCCCGCTCGCCGCGAAGCACCGGGTCGTCGTCACCGTCGAGGACAACTCGCGCGTCGGCGGCGTCGGCTCCGCGATCGCCCAGGCGCTGCGCGACGCCGGGGTGGACATGCCGCTGCGCGACTTCGGCATCCCGCCGCGCTTCCTCGACCACGCCTCGCGTGCCGAGGTCATGGCGGAGATCGGGCTGACCGCCCCGGACGTCGCCCGTCAGGTCACCGGCCTGGTGGCCAAGCTGGACGGCAGGTACGAGCGTTCCTCCGCGGACGCCGTCGACTCGGTGGAGCCCGCCCGGGACTGACCCGCCGTCCGCGCGCGACACGCCGTCACGGGGCCGTCGCGTCCACGTAGTCCGGATGGGCCGCCCGTGCCACTGTGAAGAGTGGCGCGCGCGGCCCGTTCGCGTGAAGGCGCCCGCGCCGGGGCATACGCATCACGCCCCCTCTCGATCATGTCGAGGACGACAAGCGTGGGAGGTACCCGTGACAAGCCCCCTCTTCCGGACGAAGAAGGTCGAGCAGTCCATCCGCGACACCGAGGAGCCCGAGCACGCCCTCAAGAAATCCCTGTCCGCGCTGGATCTGACCGTCTTCGGTGTCGGTGTCATCATCGGCACCGGCATCTTCGTCCTCACCGGCACGGTCGCCAAGGACAACGCCGGGCCGGCCACCGCCCTGGCCTTCGTGGTGGCCGGCGTCGTCTGCGCGCTCGCCGCGCTCTGCTACGCCGAGTTCGCCTCCACCGTCCCCGTGGCCGGCTCCGCGTACACGTTCTCGTACGCCTCCCTGGGCGAGCTGCCGGCCTGGATCATCGGCTGGGACCTGGTCCTGGAGTTCGCGCTCGGCACGGCGGTGGTGGCCGTCGGCTGGTCGGGCTACATCCAGTCGCTGATGGAGAACGCCGGGTGGGAGATGCCCGCCGCGCTCGGCAGCCGCGAGGGCTCCGACGTCTTCGGCTTCGACATCCTCGCCGCCGTCCTGGTGCTGGTGCTCACCGGCATCCTGGTCCTCGGCATGAAGCTGTCCGCCCGGGTCACCACGCTCGTCGTCGCCATCAAGGTGACCGTCGTCCTGGTCGTGATCATCGCCGGCGCCTTTTTCATCACCGCCGACAACTACGACCCGTTCATCCCGGCCGAGAAGCCCGTGCCGGCCGGTCAGAGTCTCGACTCCCCGCTGATCCAGCTCATGTTCGGCTGGGCCCCGGCCAACTTCGGCGTGATGGGCATCTTCACCGCCGCGTCCGTGGTGTTCTTCGCGTTCATCGGCTTCGACATCGTCGCCACGGCCGCCGAGGAGACCCGCAACCCGCAGCGTGACATGCCCCGTGGCATCCTCGGCTCGCTGTTCATCTGCACCCTGCTGTACGTCCTGGTGTCGCTCGTCGTCACCGGCATGCAGCACTACTCCGAACTGTCCGTGGACGCCCCGCTCGCGGACGCGTTCAAGGCCACCGGGCATCCCTGGTTCGCCGGCTTCATCAGCTTCGGCGCCGCCGTCGGCCTGACGACCGTCTGCATGATCCTGCTGCTCGGCCAGACCCGGGTGTTCTTCGCGATGAGCCGCGACGGGCTGCTGCCCCGGTTCTTCTCCCGGGTCCACCCGCGCTTCAGGACCCCGCACCGGCCGACCATCCTGCTCGGCGTCCTCATCGCGGTGCTGGCCGGCTTCACCCCGCTCAACGAACTGGCCGCGCTGGTGAACATCGGCACGCTGTTCGCGTTCGTCATCGTCGCGATCAGCGTGATCATCCTCCGCCGCACCCGCCCCGACCTGCACCGCGCGTTCCGCACGCCGTGGGTGCCGGTGCTGCCGATCGTGTCGGTGGGCGCCTCGCTGTGGCTGATGCTCAACCTGCCCGCCGAGACCTGGGTCCGGTTCGGCATCTGGATGGCGATCGGCTTCGTCGTCTACTTCCTCTACAGCCGGACGCACAGCCGGATGGCGACGGGGGAGGACATGGAGCCGACGCCGCCGAAGCCGCCGGCGTCCTGACCCGCCGTACCGTCCCGCGGCCCCGCGCTCCCGGTCCGTTCCCGGGGGTGCGGGGCCGCGGCACGTACACGTGACCGCCCCCCGGCGTGACCGGGCCTCAGTCCCGTCCCGGGGCGGGCCGTACGGTACGGGGCCCGGCGACGTCGGCGCCCAGCTCGGTCACCCGGCGGCGCAGCTCGCGGTCGGCGGTGACGACCAGCACCGGACGGTCGCCCGCCTCGGCCACCAGCGCCACCATGTGGTCGTCCCCGCTGCCGGGAGCCGCCGCCACCCGGACGCCCGGCACCGGCTCCACACCCCGGGCCGCGCCCTCCACCACCAGCACGATCTCCACGGGCCCCGGGTGACCGGGCACGCCCCGCTCCGCGAGACGGTCCCGCAGCCGCTCGGCGGCGCCCCGGCGGTCCCGCCACCAGCCGTCGGGCACCGACCCCACGACGTTCGCGGCGTCGACGATCACGAGCAGGGAACCGGCCTCTTCCATACGGTCAGGGTCCCACGCAAGCCCGGGCAATCCCCCCGCGGGGGCGGCCGTACGGCGGGATCCCGACGTCCACGGGGCGGACCGCAGTGCGTAAGGTGAACAGGTGAACGGCGACTGGCTTCTCCGCGGCCGCGACGGCCGCCTCACCGTCTATCTGAAATCGGACGACGCCGTCCTGTGCCGCGCGGAACTCGCCCCCGGCGGCCCCTGGGAACCCTTCCGCCGGATCGGCGGTGACCTGGGGCTCCAGCAGGGACCCGCGGCCGTGGGACAGGGCGACGACGGATACGCCCACCTGGTCTCCTGGCGGCAGGCCGGGACGGGGGAGTCCCGCCTGGTGCACTCCACCCACTTCCGCCCGCTGCTCGCCCCGCTCGACTGGTCCCCGGTCGGCCACCCCAACGGCAGGGGCGACCGCACGGGCACGCCGGCCGTGGCCGTGGACGACCGCAGGCGCGCGTACGTCTTCGTGCGCAACGCGGGCGGCGGGGTCAGCCTGCTGGTGCAGAAGGAGCGGGGCGGCTGGTACCCGTGGCGCGACCTCAAGGGATCGAGCATCCAGGACCAACTCGCCGCCGCGAGCCGGGAGTCGGGCCTGGTCGAGGTCTACGCGGCCACGCCGGAGCGCATACTCCACTGGCGTCAGGAGGAGCCCGGCAGGACGCCCACCCGGGACGAGACCGCGGACGTCGCCGCCCGCCCCGGCACCCTGCGCGCGCTGCGCACGTCCGCCGAGCGGACCACGCTCTTCTTCACCGACCAGGGCGGGGAGTTGTGCGCCTGGCGCCCCGGCGGCAAGCCGGTGCCGCTGCTCCAGGCGGCGGGCCCCGGCCCGGTCGCGGCCGTGCGCTGCGAGATAGACGGCCACGACTGCACGGTGCTCGCACAGCGCTCGGCGAGCGGCCGGGTGGCGTTCGCGGCGTACCCGACGGAGCAGGAACAGGCGGGCGCCTGGTGGACCGAGTCCGGCCCGCCCCTCCCGCCCGCCGCGGAGATCGCCCTGGCGGTCGACGCCCACGGCACCCTGGCGGCCGCCACCCTCGAC
>MUNG01000141.1 GCA_002154585.1 Streptomyces pseudogriseolus
GGGGAGGGTGGGCGCGACGGCACCCCGCAGTCGCCGGGCTGCGACAACACCCCCCGCCCAGCCGCAACGGCCCCGGCTCTGAACGTCGACGTAGTAGCAACAACCGGCGCAGGCGACGCCTTCGCAGCGGGCTTCCTCTCCGCAACCCTCCGCGACCTGCCGCTGAAAACCCGTCTCCGCCACGGCCACCTCACCGCCGCCGCCCTGGACGACCCCGCGTGGGAGAGACTGCGACTCGGCCCCGGCTGGACAGACGCCGACGCAGAGGCCGTAGAGGAGGCACGCACCCCATGAGCCAGACCGTAGACCGCGCCCTGAGCATCCTTCCGCTGCTCGCGGAGGGCCCCGCCGACCTGGGCCAGGTCGCCGACCGCCTCGGCGTGCACAAGTCCACGGCCCTGCGCCTGCTGCGCACCCTCCACGAGCACGGCCTGGTCTACCGCCAGTCCGACCAGCGCTACCGCCTCGGCGCCCGCCTCTTCGCCCTGGCCCAGGAGGCGATGGAGAACCTCGACGTGCGCGAGATCGCCCACGCCCACCTCGTACGCCTCAACGAGACCTGCGGGCACACCGTGCACCTCGCCGTGTACGAGGAGAACGAGGTGCTCTACATCGACAAGGTGGAGAGCCGCTACCCGGTCCGCATGTACTCCCGCATCGGCAAGCCGGTCGCCATCACCGTCGCCGCCGTGGCCAAGCTGCTCCTCGCCGACCTGCCCGAGCACGAGCGCCGCGCCCTCGCGGAGAAGCTCGACTACCCCATGTACACGTCCCGTTCGACGCCCCACGCGGCCGCGTTCCTCCAGGAGCTGGCCAAGGTGCGCGAACAGGGCTGGGCCACCGACCTCGGCGGCCACGAGGAGTCCATCAACTGCGTCGCCGCGCCGATCCGCGGCGCCGACGGCCGGGTGGTCGCCGCGATGTCGGTCTCCGCGCCGAACGTCGTCGTCACAGCCGACGAACTCCTCACCCTGCTCCCGCTGGTGCGCCGTACCGCGGACGCCATCAGCGGCGAGTACTCCGGCCGTACCCCGGCAGAACCGAAGTAAGGACACCCCCGCATGACCGAGAAAGTCGCGCTGACCCCGAAGACCCACACCACCCCGCCCGCGAAGTTCTCGCACGGCGTCCGCAAGGGCAACATCCTCCAGGTCGCCGGCCAGGTCGGCTTCCTGCCCGCCGAGGAGGGCAAGCCGCCCACGCCGGCCGGTCCGACCCTGCGCGAGCAGACCCTCCAGACCCTCGCCAACGTCAAGGCGATCCTCGAAGAGGGCGGCGCGAGCTGGGACGACGTGATGATGATCCGCGTCTACCTCACCGACGTGGACCACTTCGCCGAGATGAACGACATCTACAACACCTACTTCGAGGAGCAGGGCCTCACCCAGCCGCCCGCCGCCCGCACGACCGTCTACGTCGGTCTGCCCGCCGGCCTCCTCATCGAGATCGACGCGCTCGCCGTCCTCGGCTGACCCGCGCCGCACCCCCCACCGCACCGCCGTACGACATCACGGCACGGTGTCCCGCACCCCTGGGACGCCGTGCCGCGATCCCCCCTGCCCGGCTGTGCCTTCTGGGGGGACACCCCCCAGACCCCCCGAGACATGCCCTTACCCAGAGGACCTCCCGATGTCCCTTCCGTCCCTCCCGCTCGCCGCATCCGCGCCCGCCGAGACACCACCGCACACCGGAGGACTGCTCCTCCTCATCGACGGCACCGCGGGCCTGCTCACCGTGGCCGCCATCGGCATCGCGCTGCTGCTCTTCCTGATCATCAAGGTCCGCCTCCAGCCGTTCGTCGCGCTGCTCGGCGTCTCCATAGCCGTCGGCCTGCTCGCCGGCCTGTCGGTCACCGAACTCTTCGGCACGGTCCAGCGGTCGGACGCGGTGTCCACCATCGAGTCCGGGATGGGCGGCATCCTCGGCCATGTCGCGATCATCATCGGCCTGGGCACCATGCTCGGCGCGATCCTCGAAGTCAGCGGCGGCGCCGAGGTGCTGGCGGGCCGGCTGCTCGGGCTGTTCGGCGAGAAGCGGGCACCCCTCGCGATGGGCCTCACCGGCCTCATCTTCGGCATCCCGGTCTTCTTCGACGTCGGCATCTTCGTCCTCGCCCCGATCGTCTACGCCGCCGCCAAGCGCTCCGGCAAGTCGATCCTCCTCTACTGCCTCCCGCTCCTCGCCGGACTCTCCGTCACCCACGCCTTCCTGCCCCCGCACCCGGGCCCGGTGGCCGCCGCCGGACTGCTCCACGTCGACCTCGGCTGGGTCATCCTCATGGGCGTCGTCTGCGGTCTGCCGGCCGTCGCCGCCGCGTGGGTCTACTCCGCCTGGATCGGCAAGCGCATCTTCGTCGCCGTCCCGCAGGACATGGTCGAGGCCGCCCAGGAGGCCAAGGACGCCGTCGCCGCCGAACAGCGGGCGTCGGGCGTCCAGCCGCGCGAGACGCCGGTGCCGCTCGGCACGGTCCTCGGCATCATCGGCACGCCGCTCATCCTGATCCTCGCGGCGACCTTCTCCTCCATCGCGCTGGACGAGTCCACCCTGCGCTCGGTCATCGAGTTCTTCGGCCACCCCTTCGTGGCCCTCACCCTCGCCCTGTTCCTCGCGTACTACCTGCTCGGCATCCGGCGCGGCTGGTCCCGCAAGTCCCTGGAGACCGTGTCCACTTCCTCGCTCAAGCCGGTCGGCAACATCCTGCTGGTGGTCGGCGCGGGCGGCGTCTTCGGCGCCGTCCTCAAGGGCAGCGGGGTCGCCCAGGCACTGTCCGACACCTTCAACGACGTCGGCCTCCCGGTGATCGTCCTCTCCTACCTGATCTCCGTGGTGCTGCGCGTCGCGCAGGGCTCGGCGACGGTGGCGATCGTGACGACGGCCGGCATCGTGGCGCCGCTGCTCTCCGAGGGCGACCACTCGCAGGCGTTCGTCGCGCTGGTCATCATGGCCATCTCGGCGGGCTCCATCTTCGCCTCGCACGTCAACGACGGCGGCTTCTGGATGGTCGCCAAGTACTTCGGCATCAGCGAGCGGGACACGCTCAAGACGTGGACGGTACTGGAGAGCGTGCTGTCCGTCGCCGGGTTCGTCGTCGCGGCGGCGCTGAGCCTGGTGGTGTGAGCAGACGGTGGTGCCCGCGTGCGGGGCGACGTCGCCCCGCACGCGCCCCGAATCCGACCCGTTGACGACCGGCCGGTGCGCTGCAATGGAAGGACGGAACGGGCTTGTGGGGCCTGTGGCGCCGGTGCGATGCTGATCGCCATGCCGTCGCCGCAACCGTACCCGCTCGATCACGGAACGGTCCTCGCGGAGGTGCGCAAGGTGCGACGAGCCGGAGTCGTCAGACTGCGTGACATCGCCCTGCCGGTCCTCGCCGAGGTCGCGCGTGAACTACCGCGGGGTGACGGCGAGGTAGCAGCAGGGCCGGTGGAGCGGGTTTTACGGCTCGCCGTCTCCCGTATGGGCGGCGGCACCCTGCAGACCGCTGCGGAATACAGCCTGGGCCTTGCCCAGGGCACCCGGGACTGGCCGTCCGCCGACCGGCGCCGTCGGGCCGCCCAGGTGTACGGGGTGAGCGTCGAACGCTTCCGCAAACACCATGAGTTCATGGTCCTCGGCCAGGTCGCGGAACAGATCGTGCAGGTCGCCGAGCAGTACGCCGGCCGAGAGCAGGGCCAGGCGGCGGAGCAGCCACTGACCCGCGCCGGGCTCCCCGCCGTCCACCGGCTGTTGCAGGTCCGCCTCGACCGCCGCACCGTGCCCGTCACCCTTCACGTCCACTCCGTGGACCTGCTGCGGGACATCGACGTCGTCGTCTCCCCCTCGAACACCTACTTCGCGCTGCCCGCGCCGTACAAGTCGTCGGTTTCCGCGACTTTGCGCCGCGCGGGAGCGCGCCGCGACCCCACCGGGGGACTCGTCGAGGACGCGATCCACGACGAGCTGGGGGAGTGGGCCGCCCGGCACGGCACCAGAGGCCGGGCGGCCTCGCCCGGGACCGTCGCCGTGACCTCCTCCGGCGCGCTGACAGCACAGAACGTCCGACGCATCTACCACGTGGCCGTGGCCGTGCCCCGCCCCGAGACGAACGACTACGAAGTGCAGCCGTCCGACATCACCCGGGGGGTGACCCGGGTTTTCGCGCTGATGGCGGAGGAGTCCCCCGAGTGCGATCCGCCACTGCGGTCGGTCTGTCTGCCGCTGCTCGGCGCCGGGCGCGGTGGCCTGACCCCCTTGGAGAGTTTCGCCGCCCTGTGGGCTGCTGTCGAAGCCGAACTCGCGCGCGGCGCCGACTGGGACATCCACTTCGTCGTACGCCGGCATGCCCGCGCCGATCTGCTGGAACGGCTGCTGACCACTGCGGGGGAGAAGTGATGGGATCACCGATGGACCAGGAGCCTCCGTTCGATCCGGAGGTCACCTTGGCCGCCGCCGCGGCAGGCTGGGGCCGTCTCTCCGCGCGGCTCGGACCGGACGTCCGTGACCGGCTGGCCGAGCTGCTCGCCGTGGCACGCGCTCCGGAGCAGGGTGAAGCAGGCCGCCGTGCCGCGGCCCGGGCCGCCTCTCTGCTGCGGGAACGGCTGCCGGACGAGTTCGGGGAGGGCGCGCAGGCCCGGCTCGTCGCCGTCCACGACGCCGCGGGCGGACCTCCGACCGTACAGGGGTTCACCACCGAAGATCTGGCTGTGCTGCTGATGGACGGCCACCACATGGTCGGGCCGGTTCTCGGCCCGGTGCGTGAACGGCTGCTCGCGGAGCCGGCACTGGACCCGGACACGGTCGAGCGGCGAGGCGGCTCCCCGTACTCACCCGACTTGATCCGGTTGCGCGGCCCCGGCGGCCGGATCCGCCTGCCCTGCTTCCAGTTCTCCGACGACACCCTGCCCTGGCTGACCGTTCTGGAGGTCAACGCGTTGCTGGGTGCCGACCACGATCCCTGGGGTGCCGCCGACTGGTGGCTCTCCGCCAACGCGTGGCTCGGCACCCGTCCGGCCCGGCTGCTGGGCAGCGGGCGGGATCGCCAGCTCGTCGAGGTCGCACGGTTCCTCATGGAGAGTGACTACTAGCCGTGCCGTGTTCTGTGGGGAGTGACTAGCCGTGCCCAACTACCGGCCCCCCGAGGTGCTCACCGGCACCCCTGGCAAGGTCATGCTGTCCCGCGGCACCCAGCTGTACCGCGTCCACGGCTCCCACCGCGCCGCCACCGACTTCAACCCCCGGCCCGCGCACTGCCTGTACGGGGGCGGCCGCTTCGACGCCACGGGGCACGAACCCTACGGCTACCTGTACGCGGGACTGAGCGCGGCCGCCGCCGTCTGCGAGACGCTGCTGCGCTCGCTGCCCTTCGACCCTTTCGGAGGCCCCCGCCTGCTGCAACGCGCTGCCGTTGAGGGGCGCCGACTGAGCACGCTGCGGCTCACCGCCGACGTGTGCGTGCTGCCGCTGATGAGCGCGCAGGACCTGGCCGCGGTGCACCAGGACACCTGGCTCGTCCACGCCGAAGCCCAGGAATACCCGTACACCCGTGACTGGGCGCACTGGATCCGCCGTCACACCGAGCCATGGGCGCAAGGGATGGTGTGGTCGTCCAAGCGGGAACCGGCGGACCGGACGGTGGTGCTGTTCGGCGACCGCTGCCGTCCCGGGACGCTGCACTGCGAGGAAGAGGGCGCCGTGGACTTCGACACGGCCGAGGGGCGGGACTGGCTCAACTCGGCCCTGATGCCGTACCACGTCCAACTCGCGCCCTGACGCCGTGCGTCCCGGAGATTCTGGAGAGCCCGACCCGTGACCGTAGAAGCCCCGCGCCCGGACGACGTGTTCGTCACCGAACTCCGAGCCCGGCGCGAAGAAATCCTCGACACCCTGTCCACGTTGGCCTCCGACGATCCGGAGGCGCCCGCGCTGTGCGCACTGGCGGGTGAACTCAGCTACCGGCTGCATCTGCTGTCGGAGGACGGGGCGGACGATCTCCAGCTGGCTGCGCAGGCGTTCGAACTCGCCTTCAGGACACCCGGTGACGACGGCGACTGGGCGGCCTGGCGGATCGCGTTCGGACACGTCCGGGCCTTCCACTACGACAGCGAACCCGGCGCGGAACTGATGGAGGCGGTCTGGGCACTGCTCACCGAAGGCATGGCGGCGCTGCCCGCGGACGACGACTACGACGCCGTACGGGACGTGGGGCGGCTCCTGCTCGCGGTGTGCGCCAAGTTGCGCTACATGAACTGCGACGGACCCGTCCCGCAGCGCGTCGGCCTTCTCGACGAGGCCCTGCGTCTGCACGAGGAGGCGGCCGACGCGGTGGAGCCCGGCAGCGAGGACGCGGTCTCGCTGGCGGAGGCGCGGGGGTATCTCCATCTGGAGCGACACGAGTTGGTGTGCGACCCGGCGGACGCCGAGGCCGCTGCCGTCCACTACCAGGCGGTGCTCGATGCCGGACTGCCCACCAGCGATCTGCCCTTCGTCCGTTACAGCCTGGGCCTGGCCCTGATGGTGCACGGGCGGGCACAGACCGACCGGGACGTGCTGGAGCAGGCCCGTGAGGAGTTCGGCACCGCGCTGCTCGAGGCCCGGCAGGCGACCGGGCAGCAGCCGTCCTGGGCCTGGGACGCCGGGATCCGCAGCGCCCTCATCCGCTTTCTCATCTGGGGCCACTGGAAGGATCAGGCGCACGCCGCGGCGGCCGAGGCGGAGCTGACCGGGCTGCTGGCCGACCCGGCCGACGTCGAACGGCTCACCCCGGTGTTCCTCGACAGCTTCGGACGGCTGCTGTACGAGCGGGCGGCCGCGCGGGGCGACGGCGCCGGCCAGGACCGGGCGATCGCGCTGATCCGGCGGGCGGTGGACATCTGGGTGCCGGAACGCGACGGCGTGGTCACCCTGACCGCGCTGTTCCTGGCCGCGTTCCAGCAGGGCCGCTACCGGGACGACCCCGACCCGCGGCGGCTGCACGACGTGACCGAGGCCTGCGCGCTGGTGCTGCGGGACGAGGAGTTCGACTTCGGTCTGCGCAGGATCGCCCCGATGCTGGGCGCCTGGGCCTGGATGACCCTGGAGCAGGACCATGGCATCACCCCCGAATCGCCGGAGAGCATCCCGGAGGCGATGCGCGTCGAGAACGCCCGGGACAGTTATGTCGGCCTGCTCAACGACCTCGGCGAGGGGCGCGGCTTCCTGAACTTCAGCGACACCGACGACGACTTCCCCGGCATCTACCGGAGCATGGGCCCCACCGGTGACTGGGCGGCGTCGACCTTCGACCGGATGTACGAGGGCTTCGCCTCCGTGGAGCCGGGCGCCGAGCGCGCGCTCCTCGCGCTCAACCTCCTGTCCCAGGTCATGTTTCTCGACCCGCACGGCACGCACGTCAGCGGGGCGCGGAAGGCGGAGCTGATCGACACCGTCCTCGCTCACGGGCACGACGATCCCGCGTGGCAGCGCAAGGCGCACGCCGTCGTCGCCCAGTTCCGGCTGCGGGAGGAGCTCAGCGGCTCGGGCCTCGGCATGGACGCGGTCCTCGACCATCTCGCGCAGGCCGAGGCGGCCGGCGCGGCGGGGGGCGCGGACGACGGGCTCGGGCACGGCATGGACCTGGTCCGCTTCGCGGCCATGAACCACCGTGGACAGACCGCCGGCGCCGCCGACGACATGGAGACGGCCGGCGCGCTGTGGCGCCGACTGCGCGACGACCCCCGCATGACCCCGTACCACCGCCGGGTCATGTCCGCCCAACAGGCCGGTTTCGACGCCCACGCCGCCGTCCGGCGCGGCGACCTCGCGGCGGCCGACGACCACATCGCCCAGATGCTCGCCGTGCACGCGGACCTCGACCCCGACGACACGGCGCGCATCGAAGTGTGGACGCTGATCGAGAACGCCCGCTCGGTCCGCGACCGCCTCGCCGACGAACGGGGCGCGCCGCACGCACCGCCCTTGATGGGGCGCCCCTCGGTGGCCCAGCTGCGACGCGCGGCACGCGAACTCCCGCGCGACCACCGGGCCTGGGTGCTCGGTGACAACGGCATCAGCCGGTTCATGCGGGCCCAGGACGCGACCGGGCTCACGGACGCCATGGAACTGCTCCAGGAGGCGTACGGCCTGGTCGACGAGGGCAGCGACAGCTGGCTTCGCTACGCCCACTGCCTGGGCCTCGGCCACTGCGCGCTGGCCGCGGTGCAGCTCCTGCCACCTGCCCGCGCCCGCCATCTCGCCCAGGGGATCACCCTGCTCGAGACCGCCTTCGAGGCAGTCGGCGGCCCCGAACACCGCCTCTACGCGGCCGGCGGACTCGCCCTCGCCCGCGCCTACCGGGCCCGGGGCGAGATGCGCCGCGACGACAAGGGCGCGGCCCGCCGCATCGGGCTCGACGCGCTGCGGGGACACGCCTGGGCGGCGCTGACGCAGTCCGGCACCGAGCATGCCGCGCAGGCCGTGAAACAGGCCACCACGTCAGCCCTCGAAGTCGCAGGCTGGTGTCTGCGTGACAACGCCCTCGACGAGGCTGTCCAGGCTCTCGACGCCTGCCGCGGCCTCGTCCTGCACGCGGCGACCACGTCCCGTACGGTGCCCGAACGTCTCGTCGCGGCGGGTCACGACGCCCTGGCCGAGGAGTGGCACGCCGCGGGCCTCGCAGCCGGCCCGACCGACCCGCTCGCCGCGATGCAGGCGCCGCTGTCCGTCCCCAGCGCCTTGCGCCGCCGGGTCCTCGCCGCGCTCACGGGCGGCGACCTGCTGCAGGACCGCCTGCTCCAGCCTCCGGCCCCGGACGAGATCGCCGCCGCCCTGCGCACCCTGCGCAAGGACGCCCTTGTCTATCTGGTCCCGGCGGACGACGACACCCCCGGTACGGCCGTCGTCGTCACCACCAGCGGTGTCGTGCACTCCGTACCCCTGCCGACTCTCACCGAGGACGCGGCCCCACTGCGCGAGTACGTCCACGCGCCGGCCACGAACACCGTGCGGCTGGGCGAGCCCGCGCCGGACGGGCGGGACATGGGGCCTGTTCCCGGGTGGGTCTCAGGAGGGGGCCGACCGGAGCATCCGTCGTTGCGGAAGCAGCTCGACCGGCTGTGCGGGTGGGCCTGGTACGCCGGCGTGCGGCCGCTGCTCGACGTCTTCGCCACCCGGACCGGGCGTGCGCCCCGGCTGGTGTTCGTGCCGATGGGGACGCTCGGTCTGGTGCCCTGGCACGCGGCCTGGGAGCTGGGGTCCGACGGACGGCGCCGGTACGCGCTGCACGAGGCGGAGATCTCGTACGCCGCATCCGCGCGTCTGCTGTGCGAGGTGGCCGCCCGGCCGAAGGCACCGCACTCGTCAGCAGCGCTCGTCGTGGGCAACCCCACCGGAGATCTGGGCTGGGCGGGTGCGGAGGCCGACGCCGTGCAGCGCGCCTTCTATCCGCACGGCCGGTTCCTCGGACGGCGCGAGAACGGCACCGCCGACGGGCCCGGGACCCCGCAGGAGGTGCTGTCCTGGCTGAGCGGTGCGGACCCGGACGACCCGGACCACGCGGTGGAGGGTGGTGTGCTGCACCTCGCCTGCCACGCCTCCATCGCACGCACCGGCGGCCGCACCGCCTATCTGTCACTGCACGGCGGTGAGTTGTCGGCCGAGGAGCTGACGGACGCGGTCGGCGGAGGCGGGCGCGCCGGACTCGGACTGGTGCTGCTGGCAGCCTGCCGCAGCCATGTGTCGGGGCGCGGACACAACGAGGCGTACAGCCTCGCGACCGCCTTCCTGGTGGCCGGCGCGCGCTCGGTCGTCGGCTCACTGTGGCCGGTGCCGGACGACGCGACCTCGGTCCTGATGTTCCTGACCCACCACTACCTGCGCATCGAGGGCGAACCTCCCGCCAACGCGCTGCGCCGGGCCCAGCAGTGGATGCTGGACCCCGGTCGTGAACTGCCCCCCGGCCTGCCCGCCCGGCTCGCCGAACGGGCCCGGCACATCGACCCGGACGACCTGAGCGCCTGGGCGGGCTTCACACACCTCGGCCAGTAGCCGCAGGCAGGGACGGCACGATCGTGCGCACGCCGAAGGTGCGGGTCGCCCAGCGTCCGGGCGCGCCCTGCACCACCGGGCCCGCGTCCCGAGGGCCGGCCGATGTCGCCCGGGCGTCGAACCGCAGCACCGCGTCGGCTGCCGGATGGCCGGCGGCGTCGGAGTGCCGGCTGCCCCGGCCGTCCGGGTCCCACGCCCGCAGCCGGAACGGGGCGGTGCTCAACTCGTTCTCCGAGACGATGAGCTTGAGCCACTCCCGGCATTCGGCGCCCGGCACGACGGGCCGGCCCGCCGGCAGTGAGAGCTGAACGGGGTCGCCGTCCAGGGCGTACCCGGTGTGGCCGGGGCCGATGAAGTGGCCGGGGAAGAGCACCGGGTCGGCGGCGTAACGGTCGGTGAGGTCGAGCAGCACACACCACAGCGAGCGATGCGGCGAGCGGTTGCGCAGCCGGATGGAGACCCACGGCTCCCTCGGCCCGGGCCCGCCCTCCGGCGCGTACCGGAAGACCAGGTCACCGCTCCCGTCCGGCACGAGGGCGCGGCCGTCGGCCGAGTCCCACGGCACCACCTCCACCTGCACCAGGTTGTCCAGCACCGAGGGCCGGGAGGTGAGATCCCGCAACTGATGCCAGCGGGCCAGATGGCACAGGCAGTCCACGACCCGAGCGGCGTCACCGTCCGTGGCGAACGGCAGCGGCCCGACGAACTCGGTGCCGTCCCGGCCCGACAACCGCGCGGTGGTGTCCCGCACCACCACCCTGATGTGCAGATCCCCGTACTCTTCGGGGGCCGTCACGACCCGTACCAGCGGCGCGGGCCCGCCTCCGGGTCCGTACGACGCCACCGCCGCCCGCAACCGGGCCGCCGCCCCGGGCCGGCCGGCGTCGTCGACGCTCACCGTCGCGGGCGGGGTGGCCAGCGCCGTCAGGCTCACCGGGTACGCCCGCTCCGGGTCGGGAACCCAGCCGACCGGGTCCACCAGCGTCCGCTCGGTGCGCACCGAGCGGGCCCGTACGACGGTGCCCGGCGCCGTCCCCCGCGGCCCGAGCACGCCGAACTCCGTGCCCTCGGCGCCCTCTCCGGCGCGCAGCCCGTGGCCGGTGCCGCAGTCCACCTCCCACCCGTCCGCCGCGAACCGCAGCAGGTGCTCACCGACGGCACCGGCGACCGCGCCCCCGAGGAACGGCAGGTCCGCGACGCTGCCCGGTGTCTCAGGAAACAGCACCGGCCGCTGCCGCCGGCCGGAGCGCTGCACCCGCGCACCGGCCGCGGCCAGCAGCTGCCGGTAGGTGGCGTCCGGACCGGCCGCCCGCACCGCGCCCAGCAGTGCGTGCGTGAAAGCCCCGTGCCGCCGCCCTCCGAAGTCTCCCTCGTAGGACAACTCGTCCAGCCTGCTCGCCGCCAGCAGCGCATGCCGCGGCGGCCCTTCGGGCAACACCGGCTCTCGCCCGGCCACGGCCCGCCAGCCCGGCAGCGGCGGCGCGGACCGCACGGTCAGCCCTTCCGGGACGTTGTCCCGGGTGGCGCCTCCGGAATAGCAGCAGTCCAGTACCGCCACCACATGGGCCCCACGCGCCGCCACCGCGTCGAGCAGCGCACCCAGCCGCTTGTCCGGTAGCGGCCCGTCCGCGCACACCAGCGCCTGGTTCCACCCGGTGGCCTCGATCAGCAGATCCGCGCCCGATGCCACCGTCTGCGAGCCGTGGCCGGAGAACCAGAACAGCGCCGTGTCACCGGGTCCGGCCTCCCCCAGGAAGGTGCGGATCCCGTCCTCCACCGCGGCCACGGTCGCCGCGCTGTTGAGCACGGTCCGCACTTCTGCGCCGCCCGCGGTCCGGGCGTCCACGAGCCGGTGGGCCTCGGTGACGTCGTTGACGCAACCCGTCAGGGGCGTGGCGATGTCGGCCCGGTAGTCGTTGATGCCCGCCATGAACGTGTAGATCGACCCCATGACGGGCAGTGTGTCAGCCGCGCCGGGCCGTGACCCGGGTGAACCGGTCGGAAACGGGTTGAGTTCCGGGCCGCGTCGGGCCGACGACGTGTCAAATCGCTTAAGTGGCGGCACTATTGACGACACGTCACTACTCTCTTCCTTCTGCGGAACACTCAGCTCAAGTCGGGGGACGAATGAGCCACTTGGAGCGGCCTCGGCGCATCGTGCAGCCGGGCGGCGCGGCCGTGACGCCGTCCACATCCTCGGACGCCCTGCGTCGCGCAACCCCGGGCGCCGCGCCCGGGACCTCACCCCGCCGCACCGTCGGCGCACCCGGCCCCGCCGCGCCATTGCGCCGCGAGCGCCTCACCCCTCGCCCGCAAGGCCTGCGGGACGCGGTCGGCCGCCTCGACGCGGGCCTGGACGAGCACGCACGGAGGCAGCTGGCCGCGTCGATCGGTGAGGAGTACCGGGCCAGGTACGGCGAAGTTCCGCTCGGCTTCTTCGCCCGTTGCTACCTCGGCCCGCCCTACGTCGACCACATGCTCAACCTGTTCCAGGTCATCGTCCGCCACTTCGCCCCGTCCGACCCCGTCCCCGAGCCCTTCTCGGGCGCCCGGATGCTGGTGCGCTCCGGCGGCTACGCCTTCGTCGAGGTCTACTCCGGGGGACTGCTCCTGCCGGTCCTCGACGACGGGACGGTAGTGCGCCCGTAAGTCCTCGCACGTCCAGCATCGCGTGACCATGTGACAGACCCATGTGATCGGAGAACCGAATGTCCGAGGTGGACTACGCGCTGCATCAGAAGGTGCAGCAGGTCAGCAACCTCGTGGTCCGGCTCAGCGAACAGGTCGGCTCCGTGTCCGGCCAGGTTCAGGCCGTGGAAGCCAACCAGCAGCAGACGCGCACCGAACTCCAGGCGCTCCGCGACGAGTTCCTGGCGTTCGTCCGTACCGCTCAGCTCACCGCCAACGTTCAGCGCGCCGAGACTCGCATCGGCACGCTCCAGGACCAGGTCGACCACGAGTTCGGCCATCACAAGACCGTGCGGCGCACCGCGGTCGGCATGCTCCAGGCGTTCGACCTGGGGCTGGTGTCCGAGGACAGCGTCCGCACGGTCGGCGACCAGCTGGTGATCCAGACGCCCCGCTACTGGCTGGCACCCGCCCTGGTGGCACTCGCGTCCTGGTCGGCCGACGACCGCACGCTGTGCGAAAAGGCGGTGGAGGAGGCATTCCGCCGCTCACCGGACCGCACCTCTCTGTTCTTCGCCCTGGTCCTGCGCCGCCAGAACCGCAGGGAGGCGTCGGTGCGCTGGCTGCGCCACTACCTGCTCGCCCAGAATCCGGCGGAGCTCGGCCGGGAGTTCGCGGTCATCCTGGAGTCCATCGCTCAGGGCGCGTTCGGGGCCGCCGGACGTGAGCTGCTGAACAGCACCCTGGCCGGCTGGCGCGAGACGCTCATGGACAGCACAGAGGGCCAGCAGAAGCAGATCGACCGCTGGCGCGAGGAGATCGAGTCGCTCGTGCAGCCCACCGCGGCCGCCGAGTTTCCTCGTCTCGTCCAGGTCTGCCCGCAGTGGCCGCAGCTGGACGCGGTGCTGGCCCGGGCCCGCGCCCAGCAGGCGGTACTCGACAAGTACCGCACCATCATGGGACGCGAGTTCCAGCCCTCGGACCGGTTGGAGGACGCGGTCGACGACATCCTCGACCGGCTCGTGTCCGAGTACGACAACGAGGAACTGCCGCTCCGCCGCGACCTGGCATTCAACCAGGCGGTGATCGATCACGGCGGTGACCTGGACGCGGCCCGCCACGCCGCCGACGCGGACTCCGCCTCGTACGAGGAGACCCTCGACTATCTGACCGTGCAGACCACCGCCGCCCTCAATCCGGCGGCCATCGGCACCTCCCCGGCCACCCAGAGGCTCTCCGTCGCCGCCTGCCAGGAGTGGTTCCTCCAGGCGCACGCCGGCTTCACGCGTGACTACCGGGCGGCCGTACCGCAGGACGTGCAGGCTCAGTTCGCCACCTCGTACACAGTGGCCGCCAAGACCTTCCAGCTGCCGGCCTGGCAGGGGTCGTTCGCTCAGCCGCTGGACGAGCTGGAACGCTCACTGGCCACCCACTGGGACCAGCACATGGAACCGTTCATCGCTGCCTACGCCTACCCCTGGGGAAAGAAGGCGGCGCCCCTCGCCATGGTGCTGGCCGGCATTCTGCTGATCGTCGGGCTCATCTCCATGCCCACCGCACTGGTCACCGCCGCGGTCGTGGGCGGTGTCTGGGGGCTCGTCCTGCGCAACGGCGCACAGGCCGCGCAACGACTTCAGGACAGCGTCCGTCAGATTCTCCAGCAGGCCAAGCTGGAGTCCCTGCACCACCTGCGTGCGGCGTCCGCCGAACTCACCGACTGGAACACGAAGGTCCGCGCCGCCGACGCCGTCGAGCCACAGTGCCGGGAACTGATCAAGTCCCTCGCCACCGCCTCTCAGAGCGGCTCGCCGTTCGAGGGCCGGACCGTGGCCAAGGAGGAAACCGCCTCATGAACACCGCACCCGGCCGGCACCCGGCTGCCCCGCCTCCGCCCCGCAGGCCCCCGGGGGACCCGCAGTGGTCGACGCCCGGCCGCCCCGTCGCCGGCATGCCATGGAGCCCCTCGAGCATGCCCGCCGGAGAACGCGCCACCAGCCGCGTGCGCAAGATCGCTGAGGGGCTGCCCGACTGGGAGCCCCTTCCGCCCGGCGAGACCGTCGTCCGCAGACCGGGCGGCACGGCGTGAGCACGTACTGGGGGCACGGTGGCCTCTACGAGACCTGGGTGGACTTCCTGCGCCGCTGGTCCGCCGAGGAAAACCTCGACCCCGGTGCCTTGCCCCGGCTGGCCCAGGAAGACTTCCCGGGCGAGACGTGGGAACGGTTGGTTCTCCATCTCGGAGAGGCCCTCGACTCGCGGCTGACGGCCTGGGCCGAGCGGCTGACCGAGGCGTTGCTCGCGGCCCCGGACGAGTTCTCGGCCGGCCGCGAGCTGGCCCAGGCGCGGGCAGGACTGCGGACGGTACGGGCGATGGCCGGGCATCCCGGCCTGCCCGAGTCGCTCCGAACGAGGTTCACCGAACTGGTCGACGGCCAGATCACGGATCTCCAGCAGCAACTGGAACGCAGGCTGGACCACCTGGCCGCCGCGAACGGCTCCGACCCACGCTGGGTGGAGCAACGTCGCCGCACCCTGCGCGACAACGCACTGACGGAAACGCTCACGCCCTCGGTCGCCGGCCCGGCCGACCCATGGGCACGGACACACGCCGCAGACCGCCCTCGCCGCCGCGTCATCACGGACTGAAGCACGAGCGGACTGGCGCACAGGCACCGACCACCGATCCGAAGGCTCGCATGTCGAATTACACCGAAAGCCTCCACCACCTGGACAGCTACATCTCCGCCCGTGTCCCAGTGATCGGCATGCGCACCATCGAGCAGCAACGCGCACTCCGCCTTCTCAGGGACGCGGCACTCCAGCCGCGTCGCAGCAGCATGCCGTTCTGGATCTACACCAGAGCCACCGGCCTGCGTGACCTGCGTACGAACGCGCCGGTGCAGGACGACCGCTCGCTGACCGGGGCCATGGACTTCGCCGCCGCCCAGTTCAGCAGCCGCGCCAACGCGACCGTCGTCTTCGTCGACCCCGACCACCTGGAGGACGACACCCCCGTCACCCGGCACATCGCCGAACTCGCCCGGCTCGCCGACAACAACATGGGCAGCATCGTCCTGATCACGGACGCGCCCATCTGGAGCGGGCTCCAGCGGCTCGGAATGAGTCTTCAACTGGATCTGCCGGACGCCGAGGAGATGTACGGCACCCTCGCCGGCTTTCTGGCCGACCACCGGGGACACATTCCGATCGAGTGGGACGAGAACGACACCCGCCGTGCCGCCGAGTTCCTGAGCGGTGTCACCGAGGCCGAGTGCATCAACCTCATGGCCACCATCGCGGCGAAGGGGTCGATCGCCAAGGCCGACGTCCTCGGTCTCGCCCAGGCCAAGGACCGCATCTTCAGCGATCTCACCGGCCTCGAACGTGTCCAGCTGAAGGAGAGCGACTACACCGTCGGTGGACTGACCAGCCTGCGGGAGTGGCTGAGCCGCAAGCACAGCATGATGCACGCCGACCTCCGGGAGTCGGCGCTGCGGCCGCCCAGGGGAGTGCTGCTGGTGGGGGTGCCCGGCTGTGGGAAGTCCCTCTCCGCCAAGGCCATCGCGCACGAGTGGCAGCTTCCGCTCTACCGGCTCGACATGGCCAGCATTCATGGCAAGTACCTGGGTGAGTCCGAGGGCCGGTTCCGGGAGGCCCTCGCCATGGCGGACCGAGTCGCCCCCTGCATTCTGTGGATCGACGAGATCGAGAAGGGGCTCGCGGGCAAGGACGACATGTCCGGTGTGCCGCAGCGAATCATCGGGCAGTTCCTGTTCTGGCTCCAGGAGTCCAATTCGCGGGCGTTCGTCGTGGCCACCGCCAACGACATCCGCAGCCTGCCGCCTGAGTTGTTGCGCAAGGGCCGGTTCGACGAACTGTTCTTCGTCGACCTGCCTGACAGTCAGGACCGCAGGGAGATCATCGAGCTCTACTTCCGCCGCTACTTGAAGATCGACCCCGAGCCCGAGCAACTGGACCGACTCGTCGACATGTCCGAGGGCTTCGCAGGCTCGGACATCGAATCGACTCTGCACGACGTGGGCGAGGAGGCGTTCCGCTGCGGTGGCGCCGACCAGCTCAAACCGTCCTTCCTCTTGGACACCTTCGCCAACACGGTGCCCTTGAGCAGGGTGAACCCCGAGCAGATCGAGGAAATCCGCGCCTGGGGACGCGAGCGCGCCGTACCGGCCGGCCGCGCCGCGACGACTGCGGGCGCGGGTGGTGTGTCGGCGCCCTCGCGAAGGATCGTGTTCATGGACGAGTGACGCGCGCGAGCCGTGGTTCCCGTGTAGGCGTCTGATAACGAAGTCGGGGCTGGCTGTGACGCGCACAGGTTCGTCGACCATACTCCTGCGGTGTGGAGCAGCGCATAGGTTCGAGCAGCAGCAAGCCCCTGGAGGGCGCCGGGTTCGACCCGGCCTTCATCCCCGGGCTCACCGCGCCCGGTACGGACGAGGCCACGGAGGCCGGGGAGTCCGCGGACTCCCCGGCCTCCGAAGCCGTAGCCGAAGCGGAAGTTGAAGCCGAAGCCGTGAAGGCCGCCGAAGTCTCCGAGGAGATTGGGGACGGCGAGCCCGAACCCGCCCCCGACGGCCCCGTCTTCGAGGCGTCCGACCGCCGTGCCGCCATCGTCGCCGACCACCGCGGCGTGCGGCTGAGGCTGGACGACCAGGAGTGCGAGTTCCGCTGGGACGAGATCGGCGCGGTGGAGACGGAGACGGCCCGCTTCGGCAAGCGGTACACCGTCACCGTCCACACCCCCGAGCGGCGTTGGTACCCCATCGAGATCGAGGCCGACTCGCGCCGCCGGTTCGCCGAGTGGGACGACGCCCTGGACAAGGTCCTCGACGAGTACTTCGAGGACGGCGCCGAGGAGCCGGCGGACACGCCGGACGACGAACCCGCCGAGACGTCGGCGAAGGACGAGGCCGAGGACAAGGCCGAGGCCGCCGACCGCGCCTGACCCCGCTGTCGGTCCCGCCAGGGGGAACCGGTGAAGATCCCGGCACGCCCTCTTGTGGGACCGGCACCCGTCCGCTTTCTTGACCTCATGGCGGACACCACGGGAAACACCCAGGACATCGGTGCGCAGGACGGGCCCGGCCCTCAGCCGCGCAGGTCCAGTTGGCGCTACATCGGCCCCGGCATCGTCGTCGCAGCGACCGGCGTCGGCGCCGGGGACCTCGTCGCCACCCTCATCGCCGGCAGCAACTTCGGCTACACCCTCCTGTGGGCCGCCGTCGTCGGCTGCCTGGTGAAGATCTCCCTCGCCGAGGCGTGCGGACGGTGGCATCTGGCCACCGGGCGCACCCTGTTCGACGGCTGGGCCGGCCTCGGGCGCTGGACCACCTGGTTCTTCGCCGTCTACGCCGTGATCTGGGGCTTCGTCTACGGCGCCGCCGCCATGTCGTCCAGCGCGCTGCCGCTCCAGGCGCTGTTCCCGGACGTGATGGACCTCGAGTACTGGGGCATCGCCTGCGGCCTGGTGGGCCTGGTCTTCGTCTGGTTCAACAAGTACGCGGTGTTCGAGAAGGTCATGACCGCCCTGGTGGGCGTCATGTTCGTGGTGACCGTCTACCTGGCCGTCCGCGTCACGCCCAACCTGGGCGACGCCTTCGCCGGCCTCCTCCCCGTGCTGCCCGACGAGAAGGACTCCGTCCTCAACACCCTCGGCCTGATCGGCGGCGTCGGCGGCACCATCACGCTGGCCGCCTACGGCTACTGGGTCAACGCCAAGGGCTGGACCGACACCGGCTGGATGAAGGTCATGCGGCTGGACAACCGCGTCGCCTACATCACCACCGGCATCTTCGTCGTCGCCATGCTCTTCGTCGGCGCGGAGCTGCTGCACTCGGCGAACATCGCCATCTCCAGCGGCGACCAGGGGCTGATCCAGCTCGGCGACATCCTGGAGGACCGGTACGGCTCGGCCACCGGCACGCTGTTCCTGATCGGCTTCTTCGCCACCTCCTTCACCTCCCTGATCGGTGTCTGGCACGGCGTGAGCCTGATGTTCGCCGACTTCCTCGCCCGGCAGCGCGGCGAGCGGCAGGCGCGCGCCGACGAGCTGGCCTCCGGGCGCCGGGAGCGCTCCTGGACCTTCCGCGCGTACCTGCTGTGGCTGACCTTCCCGCCGATGATCCTGTTGTTCCAGGACGAGCCGTTCCGCCTGATCATCATCTACGGCGTGCTCGGCGCGGCCTTCATGCCGTTCCTGGCCCTCACCCTGCTGTGGCTGCTCAACTCCTCCCGCACGCCGCGCGAGTGGCGCAACGGCCCGCTGAGCAACGGCATGCTGACGGTCGCGGGCCTGCTGTTCCTGGTGCTCGCGGTCAAGCAGATCTGGGACCAGCCCTGGTCGGAGTTCTTCTGACCGGTCCGCCGATCCGGCCGCCGGCTCACGCCCCCGCGTCCCACTTCGAGCTCAGCGCGATCTCCCGCAGCTGGGTGAGGGTGAGCGCGGGGGCGTCGCGTGTGGCGTCCTGGTGCTGGGCGGGCGTGTTGAAGGCGCTGACGACGACGCGCAGCCCGTCGGGGCGCAGGGTGTCGGCGGTCCACATGACGACGCCCTCGGCGCCCTTCTCCCCGGGCGACTTCCGGGTGGTGACCAGCCTGCCGTCGGGCAGCTTCTCCGCGTCCCCGAACAGCTGCCCGGCCACGTCCGACATGCCGGGCTGCACGTTGATCTGGACGAGGCTCCCGCCCTGGCCGTCGTCGACGACGAGGAAGGCGTAGTCGCCCTCGCCGCCCCTGTCGGTCACGGTGAGCCCGTCGGGCAGCAGCGAGACCAGCGTGTCGCCGGCCGAGCCGGCCGGCACGCCCTGCGGGGGCACCTCACTCGTGACCGACGGCTTCGGGCTTGCCGGCATGGCGTCCACGACCCGCCGCCACACGCCGGCGGTGACGACCTTCTTCATCTGCGCCTCGGACAGCGGAGGCTGGGGACGCGACACCGGGGCGTCCTTCTCCGCAGGGGCGTTCCACTCGCTCAGCGAGACGTGCTGGCCCTTGGGCGTGACCAGTTCGGCGGTCCACCGCTTGGTGTCCACGCGCCGGTCGGGATACTCGTAGCCGCGGAACAGCATCAGCCGGGAGCCGTCGGGCAGCCGGGTGGAGGTGCAGCCGTCGTGGTCGACGAACGCCTTGTCCGGGCAGGTCGTCACCTGACGGGCCTGTTCGCTGCCCGGCTCCACGCGGTTCAGGCTCAGGCCGATCGCCGCCGCGCCCTTGCCGTCGTCGAACACCACGTGCGCGTGCGGAGGCATCATCGACCCCGTGCCCTCGGCCGCCTCCTCGCTGTACGTGCCCTTCGGCAGCAGCTCCTTGAGCGACCGCAGGATGTCGTCGCCGGTGAAGGAGACGGCGGCGGGCGAGGCGCTCGCCGACGGGCTCGCGGTCCTGGCCGGCCCCGCGGCCGCCGACGTCCGCCGGGGGTCGTCGTGCGTGCCGCCCGGCAGGAGCAGCGCCCCGCCGACCCCGACCAGGGCGACACCGGCCGCACCGCCCAGCACGGCGGTGCGCCGCAGCAGCTGGGCGCGGCGTCCGCGCACCCTGCCCCCGGTGACGAGGGCGGCCGGGTCGTCGGTACGGAAGCTGTGGCCGGTGTCGCGCAGCGCTGTGGCGAACCGGTCCTCGAAGAGGTCGGTGTGCTGGTTCTCGGGCATGACGAACCACCCTTTCCACGGGGGTGAGGTACGGGGTCGAAGATCGAAGGGGTGCCTGGAGCCGCTGTCAGGGGCGGGAGTACTCGTGGACGTCCTCGCCCAGCAGCTCCCGCAGGCGGCCGAGCGCGCGGACGCACCGGGTGCGCACGGCCGCCGAGCTGACGTTCAGCACGTCGGCGGTCTGGTCCACCGAGAGGTCCTCCCAGTAGCGCAGGACGACGACGGCACGGTCCTTGGCGGGCAGCCGGGCGAGCGCGGCCATCAGCGTCAGCCGCAGCGGCGCGTCGCCGTCGCCGGCGCCCGGCAGGTCGGGGAAGGTGTCGGTCGCCCGCTCCCGGCTGCTGCGCAGCCGCCGGTGGGCGAGGAAGGTGCGGGTGAGCACGGTCTGCGCGTACGCGGCCGGGTTCTCCGCGCGGGAGACGCGGCCCCAGCGGACGTACAGCCGGCCGAACGTCTCCTGTACGAGGTCCTCGGCGAGGTGCGTGTCCCCGGCGGTGAGCAGGCACGCGGACCGGTACAGGTGACCCGCCCGCGCGGAGGCGAACTCCGCGTAGTCCTCCGTGCGCCGCTGCCTCATCCGCCGTCCCCCGTCACGCTCACCGAACCGCTCTCACCTCATTGATGCGGTGGGCCCGGAGAAATGTTTCATGTGGCGCCGGACACGTTTCACAGAGCGTCGGACACGTCTCATGGGGCGCCGGGCGGGGCGCGCGCCGCCCGTTGTCAGTGGCCGCTGTCAGGATGACCGCGTCCTTCACCGGCGCGCACGAGCGCCGTCCGTCGACCTGACCGGGAGCAGCCGTGGGCATGATCGGAGAGTACGCGCGCCTGACGGCCGCCGAGTTCGAGCGCGCGGTCGGCGACCCGGACTGGGCGTACCGGCGCGTCCGGGAGCTGACCGAGCAGGAGTGGGACGAGGAGCTGCCGTGGGACCGGGCGCGCCGCTTCGACACCGACAAGATGTGGCACGCCCTCGACTTCCTGCTCCGGCGCATCGGCTTCCCGGTCGACATCGTCTTCGGCGAGGAGGAGATACCCGGGGCGGAGGAGTGGAGCTACGGGCCGCCCCGGTGCCTCACACCCGCCCAGGTCCGCGCCGCCGCCGACGCCGTCGACGCCACGCCTCCCGCCCGGCTGACCGAGGGCGTCACCCCGGCCGACCTGGCCGAGGCCGACATCTATCCCACGGTCGTCTGGCAGCGCGGCGAGCCGGTGGACGAGGTGACCGCCCACTACGAGGCCCTGGCGGTGTTCCTGCGCGCGGCGGCCCGTGACGGGGACGGCGTCCTGGTCTGGATCAGCTGAGCGCGCGGAACGCCGACCGCCCCTGCCCGGTGAGCCGGACAGGGGCGGTGCGGGGAGACGCGCCGGTTACGGCAGGGCGTGGACGTGCGGGCCCACCGCGTTGGACCAGGCGTTGCCCGCCGTGGCGTCCCAGTTGGTGGACCAGGTCATCGCGCCGCGCAGACCCGGGTAGGTCTTCGACGGCTTGAACGAGCCGCAGTTGGTGCCGCGGGTCAGGCAGTCCAGGGCCGCGTTCACCACGGACGGCGCGACGTAACCGCTGCCCGCGCCCCGCGTCGAGGCCGGCACGCCGATGCCCACCTGTGACGGGTCGAGGCCGTTCTCCAGCTGGATGCACGCCAGCGCGGTGAGGAAGTCCACCGAGCCCTGGCTGTAGACCTTGCCGTCGCAGCCCAGCATGGAACCGCTGTTGTAGTACTGCATGTTGACGACCGTGAGGATGTCCTTCACGTTCAGCGCGGTCCGGAAGTACGAGTTGGACGCCGACTGCATGTCGATGGTCTGCGGCGCCATCGTCAGGATCATCGACGGGCCCGCCTTCGCGGACAGCGACCGCAGCGCCTGCGTCATGTAGGTCGCGTTGAGCCCGTTCTCCAGGTCGATGTCGACGCCGTCGAAGCCGTACTCCTGCATCACGGCGTACACCGAGTTCGCGAAGTTCGTCGCCGAGGCGGAGTCGTTCACGGAGACGGTGCCCCGCTCGCCGCCCACCGAGATGATGACCTTCTTGCCGGCCGCCTGCTTGGCGCGGACGTCCGCCTTGAACTGGTCGACGGTGTAGCCGCCAAGGCCCGCCGAGTCCAGGTTGAAGGTGACGGCGCCCGGGGTGCCGGTGGCGTCGGCGAAGGCGACCGCGATGATGTCGTACTGGTTGGGGACGTCGGAGATCTTCTGCACGGCCGCGCCGTTGTTGAAGTTCTGCCAGTAGCCGGTCACCGCGTGCCGGGGCAGGTCACCGCCCTCGTTGCCGCCGTCCTCGCGGGTGCGCACGGACACCGCCGCCGACCTGGCCGACTCGCCGGCCGCGTTGGTCGCCGCCACCTGGAAGGAGTACGACGTGTTGGCCGCGAGCCCGGTCACGGTCGCCGAGGTGCCGGTCACGGCGGTCACCCGGGTGCCGTCGCGGTAGACGGTGTAGCCGGTCGCGCCGGACACCGCGTTCCACGTCAGCGTCGCCGAGGTGGCCGTCGTGCCGGAGACGGTCAGGCCGGCCGGGGTGGCCGGGACCGTCGGCTCCGGGTCGCCCCCGCCGCCCCCGTCGGGGCCGAGGACGGACAGGTCGTCCACGTAGTAGGGCTGCTGGCCGTACCAGCCGTGGGTGTAGACCGTCACCGACGTGGTGGTGGAGCCCGTGGAGAAGCTGGTCGACAGCTGCTTCCACGAGGAGGAGTCCGGGGTCCAGGTGGACACGTCCGTGGTGCCGGTGCCGGTCACGCCCAGGTAGGCGTACCCGCCCTGCACCCAGCCGGTGAGCCGGTAGGTGGAGTTGGGGCGTACCGCGACCGTCTGGGAACAGCGGGCGTTGTCCTGCCCGGCGGGCGTGGCCTTCAGCGCGGCCGAGCCGGCGTGCACGGGCGAGGAGACGACGCTGCCGCTGTTCGCGGAGCAGGTCCAGCCGCTCAGGCCCGACTCGAACCCGGCGTTCTTCGCGTTGTTGACGTCGGCCGCACTCGCCTGGCCCGCGCCGGCGAGGGGAAGGGCGAGGGTCAGGGCGGAGACGAGGGCGACCGCCCAGGGGCGTCCGCCGCGTCCGGGCATGCGTGGTACGCGGTCCACTTGGGGCCTCCGGTGGGGGAGTTGGGGAGGGGAAGCGACGGTGGCCACCGTTGATGCCCACACCGTGGTCCAGACCAATCGCGTTGTCAATAGGTCCAGACCGGAAACGGCGGCGCCCGAGCCGGAGTAGGGCGGCGGACGGGTGGGAAGCGTGGTGCAGGGGACCCGGAGCGGGTCCGGCGTCAAGCCGGGTGCACCGAACCCGCACGGTCGGTGCCGTATCGAGACCGGCGAGATGATCGGCCTGTCCCGATTTGGAGCGAAGTGTGTGCCAGGAGTTGCGCGTCGGCTGCTCAAAGGCTGTTCTCCGGTCACAGACCCGCGGATACAGTGCTGAGGTAGTCACGCAGTGAAGTCACGAGGGTGCGCCGGAGTAACACCCGGTGGGCCGACGGGCATGGGGAGAACGGGGAGCCGCGCGTGCCAACTGCCATTGCCGTGACCGGCGCCGACATGGCGCTGCCGGCGCACGACGAACGGACCCTGCCCGCCGTCGTGCTGCGCGACGTCGACACCCGCCCGCTCGACCAGGTGCTGACCGAACTCCAGGCGGTCGTCGAGGCGCACGGCCATGTCGTCGTCGTGTGCTCCACGGCCACCCCGCAGTCGGTCCTTCGGCGGCTGCACACCCTGCGCTCCCTCCTGGAGAGCGACCGGATAGCCCTGTTCCGCCCCGACCTGCCGCCGCTCGCCGTCGCCGTGCTGGCCCGCCAGCTGCGCCAGCTCGCCTCCTGCGACCTCGGGCCCGGCGTGCTCGCCTCGGCCGGCCGCCTGCTCACCCACTACCTGCACGCCGGGGCGCTGCTCGGCTCCGTCGCCCGCCTCGACCGGATCCCCGTCGACCTCAAGCAGCACGCCAAGTCCTGGCTGCCCGGCAGCCAGTTCGCCGTCCTCGCCCACCCCCAGCCGCAGCTCGTCCGCCTCGGCCCCGACGCCAGGCTGGACGGACCCGAGTTCGGCACCTGGATGCTCGTCGCCCGCGGCCAGCTCCCGTCCGACTGGGTCACCACCACCCTGGCCCCCGCCTGGCGGGTGCAGGGCCTGCGCGAGGCCCCGCTGCCCGCGGAGTCCGGACGCTGGTGGGGCACCGGCAAGCTCGTCGAGTTCTGCACCTACCTGCCCGACCTGTCCGTGCTCTACCAACTGGTCACGTCCGTACGGCGCGGCGCCTGCCACTGGTGCGGCATCGACGTCATCGGCGACCGCTGCGTGTTCTGCTCGGCCACCCCGCCCGCCCCCGAGGCCAGACCGGCCCTCACCCGACGCACGTGACCCGTCCGTCCACCGCACGAGCCCGCACCGTCCCGCTCGACCGCCACCCCCCAACGAGGTTGCACGGTTCATGAACTCCCGTCAGCGCCGCGGCGTGATACTCATCCTCCTGTCGGTCCTGTGCGCCCTCGGCGCGTTCGCCGGCGTGCTCTCCGTCATCAACGACGTGCGCTCCAAGGTCGGCCCCGAGGTCGCCGCCTACCGGCTGAGGACCGACATCGCGCCCTACACCACCCTCGGCGCCGACCAGTTCGAGCGGATCGAGATGCCCGAGCGGTGGCTGTCGGACAACGCCGTCACCGACCTCGACGACATCCGCGGCAAGATCGCCGTCACCACCCTGCGCGAGGGGTCGCTGCTGCAGACCGACATGATCGTCGACCGGCCCGAACTGCAGCCGGGGCAGCAGGAGGTCGCCATCATGATCGACGCGGCCACCGGCGTGGCCGGCAAGATCACCCCGGGCTCCACGGTCAACGTGTACGCCACCTTCGAGGGGCAGCGCGAGGGCGACCCCGACCAGTCGAAGATCATCGTCACCCACGCCAAGGTCCTCGACGTCGGCCGGCTCACCGCCCTCCAGCCCGACGAGGACGACCGCCGCGGGCCCGCCGACGCCGTCCCCATCACCTTCGCGCTGTCCACCCTCGACGCCCAGCGCATCACCTACGCCGAGTCGTTCGCCCAGCGGGTGCGGCTCGCGCTGGTCGGCCCCGGGGGCGACACCGGCGTCCCCGAGAAGGACCGGACGTACGAACTCGCGCAGGACAAGTGAGAGGCCCGCATGTCCACCAGGATCCTCCCGGCCGTCGGTGACGCGGACGACGTCCGGTCCCTCACCACCCTGATCGGCCAGCTCCCCGACGTGGAGCCGCTCGCCCCGGTGACCGACTCCACGCAGCTCGTCGACACCCTCTCCCGGCTGGCCGCCGAGTCCCTCGACGAACTGCCCGAGGTGGTCGTCGTCCACGAGCGGATCGGCCCCGTCCCCGCGCTGGAACTCGTCCGCGAGGTCGCCCTGCGCTTCCCGGCCGCCGGCGTCATCCTCGTCACCTCCGACGCGAGCCCCGGCCTCTTCCAGGCCGCCATGGACTACGGCGCCCGCGGCCTGGTCGCCCTCCCGCTGAGCTACGAGGAACTCGCCAGCCGCGTCCAGGCCGTCGCCCAGTGGTCGGCCGGCGTACGGCGCCACCTGGGCGCCGGCAGCGACCCGGTGGGCGGGGCGGGCGGCACCGTCGTCACCGTCAGCGGCGCCAAGGGCGGGGTCGGCGCCACCCTCACCGCCGTCCAGCTCGCGCTCGCCGCCCAGACCTCCGGACGCGCCACCGCCCTGGTCGACATGGACCTCCAGACCGGCGACGTCGCCTCCTACCTGGACGTCCAGTTCCGCCGCTCCGTCGTCGACCTCGCCGCGATCCACGACATCTCCCCGCGCGTCCTCGCCGACGCCGTCTTCCGCCACGACAGCGGACTCGCCCTGCTGCTCGCCCCCGCCGAGGGCGAACGCGGCGAGGAGGTCACCGACCGGGCCGCCCGCCACATCGTCAGCGCCCTGCGCTCCCGCTACGAGGTCGTCGTCATCGACTGCGGCGCCCAGCTCGGCGGCGCGGGCGCGGCTGCGGTGGAGATGGCCGACCGGGCCCTGCTGGTCACCACCCCCGACGTCATCGCCGTACGGGGCGCCAAACGGGCGGTGCGGATGTGGGACCGGCTCCAGATCCGCAAGGCGGAGGAGACCACGGTCGTCGTCAACCGGCACACCCGGTCCACGGAGATCCAGCCGCCGCTCATCGCGCGCATCACCGGCACCGCCGTCGCCGCCACCACGGTCCCGGCCCACTTCAAGGAGCTCCAGGGCGTGGTGGACGCCGGGCGCGTGCACGAACTGGAGGCGAAGAGCAGCGTGAAGCAGGCGATGTGGGCGCTGGCCGGCGAACTCGGGCTCGTACGGGCCCCGGAGAGCGGCGGCCACAGGGGCGGACGGCTGCGCGGCGACCGGGGCGCGGTGAGTTTCCGGCGGCGCAGGGACGGTACGGGATGAGCGGCGGCAGGGGAGCGCGGGCGACCGGGCGGCGGGTCGCCGTCACGGGGCCGTACCGCGACCGGGGGCAGGTCACCGTCGAGTTCCTCGGCATGACCCCGGCGATCCTGGTGACGCTGGTCGTGCTGTGGCAGCTCGTGCTGGTCGGCTACACCTTCACCCTGGCCGGGAACGCCGCCGACGAGGCGGCCCGTGCCGGAACCGCCGCGTCCCCCGGCGCACGCCAGGGCGCCTGCCAGGCCGCCGGGACGGACACCCTGTCGGGCGCCTGGGGCAGCGGCGCGACGGTGACCTGCGGGACGGGCGGCGGCATGGTCACCGCCGACGTGACGGTCAGGGTGCCGATCCTCTTCCCCGGCACCCTGTCGTTCCCCTTCGACGTGACCGGTCACGCGGGCGCGGTCGAGGAGGAGACGGACTGACATGCCGTACCGACGCAGCGAAGGCCGCCGGCGCGACCGCGGGCAGGTGGCGATCGAGTACCTGGGCTTCCTGCCCGTCCTGCTGATCGTGGCCATGGCCGCCGTACAGCTCGGGCTGATCGCCTACACCGCCCAGCAGGCCGGCACCGCCGCCCGCGCGGGCGCGCGCAGCGCGTCCCTGGACCAGGGCGCCCAGGCCGCGTGCACGGCCGCCGTCAGCTCCTGGCTGGCCGGCGGCACCTCCTGCGGCACGGCGGGGGGCGGCGACGAGGTCACCGTCACCGCCCGGGTCGACATCCCGTCGATCGTGCCCGGCTGGGACTTCGGAACCGCCGGAAGGAGCGCCACGATGCCCGTCGACCACTGACACCGTCACCACCGGAGCGCGGAACGACACCGTCACCCACGAGGCGCCCGACGACAAGGACGCGCCCGACGACAAGCACAGCGCCCGACGACAAGGACCGGGACACGAGCGAGGAGCGAGCGACTCATGAGCCTGCGGGCACGCATCAACGCCCCCGAGGAGAAGGCCGGGCGGGGCGAGGACGGCCACCTCGTCGCGTCCTACCGCGCCAAGCTCCTGGAGGAGATCGACCTCGCGGAGATGAGCGCGCTGTCCCCGGCCGAGCGCCGGGCCCGGCTGGAACGCGTCCTCGGCCACATCATCAGCCGCGAGGGCCCCGTCCTGTCGACGGTCGAACGCGCCCAGCTGATCCGGCGCGTCGTCGACGAGGCCCTCGGCCTCGGCATCCTGGAACCGCTCCTCGAGGACGCCTCCGTCACCGAGATCATGGTGAACGGCCCCGACGCCATCTTCGTCGAGCGCGGCGGCCGGGTGGAGCAACTGCCGCTCCGCTTCGCCTCCAACGACCAGCTGATGCAGACGATCGAACGCATCGTCTCCACCGTGAACCGCCGCGTCGACGAGTCCACCCCCATGGTCGACGCCCGGCTGCCGTCCGGGGAGCGCGTCAACGTCATCATCCCGCCGCTGTCCCTGACCGGCGCGGTCCTCACCATCCGCCGCTTCCCGCGCTCCTTCACCCTCCAGGAGCTGATCGGCCTCGGCTCGCTCGACGAGCCCATGCTGTATCTGCTGGCCGGACTCGTGCAGGCCCGCTTCAACATCATCGTGTCCGGCGCCACCGGCACCGGCAAGACGACCCTCCTCAACGCCCTGTCCGGGCTGATCCCCGCGGGCGAGCGCATCATCACCATCGAGGACTCCGCCGAACTCCAGCTCCAGCAGCCGCACGTCATCCGCCTGGAGTCCCGCCCGCCCAACGTCGAGGGCAAGGGCCGCGTCACCATCCGCGACCTGGTGCGCAACTCGCTGCGGATGCGGCCCGACCGCATCGTCGTCGGCGAGGTCCGCGGCGGCGAGTGCCTGGACATGCTCCAGGCCATGTCCACCGGCCACGACGGCTCCCTCGCCACCGTCCACGCCAACAGCGCCGAGGACGCCCTCACCCGGCTCCAGACCCTCGCCTCCATGTCCGACGTGGAGATCCCCTTCGTCGCCCTGCACGACCAGATCAACAGCGCCGTCGACGTGATCGTCCAGCTCACCCGGTTCGCCGACGGCGCCCGCCGCATCACCGAGATCGCCCTGCTGGAGAGCCACGGCGGGGAGCCGTACCGGCTGGCCACGGCCGCCCGCTTCGACGCGCTGCCGATGACCCCCGACGGCCGCGTCCACGGCTCGTACGTGCACCACCCCCTGCCCCGGCGGACCGCCGACCGCCTCTACATGGCGGGCCAGCCCGTCCCGCAGGCGTTCGGCATCGCCCACTCCGCCGACCAGCTCGCCACCCGAGAAGCCAGGTAGGTACCGCCCCCATGGAGCTCGAGAACCTGATCACGCTGACCACCGGCGTCACCCTGCTGGCCTGCGTCCTCGCGGTCGCCGGTGTGCACGTCCACGCGGCCGGCCGGGCGCAGCGGCAGGCGCTGGTGGACCGGTTGTCGGCCACCGGGGAGCTCCCGTCCGCCGGCCGCCGGCGCCGTTTCCCCACACTGGACCGGCGGCTGCGCCGCACCCGCCTCGGCCGCACGCTGGAGCTACGGCTGCTCGCCACCGGCCTCGACGTCACACCCGGCGAGTTCTTCGTGGCGATGCTCGCCGTCGTCGCCGGACTGTGGCTGGCGGGACAGGCCGCCCTCGCGCCCTTCTTCGGCCCGATCGCGGGACTGCTCGGCGTCTGGGCCGCCGTGCAGTTCCTCAACTGGCAGCGGCAGAAGCGTATCGAGCGGTTCATCAACCAGCTTCCCGAACTGGCCCGCATCCTCGCCAACGCCACCCAGGCCGGCCTCGCCCTGCGCACCGCCATCGGCATCGCCGCGGAGGAGCTGGAGGCCCCGGCCGGCGAGGAACTGGGCAAGGTGGCCGACCAGCTGGCGATGGGCGCCTCCATGGAGGACGCCCTCGGCGAACTGTCCGACCGGCTCCCCTCCCGCGAACTCGTCGTCCTCGTCACCACCTTGGTGCTGTCCAACCGGGCGGGCGGCCAGGTGGTGAGCGCGCTGCGCAACCTCACCGAGACGCTGGAGGAACGCAAGGAGACCCGGCGCGAGGTCCGCACCCAGCTCTCCCAGGTCAGCATGACCTCGTACGCCGTGCCCGTGCTCGGCGTCGGCTCGCTGTTCCTGATGAACGGGGTCAAGGACGGCGCCCTGGAGCGCATGACGGGATCGCCCGCCGGGCAGATCGCGGTCCTCGTCGCCTTCGGCCTGTACGCCGTCGGCTTCCTGCTCATCCGCCGCCTGTCCCGCATCGACGTCTGAGCCGGGAAAGGGACGACGACATGGCACTCCTGCTCGCCGCGCTGATGGCCCTCGCCGTGTGCGGCATCTTCGCCGGCATCCGCATGTACCGCGCGGAGGCGAAACTCCCCGGCGACCTGATGCTCGCCCTCGAGGTCGGCTCCACCCGCACCGGCGCGGTCGACTCCCTCATCGACCGCATGGGCATGCGTTACGCCCCCGCCGTACTGCGCCTCATGGGACCGAAGCAGGTCGCCAGGTACCGCCGCAAGATCGACCTGGCGGGCAACCCCGGCGGCCTCACCATCCACCGCTACGCCGCCCGCCGCGCCGTCTACGGCGCCCTCGGCGGCTTCGGCTTCCTCGTGTTCCTGATGCGCGGCCAGCTGTTCGTGGCGCTGCTGCTGCTCGCCTTCGGCGCGTTCTGGACGGAGGTCGGCATCTGGTCCGCGATCCGCGTCCGCAAGGACGTCATCGAGCGCACCCTGCCCGACTTCCTGGACGTCCTCGCCGTCGTCGTCAGCGCGGGACTCGGCTTCCGCCAGGCCCTGGAACGCGTCTCCTCCCAGTACGAGGGCCCCTGGGCGGACGAACTGCGCATCACCCTGCGCCAGATGGACCTGGGCATGAGCCGTCGGCAGGCCTTCGCCGAGCTGCGCCGCCGCAACGACTCCGAGCAGGTCGCCATGTTCGTCACCGCCCTCCAGCAGGGCGAGGAGCTGGGCGCGCCGATCGTCGACACGCTGGTGGCGCTCGCCAAGGACATGCGCCGCACGGACGCGCAGAACGCCCGCCGCAAGGCGGCCCGCGCGGTCCCCAAGGCCACGCTGATGATCACCACGTTCATGGTCCCGGCCACGATGATCCTCCTCGGCGCCGGCCTGATCCTCGGCTCGGGGACCGACTTCGGGTCGCTCACGGGGGAGTGAGGGGAGGGGAGTGCGATGAGGCCGATGACGAGGATGCGGACGGCGAGGACGCGGAGGGGAGGTGGCTGGCGGCGCCGAGGCCCTGCTGCTCGGCGGCGGGCGCGGGCGGGGGCGGTTGTGCCGGCCGTGCCGGTCGCGGCGTGCGAGGCGGCCGGGACGGCCGTCCGGCCTCAGGCGGCTGAGGTGCCCCGGGTGTCCGGGGAACCCGAGGAGGGGCCGAGCGGGCCGGTCACGGACACCCAGCTCCAGGTGAACGCCCTCCAGGCGCTCTGCCGCCAGGCCTTCGGCTTCCGGCTGGCGATGATCGCCGTGGCCGCGCCGTCCGCGCTGCTCAACGCCGGACCCGGCTGGGGCGTACGCCTGGTCGGCATCGCGGTCGTCGTCACCTTCATGGTGTCGTACGCCCTCTTCCGCGACTGGGAGCGCTTCGGCCCCCTCCTCCTGCGCCACCCCAGCCTCCTCGCGGCGGACACCCTCTTCGGCGCCCTGCTGCTGGTCTCCGCCGGCCCCGACACGACCCTCGCCTACGTCAGCGTCTGCACGCCCCTGCTCGCGGGCCTCATCTACGGCTGGCGCGGCGCGGCCGTCTTCGCCTCGCTCCAGGGCGTGATCCTGCTGCTCGTCCACGCCACGCTGGACAAGCCGCACACCGAACCCGCCGAGACGCTGATCCTGCCCGGCCTGTGCGTGATCGCGGGGGCGGTCGGCTCCAGCCTGCGCAAGCTGATGCTCCACCTCGGCGAGGCGACCCGGGCCCTCGCCGCCGTCCGGGCCCGCCTCGCGGTCACGGAGGCGGTGGACGCCGAACGAGCCCGGCTGGCACGGGAGATGCACGACTCGGTGGCCAAGACGCTGCACGGGGTCGCCCTGGCGGCGGACGGCCTGGCCTGCTCGGCGGGGGCCGCCCGCATGGACCCGGCCCTGGTCAAACGCCAGGCGGAACTGGTGGCGCGGTCCGCGAGGAGGGCGGCCGCCGAGTCACGGGAACTGCTGACGGACCTGCGGAGGGAGGGGGCGCCGGGGGGTGCGCTCTCGGCCGACGTGATGGCGGAACTGGCGTGCGCGGTGCGGGAATTCCGCGTCCGCACCGGGGCGTCGGTGACGTACGCGAGGACGGGCGAGGCCCCTGCCCCGCCGGTCCCCCGCACGGTGGCCCGCCAGCTCCTGACCATCACGTCGGAGGCGATGGAGAACGCCCACCGTCACGCACGGGCGACGAGGGTGGACGTGCGGGCGGGCGTGCGGGCGGATGCGCGGGGCGACGTGCTGACGGTCAGCGTCCACGACGACGGCACGGGCCTCCCGGGCCGCCCCGCCGCCCCCGACCTCGACGGCCTGCGCCGCGAGGGCCACTTCGGCCTGGTGGGCATGGTGGAACGGGCCGCGTCGGTGGGGGCGCGCATCAGCTTCGGGCGGGGCGAACGGGGACGCGGCACGGAGGTCCGCCTGGAACTGCCGCTCGGGGCGCCGGTGACGACGACACGTGTGACGGAGGTCCGCCATGACCGGTGAACCGAACACGCCGGACCCCTTCGGGGAGGCCCCGCCTCCGGAGCCCCTGCGCGTGGTGGTGGCCGACGACAACCCCGTGGTCCGCGCGGGCCTGACCGCCCTCCTCACCGCCCGGGACGACCTGGAGGTCGTCGCGGAGGCGGCGGACGGCAGGGAGGCGTACGAGGCGACGCTCGCGCACGGCCCGGACGTGGTGCTGCTGGACGTCCGCATGCCGGGGGTCGACGGCCTCGCGGCCCTCCCGCACCTGGTGCCGCTGACGGCGGTGCTGATGCTGACGTACAGCGGGGAGTCGGACATCGTCCACGAGGCACTGCGCCGGGGCGCGAACGGGTATCTGGTGCACGGTGAGTTCACACCGGACGAACTGGTGACGGCGGTACGGGACGCGAGGAGCGGGAGGCCGCACTTGACACCGACGGCGGCGGGGAGATTGCTGGCGCAATTACGGTCGGGGGGTGACGCAGATTCCGCTTTCGTCGGCACGCGGGAGGGCAGTTGGCGGCTTCCCGCCGCTACTTCGACGAAAAACCTTTCGCAAGTGCAACCGGATATGGCACAGTCGATGTCTGACAGGTCGACATACGGGCTGAGTGCGAGGGAGGCGGAGATCATGGAGCTCATCGCGTCCGGCATGAGCAACCAGCAGATCGCCGCCACCTGCTTCATCAGCGAGAAGACGGTCAAGAACCACATCAACCGCATCTTCGCGAAGCTGCACAGCACGAGCCGCGCGGAGGCCACGGCGAAGTGGCGCGGGAGCCAGGGGAGTTCGACCCGATACGGGGGTGGTCGGTGGTGAGGCGCACACCGACGACGCGCTGGGCCCGCCTTTGGGTCCGGAAATGGGCCCCGGGACCCTTGAGGCGCCCGACCCCCCCCTCGTACGGTGCCGAGGTCGACAGCGGCCCCGGGACCCAGGCCGCCACCGCGTCAGCCGGAGGGGAACACCATGGGCAACTGGATCAACACGACGGTCACGTACCTCCAGTCCCGCGCAGCCCGTCGCGACGACCGTGGCCAGACGGCGGTGGAGTACCTGGGGATCATCGCGGTGGTGGTGGCGATCGTGCTGGCGATCACGGGGACGGACATCGGGCAGACGATCTTCAACGCCATCACCGACAAGATCAGCGAAGTCACCGGCGGCTGACGCGGCGACGGCGCTTCGACGATTCAGGGCAGGCATTCCCCATCTACATCACGGTAGTGGGGGGCTTGCTCTTCCTGGCGTTCGCCTACCTGGCAGTCGGCCAAGCCGCAGCGAACAGGAACGGCGCCCAGACCGCCGCCGACGCGGCGGCGCTCGCGGCTGCCCAGGAGCGGCGTGACCAGCTGGCCGGGGCGTGGCTGGAGAACCTGCTCGACCCCGAGAAGTGGCAGGACGTCTTCGACGGCATGGCGGACGGACTCACGCCGTCCTGCTGGAGGGCCGAGCAATTGGCGGCAAGCAACGACGCCTCGGTCCTGAGCTGCAACGCGGACGGCCTCCTCGGCTACACGGTCGAAGTGCAGACGAACAAGACGGTCGGGGACTCCATCGTGCCCGGCACCGAGACGAAGAGGTCTCGGGCGACTGCCACCGCCGTGATCGAGTCCCGTTGCGGTTTCGAGCTCCCCGCCGGCGGCGAAGGGGAGGCGGACGCGGAGGAGAAGGAAGAGCCGGAAGAGCTCCCCACGCTCAACTGCAAGGGCGGAGTCGACTGGGAACTGGACCCGGAGACGCCCGACGATCTGCTACCACAGCCCGAGGATCTCTTCGACGTGCACCTGGCCGACTGACAAGCAAACGACGAGTGACTGAGGATGCAGGGTATGAGCGTTCGGTTCACAACGAGGGCCCGTAGCGGGGCCGTCGCGCTGGTTGTTGCGGCCGGACTGGCCCTCGGAGCGGCCGGCTGCGGCGGTGGCAACGATGACGACGGCAAGCCGGAGAGCAACGCCTCCACATCTCAAGAACGCGGGTCCGAACCGAGTGCGCAGGAGAACGAAGCCGCGGAGACGCTCGCGGAGCTCAGAGGGCCGGACGGCTTGCTGCTCCAGGTCACCTCGGCGGAGCGGGACGGCGGTGGCTTCGTCACGGTCAACGGGACGTTGAAGAACGACAGCGACGAGTCACTGAACCTCCCCGCGCAGCTGAGTGGCAACGAGACCGAGGTCATCCGCAACGGCCGATCGCTCGGCGGGGCGACATTGGTCGACAGCAAGGGCAAGAAGCGCTACTACGTCCTGCGCGACACGGACGGACGCCCACTGACGACCACGGGCATCACCGGAATCAAGTCCGGCGAGTCGGTGCCGGTCTTCATGCAGTTCCCCGCGCCGCCCACCGACACGGTGGAGGTATCCCTTCAGTTGCCCATGTTCGCCAGCGGCACCATCCAGATCTCTGGGTGAGGCGGGAATGACACACACGCGCCTCCTTCTCATCGGTACGCTCGCCACCCTGTTGGCCGCCGGCCCGGCCGTGGCGTACGCCGACGACGGGCCGAGCGTCCCGCCGGGCACGGAAGCCAGCGCCTCCGCGCCCGTGGAACTGGACCCCAACGACCCGGACCTGAAGCTCCCGGACGGGGCCACCCTCGCGGAGCCGAAGGTGCTGGACATCAAGTCCGTCGTCGAGGACCAGAGCGGGGACGAGCGCCGCGAGGACACGAACACGAACGTGACGTTCGCCCTCCAGGCGGAGGTCCTCTTCGGCAAGGACAGCGCCAAGATCTCGGCGCAGGCGAGGTCCCGTATCAGCGTGATCGCGAACGAGATCAAGACGCAGAACGCGACCCGCATCCGCGTCTTCGGCTTCACGGACAACCTCGGCTCGTCCGCGCACGGCGACGTGCTGTCCCGCAAGCGGGCCAACGCGGTGCACGGCATCCTCGAACAGGAGCTGAGCGACGCGAACATCACGTACGAGGTGCGCGGTTACGGGGAGGACTACCCGATCGCCGACAACTCGACGGAGGAGGGCCGGAAGAAGAACCGACGGGTGGAGATCTCGTTCCCGCGCGGGGCGAGCTGAGCGGGCTCAGACGCGGGGGAGCACACGCACCTCCACCACCGCTCCGACGCCGAGCCCCCACCCCGCCATGGCCCCCGCCTCGGCCTCGATGACATGCCGTGCCCGGACGCGGGGCCGCCCGAGCCGTCCGGGCGGCATGGTGCGCACGGCGAGCACGCGGAGTCGGTGGTCCAGGTAGGCGACGTCGATGGGCATGCGCATACGGAAGGTGTGGATGCTGTTGGCGGGGGAGAGCAGCAGCGCGCCTTCCAGGCTCTCCCGCCCGAGCAGTCCGCGCGTCCGCGCCCGGTAGGAGGCCGCGATCTCGAGCGGCACGCGCGCGCCGACGTCCCCGTCCGGCCCCCGCA
>MUNG01000142.1 GCA_002154585.1 Streptomyces pseudogriseolus
GGTGGGCAGCGGGGCCGCGGCGGACGGGGACTGGGCGGGCACCCCGCGGGCCACGCCGCGTCCTGCCGTCTCGTGCGGGGACGGCTCGCGCTGCTGGGCGAGCAGGTGCAGGGGCAGCAGGACGACGACGCCGGTGCCGCCGCGGGAGGAGGGACGGTAGTTGACGCTGATGTCGTACTTCGAGGCGAGCCGGCCGACCACGGCCAGGCCGAGCCGGGTGCCCTGGAGCGAGGCGAGGTCGGTGACGCGGCCGGTGACGGCCTCCTCGGCGCGCCGCATCGCCGCGTCGGCCATCTTCAGGCCGCTGTCCTCGATGGTGACGACGATGCCGGCGCTGCGGTCCTCGACGTAGACGTGCACCTCGTCGATGGGCGGGGAGAAGTTCGCCGCGTTGTCCATGAGTTCGGCGAGCAGGTGCATCACGCCCTCGGCGGCGAACCCGGCGACCGCGCTGCGGGTGGAGCAGTGCAGGCGCACCCGCTGGTAGGCGGCGATGCGGCCGGCGGCGCCGCGCAGGATGCTCTCCATCACGATCGGCTTGTTCCAGGCGCGGCTGGAGCGGCCGCCCATGAGCAGTGCCAGCCGGTCGGTCATCAGGCCGAGCTGGGAGGTGCTGTGGTCCAGCTTCAGCAGGTCGCCGAACACCTCTTCGCCGTGTCGTTCCTGCATCTCGCGCAGGTCGGCGAGCATCTGGACGGCCTTGGCCTGGACGCGGCTGAGCGCCTTGGCGGAGGCGGCCTGGGCGGCGGCGGCGCGGCGCTCGCTGTAGGCGAGTTCGCGGATGAAGGTTTCCGCGGGGAGGCGCAGGGTGGAGTGCTGCGGCAGCTCGGTCGAGGCGAGCACGGTATCGGCGGAGCGGCCCTCGCGGAGCCGGCCGATCGCGGCCGGCATGGTCTCGCGTACGAAACGGTCGTGTTCGGCCGCGGCCTGGTCGAGTTCGTGCCGGATCGCGCGGTACTCGTCCTCGATGGCGATCACACGCCGCACGTCGTCCTCGACGGTGGCGGCGAAGGTGTGCGTCACGCGGGAGAGCTGCGGGTCGGACGGCGGGGGCACGGCGGCCAGCGCGTCGGCCGCGCTGATGCCCTCCCGCAGGCGTTCGGCCAGGTTGGGCAGGGTGGCTCCGGCCAGGTGGGAGATCTCCGCGGAGCGCCGGGCCGCCTCGGCGCGGAGGCGGCCGAGTTCTGCCTCCCGCTCGGCGGCGGTGGAGCGGGCGCGCCGGACGAGGCGGTGGTCGACGAGCACGGTGACGGCGACGCACGCCCATCCGGCCAGCACGACGGCGAGGGTCCAGGTGGTGGCGCCGGACGGCGCCAGGGCGAGCGCCGCACCACCGGCGGCGGCGGTCACCACGAGTACGGCCGCCCGTGCGGCGAACGAGGTGCGCGGCGCCCCCGCCGGCGGGTGCTGGCTGGGAGAAGCAGGCACTGGCATGCAGCGGTCCCTCGGTCGGTGAGAACAGGGGAAGGGGGGCGGCCGTACGACGACGGCCGCGGGCCGGGAGGGGGATCGGCCGACAGAAGGCGATCTTCCGACCACGTACGGCTCATGCTAATCACCCCGATGGGTGCGGAAGCCCCGCTTGCTGAACAGCGCGTCAGCGAAATCAGTTCGTCGTGAACCCATCGCTCGTACGTTCCGCTGTGGTAGCCGTGACGGGGCCGGACGAGCCGGGCCGGAGTGCGACAACGCGCCCGTGCACCAACCTGACGGTCCGTCACATCCGTTTCACAGGGCGCGTTTTGGCACCCGTTTCACTCACGCGAGGCGTCGATTTTCGGCCAACTGCGCCTATGTCAGAGGCCCTTCACACTCGACCACGGTGACGAGGAGGACATGAAGGTGAAGAAACCCGGCCTTTCGTGAAGCTTCGGTGACGACGGCTCGTGCCGGGTTGCGTGAGCGGCGCCACACGAGGCCGCAGGGCTCCTCCCGGGAGGCCGCGGCGAGGAAAAAGGCAAGCATCGCCGCCGTCCCCCAGGCTTGTATGGGTACGTCAACGATGAAGGAGGACGGCATGCAACCGCTGGAACTCCGCCGCGCGGTCGAGGCGGGGCGGGCGACCGCTTCCGACGCGGGTCTCCGGGTCGACGACGTGGTGGTGATCCACAACTCGGACCGCGTCGCGCTCCGCCTGGTCCCCTGCGATGTCCTGGCCCGGGTCGCGCCCGCGGGGCATCTGGCTGATTCCGAGTTCGAAGTGGCGGTCGCCCGCCGTCTCGCCGCCGTCGGCGCTCCGGTGGCCGAGCTCGATCCGCGGGTGGAACCGAGAGTCTTCCTCCGTGACGCCTTCGCCGTCTCGCTCTGGACCTACTACGAACCCGTGGCATCGGAGATCACGCCGTCCGCGTACGCGGACGCGTTTCTGCGTCACCATGCCGCCCTGCGCCGGATCGACCTGGACGCACCGCGTTTCACCGACCGGGTCGCCGCGGCACTCGCCGAGGTGAACGACCCGGAGAGGTCCCCCGAACTGCCCGCGTCCGAACGGGAGTTCCTCCGGAGCACCCTCGGTGGACTGAGCGCCGCGATCGGCGCCGGGCATGCCGGGGACCAGCTGCTGCACGGCGAGCCCCACCCGGGCAACCTCCTCAACACGCGGAGAGGGCCGCTCTTCGTGGACCTCGCCACGTGCTGCCGCGGCCCGGTCGAGTTCGACCTCGCCCACGCGCCCGAGGAGGTGGCGCAGCACTATGCGGGGGCCGACCACAGCCTGATCGCCCAGTGCCGCGCCCTCAATTGGGCGATGTTCTCGGCCTGGCGCTGGCGCCGGACCGACCAGATGCCTGACCGGGCCCACTGGAGAGTCGCGGGGCTCAACCATGTGCGGGAGACACTCGACCGCTGCGGACCGGGCTGAACGCGCCCGTCCCTCACGCACAGCGACGGCCGACGCACCTTGGAGCCCCACGTGAACGACACCTGGACGACGATCGCCCGCCTCGCGACCCGGCTGGAGGAGCATTCCACGCTCCCCCGCGAACAGCGGGTCCTGCTCCAGCTGCTCAAGATCCAGGAGGAGGCCGGCGAGGTCGCCGAGGCCGTGATCGGAGCGATGGGGCAGAACCCTCGCAAGGGCTTCTCCCACACCTGGGAGGAGGTCGAGGCGGAGATCTGCGACGTGATCGTGACGGGCATGGTGGCCTTGATGCGCATGAACCCACAGGCCCCCGAGGTGTTCGCCGGCCACCTGAACCGCATCCGCCAGCGGGACGTCGACGCCGCCACGGAAGACGCGCCCCGGTAGTCGCGGTCGCGTCCGCCCCCTCCCTACGGTGGAAGCACCGCGTCACCCGACCCACTACGCTCCGGACATGGACGACGAACCGCTCTCCCGGTGGGCCGAGCGCCGCGACGCCAGGGTCGGACAGCTCCGCGCCGTCCCGCTCGTAACCGGTGACGGCCCGAGGGCGTCGCACTTGAACCCCGACGCGCCCCGCGCGATCCAGCGGTGGAACGGCCACCTGTGGGAGCCGCACGGCTTCGCGGAGAACCTCGCGGAAGCACGACGCGTCCTGTTTTCCGAGACCGAGGCTGCTGCCCTCACCCCTGAGACGACACCACGGCTCGGCCCCGGGACGGGCAGACATCGGAGGCCCTCGTCGTCCTCATAAGCCCGGTAGGTCAAACCGGCAGGCTCCAGGAGCGGCTGCCGGGTGTACCGAGCCATACGCGTTGGGTGCCGTCCGGGTCCACGGTCAGGCCGAGGTCCGAGTGTCGGGGTGAGCCCGCCTCCTTCCAGACGGTGAGGGTGTCCTCCACCTGATCCCAGAGGCGAAGAGGGCCGTGCTGGTGGACGGTCCAGCCGCCTCTGGCCGGTTCGGTCCACGCCTGTGACCCGGTGGCGACGTCCACGAGGATCACGCCCGTGCTGGTGGTCATGAGTTCGGCGGACGGTGCGGCGAGCTGAGCGAGGAACTGCCCGGTCCAGTCCTCCAGGAGTTCCGGGTTCACGCGCGTGGCGCGGGTGTGGCCGGGATGCTGGTGGAAGGTGGGTCGGGGTGGGCGTTCGTGGGGGCGGGCCAGCATGTAGCCGATCTCGTCGGGGCGGAAGCGGCCGGTGGCGGTGCCGTCGTCGTGGACGGTGAGGCGAACAAGCCCGGAGGCGAGCATCCATCCGCTGATGGTGGTGGTGATGGTTCCACCGGCGCGCACCTGGTGGAGCCATGCTGGGGGGATGTGGCGCACGGCGCAGGTGGCCACGACGTGGTCGTATTGGGCGTCGTCCTTGTGTCCGGCGAGGCCGTCGCCGGTGATCAGGGTGGGGTGATGCCCGGCGGCGTGGATGTGGTCGGCCGCCGCTGCGGCCAAACCCGGGTCGTATTCAATGGAAAACACGTTTTCGTCGCCGAGGCGGCTGCACAGGATGGCGGTGGAATAACCGGTGCCGGTGCCGATCTCCAGCGCCTTGTGACCCTCGCTGATCCCGGCGACGTCGAGCATGCGCACGATCAGGGAGGGCAGTGTGCTGGACGAGGTAGGACGGCCGGTGACCGGTCCGGTCGCGTCGGTGGCGGTGACGCCGTCGACCTGGGTGACCCAGGTGGTGTCCTGGTAGACAAGCCCCAGCCACTTTCCGGGATCGGTCCGGTCGCGCTGTACGGGGCTCCACTGGCGGCCGTCGAACTGGAACAGGGCGTCGCCCAGGAAGAGTTCGCGGGGCACCGTTTCGAGGGCTGTGCGCCACGCCGGGTCGTTCACGGGGACGGCGGCGGCGAGTTGGCAGCGCAGGTGTGCAGGGTCGGTCATGCGAGGGCTCCATGCTGAAGGCGGTCGGCGATGGCGCGCGTGATGGGAGCGGTGATGTGGTCGGGGAACCAGGCCCATTGACCGTTGGGGTTGCACTCATACCAGTGCCAGACGCCCTCACGGTCCAGGCCGAAATCGAAAGCGCCGAAGCTGAGTCCGAAGGCATCGAGGTAGGCGCGCACGCCTTCGGCGATGGCCGGGGGCACGGGCACGGGCGTGTAGGTGAGCCGGTCGTAATGGCGGCGCCAGTCCACGCCGGGTGAGCCGTCTATCCGGACAGCGGTGAGGCGGTCACCGACGGCGGTGAGGCGGATGTCGGCGGACTTGCTGACGCGCTGCTGCAACAGGTGTGCGGTGTGCCGTAGACGGTCGTCGATCTGGCGGGGGGTGACGTCCTCGATCCACACGGTCAGTGCGCGGCCGGTGTCGTCGGAGTACTCGGTTTCCCTGAGCGGCTTGTAGAGGACCGGCCCGTGTTCAGCAGCGAAGGTGCGGGCACGGTCGGGGTCGTTGGTGATGAGAGTGGGTGGCACGGTGAAGCCGCATGCAGCAGCCGTGGCCAGTTGCGCCGGCTTGTACTCGGCGTCCCGGTTTCGCCATGGGTGGTTCAGATAGTGCGCGCCGGGCAGAGCGGCGAGGATGCCGCCGAGCCCGTAACGGGCTTCCTGGACGGCCCATCGGCCGGTCTGCTCGTCCATGGCCAGGTCGGCGGTGTAGGGGGTGGGCCGCCGCCAGTACACCGAGCGCACGTCCCCCAGGTCGACACGACGGGACGCGGTGGCGAGAGTGCCGCCGGTCCCGGTAGCCGCGAACGTGCCGGAGAGGGTCACTTCGCGGGGGAAGTCGCCGGGGTCCAAGCGGACCACCGGCACGCGACGCCGGTTCAGTTCGGTGATCACTTCATCTGCGGTCGCATCGTCCAGGCGCGTGACGACGAGGACGGGCGGCCCGCCCACAGCCATCAGTCAGAGTCCCCGTTCTGGTCACTGCCCTGGTCCGGAGTGCCGTCCAGGCTGGTCTTCGTGCTCGTCTCCTGCGACGTCTCCGACCGCTTGTGCCTGGCCTCCGCCGTCAGCGGTGCACCGTCGGGGCCGATTTACGCGGTGATCTGCGTGTGCGGGTCGAGGACCGGCCGGGCGGCGGAGAGGACGGCCGCAGCCGGGTAGGGCCGCATTCGTCCGAGTCCCCAGGGCTTGACCTGGTCCAGTGACGTCAAGTTCTGCTGCATGAGTCTCCTCATTTCTACAGGCGATCCGATAGCCGCCGCCCGGGGCTTCGGGACGGCGAGGAGGGTTCGGCCGGGACAGGCGGTGCGAACGAGCACTCCCGACCAGGTGTCATGTCCGCCCGCCCAGAGGACCGGGCGTCCGTGCGCATCGGGGCAGGCTCCGTGCGGGGCTCGTTGAAGAGCATGAACGCCACCGGCCACAGCCCGACGGCGACGGCTTCCCGCAGCCCGGTGCCGGCGGTCGCCCGTCGGCTGCCGGCCTGCGATCGGCGGCCGGTCATTGGCCGCCTGCCTTGATCGCGATCTCGGCCCAGACGCGCTTGCCCCAGGGAAGGAGATCGGTTCCTCAGCGGTCGGAGAGGGCGTCGACCAGGAGGAGGCCACGGCCGCCGATGGCGTCCGGTCCAACGATGCGCAGTTCGGGCATGCGACGGGACGTGTCGACCACAGCGACACGGAGCCGGTCAGGACACGGCTGCTCGGCGATCACCCGGACGCTGCGCGAGTGACCATGGCGGACGGCGTTGGTGACGATTTCGGAGACCAGGAGCGCGCCGGTCTCTGCGGTGTCCTGGTCCATGCCCCACTCCACGCAGGCCTCGCGCACTATGTGACGGGCCAACGGAACGGTGGCGGACTCACCGACGAGGGTGACGCTCCGGCGCGGGTACTGCCCTGATCTCACTCGCTCGTTGGTCATGGTCGTGGTCACGCCTTGGTCTGGACGGATGGGGCAAGGCCTCGCGCGCAAACCTCGGAAAGAAGCGCGCGGGCGAGGCGGCGCCGGGATGCGTTCACATGCGCCTCCCGACGACTGGCAGTCAGTCAACGCGTGAGGGAGGCAAGAGGGAGACTCCACCAGGCGACTCCAACGCGGAGTCGGGTCGGCGCCGTTGGCTTTAGCATCGGTGTCGTTCGCTACTCGGGGGAGTTGCAGATGGACCGTCTGTCACCGGACCCGCGCGAGGTCATCGCCGGTCTGCTCGGAGATGAACGCCTGCTCCATGCATGCGCCGTACGGGACATGGGCGCGGTGTTCCGGATGCTCAATGCGCGCGGTGTCAGCACGCGGCGCATTGCCGCCGCCGTCGACATCACGCAGGGGCGGCTGTACGACTACATGAACGGCAAGAGTCGGGTGCAGAAGCTGGCTCTGTTCGAGCAGATCGCCGACGCCTTCCACATTCCCGGCCACCTGCTGGGGCTGGCTCGACGCTCGTGGGAGCCCGCGCCGGCGACCGCCGACCACGAGCGGACGGACCGGCCGCCACCGGACGGTGACGACCTGGTCGCGATGGATCATTTCCGCAGCGCCGACCGGCAGACCGGCGGCGGCAGGTTGTACGGGGCTGTCGTCCGGCACCTGTCGGACCGGATCGCGCCCCGGCTGGTCGACATCGGCAGCGGTCCGCAGGTGTTCGCCGCTGCAGCCGCGCTGACCGAAATGGCTGGTTGGATGGCTCACGACTCCGGTCATGACGACCGCGCGGCCCGGCACTTCGCGCGCGCCCTTCCTCTGGCCCGCACCTCTGGTGACTATCCGTTGACCGCCCACGTCGCTGCGAGCTGCAGCCACCTCGCCCTTGAGACCGGGGATGCGACCGGGGCCGTCGGCTGGGCGCGGACCGGGCTCAACCTTGCCGCGCAAGGGCCTCGGATTCCCGCGTTGGCCGCGCGGCTGCACACCATGCAGGCGCGTGCACTGGCGGTCGCGTCCCAGCGCATCCCGGCCGCCCAGGCGCTGGAGAACGCTCATCGTGACCTGGGGGCGTCGCGCACTGCTGATCACCCGTGGCTGAGCCCGTTCGACGCCGCCGCGCTGGCCAGCGAGTCAGCTCTGGTCCTGCGTGACCTGGAGCAGTACGACGAGGCGTTGTCGCACGCCGAGCAAGCTGTTGCGCTGCGCCAAGCGGGGCGGGCGCGGTCCTTGGCGCTCAGCCGAATCACCCTCGTGGACATCCATGTGCGCCGGGGTGATCTGGACTCCGCGGTGAGGGTCGGCCACGACTTGCTCAGTACCAGCCCGACTCTTGGTTCGGTCCGGGTGGTGCAGCAGCTCGACGGGCTACGACGGCTGCTGGGACCGCACCGGGGGTATCGGCCGGTCAGGGAGTATCTGGCGCGGTTCGATGATGCGCGCCGCGCCAGAATGCTCCTGCTGGCTGATCTGATCCCGCCGTCCCCGGGAGGCGCCACCTCATGAGGCCCACAGCACCCGATCCCGCAGACACCGACGCGTGGAACGCGTATCTCGCGGAGGGCAACGCCAAGCAGCCCCGCAAGCGTGTGGCCGCCGATGTGCTGCTGCGGGACCCTTCCGGCCGAGTGCTCCTGGTGAACCCCACCTACAAACCGGGATGGGATCTGCCCGGCGGGATGGCGGAGGCCAACGAGCCGCCGGAGGACACCGTACGCCGTGAAGTGATGGAGGAACTCGGCCTACGTGTCACGCTGCTCGGACTGTTGGTGGTGGACTGGGTGGCTCCGCACGGCCCTTGGGACGATCAGCTCGCGTTCATCTTCGACGGCGGCACCCTGGACGTGGACCAGACAGACCGGCTACGGCCGCAAGACGGCGAGCTGTCCGAAGCTGCCTTCCTCACAGCCGCCGAAGCCGCCGGCCGCCTCCAGGACCGCATCAGGCGCCGGTTCCAGCACGCTTTGAAGGCGCTGGACGCGGGACGACCGCTGTACCTCCGCGACGGCGCACCCCCTCTCTGACAAAGCATGCCGCCCGCCTCTGGTTCCGAGGCATGGCTGCTTTCGGGGCTACGCGAGTTCGAGGCGCTCCGTGAGCGCCTGATTGGCTCAGTGCCAAGAGCGGGCTGTGGTGAGCGGCAGAAAGATCACTCACCCTCGCCCCTCCCCCACGGCCTGACGTGCTGGCGTTCGAGCGGTGGCTAACGGATACGGTTTCGCCGGAAACGTACGATGCCATGCCGCCGAACGCGGCAACTGGGAGAGTCACTCAGATGCAGCCAGCCACGACATGCATTAGGGTCCCGACCATCCTCGTGCGAGGAGGCGCCACGAAACTCGGCCCCCTACGCACACTCTAACCAAGCAGATACCGATCGCTCACCGCACTTCGTCGTCGGATTCCTCGGCAAGGTGTCCGTGGTGCCGGTACACCATTTCGTCGGGATGACGTGTCACCCGTGCCAGCCGCCAGGCCGCGTCATACGACATGGGGCGCGGTTCTCGAGCACGTAGCCGCAGCGCCAAGAGGCTGGTTGCCGGGTCAAGCAACCAGCGCAAGGCGGGCAGCCTCATCGGACTCCGCTCGTCTCAGCGAGTGAGTCGGCCTCACCCCTGTCACCACCGTTTTCGAGTGAGTGGGCGCTGACCGAATCCTCCGATGCCGGCCAGGGGGCATCGGCCCATCCCATCTGCTCGGCGACCGCGCGTACGGTGGTTGTGAAGCGTGCGTGCTGACCTGGGTCATTGCCCAGCTTCTCCCAGACGTACAGGAGGGTTTGGGCGATGCGTTCGGCCTTGGACTGGATGTCGTCGGCCGCGCCGACCAGCGGGAGGACCTTGTCCTTGAAGACGTCCCAGTCCAGGGATTCGAGGTCGTCCAGGTGGCGGTCGAGCCACCAGATGCGCGTGGCGTCCGGGTTGTCGAAGACCGCCTGTCTAAATCGTTCTCGACGCTCGTGCTCTTGCGCTAGCTGGAGCGTCACCTCGCGTACGGCATCTTGATATCTCTGGGCCCGGCGTGCGTCTTGTTCGGTGAGCATCAAGGTGATGCGTGCCTTCAGCCAGAGGCCTGGAGTGTCCTGCGGGGTGTGCCAGTGAGCCGCAGCGAGCGTGAGGCGTTCCTGCGCGATGGCGAGTTGTTCGGGCATGTGGCGCTCGGTGATGCCGCGGCCGAGCTGGTCCAGGGCAAGTCGTGCAGTGGCTCGGGCGGTAGCTTTGCCGCCAGCCATGATGGGGGCGTGCGCCCGGTAGGTGAGTGTGCCACGTGCACAGAAGCGGATACCGGGCAGACGTGTGGGCCACTGGGCCCGTATTCGACTGCGCCGGCGGCTCCACCACGGGCCGGGTCCATCGGTTTTCAAGGGGTCGACGCCTCCTTGGACGCCTGGTAGCGATTGGCGGCCAGCACCAGGACCTCACGCCAGAGGGGGCGGATGGCCGATTGCTCCGTCACCATGAGCCGGTCTAGACCGGGGCGCAGGCTGGGTGGGGTGAAGATGTCAGCGAGGACGTCCACCACGGCTTCCCGGCGGTCGGGGTCCTCGTGGAATCGGTCATGCCATCGGGTCAACTGCGTGACGACCGCGTCCACGGCTGTGTCGGTGGACAGCAGTTTCTGCCATGCGTGGATGATGCGCCGCCGGGCCCCGGAATGGTGGGTGGCGTTGAGGATCAGGTCCGTACCCTCATCACTGGAGACGACGGCGAGAAAGGATCCGAGAGTCTGTCGGTGCAGGGTCTCGTCGTCAGGCCGACTTTCGGCGTCGCTGAGCCATTGGTCGACGGCTTTTCGCACGTCGTCCGGTCGTTGCAGGGCGAGTCGCCGGAAGGCGTTGACGATGACTTCGGAGCCGTACGGCTTGTGGCCTGCCGCCTTGCCCAGGCGTGTCAGTGCGAGGGTCGGCTGTTGCATTCCCCATGCGCCTGAGCAGATTTCGATAACGAGGTCAACCTTGTCGTTGGAAGGATTCTTGGCATCCATCCATTGGCGCAACCGATCCCTCACATAGCGGCCGAACTCGGCATCCCCCGCTGCTTTGGTGAGGGCTTCCACGGCCAGCATTCGCCGAGGCCCCTTGAGGCCGCTCGCCAGTCCGTCCAGAATGGCCCGATCGTGACGGTGCACCGAGAGCCTCCACAGTGCAGTGGTGACGAGGCGAGCGTCCTCTTCTGGGACGGTCCGGTCAGCGGCGATGCCGATGGCCCACTCGCGGAGGAGCTGGTGCTGGGTGGGAAATTCGTCCCACAGGTGGCGCAGGATGGCGGCGGGCAGGCCTTCCTTCTGCTTGTCGTGGAAGGCCCGGTCCCCGTCGCGAGTGATCTCCGCGGCGTCCAGTCGGCTCGATGTGGTGGCGTCGGTCAGAACGTTGACGGGGCTGCGTTCGAGGCCGAGTCGGGTCAGGAGGTCGTCGGCTGCCTGAATGACGGACCTGCGCTGTCCTCCGTGCAGCAAGGCGCCGGCCCAGACCGTGACTCGGTTGGACAGGAGTTGCGCGTCGTCCCCCCTCGCCCGATTCCTGCTGAGGAGCTTCTCGACTTCCGTGTGCCAGTCGTTGAACTCGTGGACGATCGCCTTAATTTGCTCGGGGCCGTCAGCCTGGAGCAGGCGGTCTGCGAGGCGCCACGCGGCGCGGGCGGACGGATTGGCTTTCCAGATGTCAGCCAATTCTGTCCTGTCCAGCCAGGGCAACCGATCGCCGCTGTGGCACGCCCGGAATTCCGCTGTGACGAGGTCCCGCGCATCGGGAGACTCCAGCCGGATGGTGAACGGCAGCGTGGGTTCAGCCCAGTGGCCGTGCCAGTCGGCGGGTGTGGCCAGGATGACGAGGAAGGAATTGTTCTTACGCAGTTCCGCCCCATGGCCGACCAGGTCGGTGCCCAGCCGCTCGCCGGGGTGCTCCACGAGATCGGAGAGATCGAGGATGTATCCCGTCCCCGCCTCTTTCGGCAGCGGACGGACTGAGGGCTTGGACCATTCCGGGTCGAGGTCGAAGATGGCCGCCGGTCGGTTGGCCGCCGTACGGAGGAGGCGTATGGCAGCCGTGCGTCGGCCAGTGCCCTGGGCTGCGCAGAGGACGACGATTCCGTATTCCTCCAGCAGTTTGGAAGCGGCGAACCACTGGTCTGCGTTGCGCGGTGAGACGAACCTATCGTCCTGGCTCGCCCTGTAGTCGGCGTCGCTTTCAGTGACGGGGACGGGGATGGCTTGGTCACCGTTCAGGTGCAGGTTGTAAGCCTGGATGCCGTGCTCGCCGGAGTGAGTGAAGTTCACGGAACTCAAATTCGGTTGGCAGTTCGGCTCGCCGACGTCTGGCACCGGATGGGCGCCTGCTGGATCGGACGGCGCGATGACCTCCGCCAGCGGTGAAGTGGGTACGCTGCGCTCTCGCTTGCCCTGATCGTGATTGATCATCACTGCCCCTGCCCCGTGCCGAACAGGTTGTACGTTTGAATGCCGTGCTCGCCGTGGTGGCTGAAGTTCACCGTGCCCGGCGCCGGTGCAGTTGCCTGAGTGGCTGCGGGCGCGGGGGCCTTCGGCCGCTCAGTGGCCGCGTCCGTGGCATTGACGGGTTCGAAGATGTCCGGGTCCGCGAGCCTCCAGTCGAACCCGGGGATGTGAATCCAGGCCGGCTGCTGGAACTTCTTCACCTTCGCCATGTGCCGGGTGAACTGGCTCGGCATGACGTCGCCGTTGACACAGCCGCTTTCGAAGACGTCCTCATAAACGCGCTGCGAGATGATCACCACGGTGGTGGTGATCTCCGGGTTCGCTCGATTGAGCACGGCTCGCAGCGCGTCGTCGTCCAAAAGACGGTGGGTGTGCACCATCGGCACGCCGAGCCCGCTGTTCGGCAGCGGGCCGACGTGGATGCTGACCCGCAGTTGCAGAGGCGGCCCTCCCAGCAGCTCAGCACGCCGGCGGGCGAGAGCTCCTCGTAGGGCGTCAGGGAAACAACCAACCAGCGCGGGCAGGACCTCCGGGTCCATACCGGCGACGTAACTGTCGCCAGCGTGCTGGCCGAACATACGCCGCTCCCAGTGAGCGCTCACGTTGCTGGCGCTGAGCGCCTGGGTCAGCAACTGCGGGATGTCTGCGTTCACCCGCTGCATGCCCTTGCTGTCCAACGCACTGAAGTTCCGTGCGTCTACGGCCAATACGGCCCGGTAGGGCCACAACGGCTCCCATGACGGCAGCACGTGCCGCTCCTCTCGTCGCGTGTGATTCGCCGCGCATCACGGCGAAGGCCACCCTCGCGGAGAGGTATGGGCAAAATGGTCCAGCGTTGGACGGTACGGGCGTGTGGTGAGTCACATCGCCGGTGTGGCATCCTCACTGCTATTGAGGCCACAGAGCTCTTCGCCCCGGGCGACTGCCCTGAGACGGGCTATGTCTGTGATGAGCAGACGTCGACGACCGAGGGTGAGGATGCCGGCTGACTGGAGCTGGCTCAGGGCTGCGAGCGCGGACGAGCGGCGCACAGCCGCCATGGTGGCCAGCTCTGTGCGCGGCATGCCCAGTTCTACAAGCAGGCTTGTCTCTCCCTGTGGGTGGCCGACTTCGTCCGCGAGATGGCTCACCACTCGGGCGACACGTCCCGCTGAGGGCAGATGGACCAGGTCTGCCCGTAGGCGCTCGTGACTGTTCAGCCGTTCCACAGTCAGTTGGTAGATGACCGTCTCCAGACGATGCCGCTCCACATAGCCTCGAAAGGCGTGGGCGGGCAGCACGACTCCGGTGCAGCGGCGCGCCGCCATGACGGTGGCCGAGCGTGGGCGTTGCAGCAAGGCACCCATCTCCCCGAGAACCTCGCCAGGTCCACGCAACGTCAAAGTCAGTTCGCCACCGCCCTCGTTGCTCTGTACGACCTTCACCAGACCATCGACCAAAGCGATCACGCAGTCAGGTGACTCGCCTTGCGCGAGGAGTACAGCGTTGGAAGGGTAAGTCCGCCGACGCCCGCGGTCGACCAGGTCGCGCCAGACCTCGCTTGATACCAGGGAGCGGAAATTCGTCACCGTGCCCTCCCAGTGCATCATCCGATAACGGTCGCCAGGCCGAAAGAGGCACATCCCGCGACCGCGAGCATCAGCGACCACTGCACCCGGCGGTGCTTGTTCCAGGCGATCTCGCTCATCACCACGACCTGCCGGGACAACGACGGCAGCGGATCCTTGTCCCGAAGCGCCGCTTCCAGCACCTCCGGGTCCAGGTGTCGGACGTGCCCGAAGTACAAGAAGTCGTCATCGGCCTCAGGCCCTCGCCGCTCCTTGCGGAGGTTGGGTGAAATTGCCCAGGCCGCGCAGCCGACTCCGCCCACCATGAGCAGGACACCGATCCACAACAACAGCCTTGGCACGGTGGAGTCGAGATCACCAACCGCTCGCTTGGACGTTGCGAGCAACCCTAATACCGCCAAGGCTGTGGACTGCATCGTCAGGGCGAACGACGCCTTGGAATCAGCCTTGGCCGTCCAATCCGCAACAGCTGCCTGAATGCGCCATGCGGTCTCCGTCGGCTCAATCGCCATCAGCCATCCCCCTAGCTGTCAACCAGCCGTCCACTCGCTGGTGTCCCGGGCAGAAGCCTGGGCACAGCAACCGGGCGGAAAACCCTCTTATGGCACGTTGACCGAGAATAGGCGGCACCTATCGCCTCCGAGTGGAAGGGGGATCAGGTCCGGTCCGGACACGGTCGAGCTTCGGCCTTGCCTATGCAGCGAGGCGAGGAGCGTGTCGACTGCGCCGCAGTCACCCGAGCCTGGGTATGAATGACCTTCAGCTCCCCTCCTCAACCCGCTCCCTCTCCCGCAAGTACTCCTCCACGACGTCCGGGTGGCGCCGCATCGCAGCCTTCAGCTGACTTCTCCGGTACCGGGCCCGCCCTTCCTCGACGATCTGCTGCCAGCCGTTGTGCGCATCGACGAGTCGCTCGTTGATCAGGAACTCGATGACGTCCTCGATGCATGGCCGGAACCGCCTACCGCCGACCGGGATGTGCAATTTGTCGAGGGTCCGCTTCTGGTCGCCCTTGCCGTTCAACGCCTCGAGCGCCGGCGACGTGCCGTAGACCTGGACGTGTGCGCTGGTATATCGGTCTTTCTCCCGCTCATAGTCGAAGTGACAGAGACACGACTGCAACCCCTCGTCGGAAAAAATGGCGCAGTACGACGAATGCACTGTCAGATACGACCCCTCGTCGTCGAGGCGCAACTGAAAGGACAGACTCATCCAAGCGCGAGGGTTTTTGTTGTCCACACGCAGCGGGAATGCCAGAGGCTGGGTCGGATTGTTGCGGGACAGGCCGTGACCAAGGGTGAAGACAGGGCCAACTCCGGAACGAGGGCGGAGCACGGCCGCAATCCGCACGTGCCTACAAACCGTTCCGTTAAGTGTCTTCTGCAACTCCTGAGCAAACGCACGAGCCTGTCGCTCAAGCTCAGAGGTCAACCGTGCCGCCGATCGACACCCAGAGCGCGTGAGCCTGCGCGGACGTGAAGTAACCGCTGCGCGCCTGCTCCTCAAGTTGTGCGTACGTCAGGCCAAGCTCGTCCAACGCGCTCTGCGCAGCGGCCTGGTACTCCTCATCGGAAACCACGATCACAACGTCGTCATCATGATCTGTTTGCCACTGCTCGTTGATCGTCACACTCATCGCGTACCCCCCAGACTGCGTCCAGCTCTGCCAGTGTGCCTCACAGCACTGACAGCATCCTGTATTCGCGCCCTCGCGTACAGTTACATACCCCGATGGATGGAACTGCTGTCAGCCACCTCGACAACGGACGGCGCACCATGCTTCCCCTCCCCCTCACGGGTTACTGAGGTTGCACTCGCGGTGTCGTGGAGACTGACGGCTGGTCCCGCTGGTAGACGGCACCGGGCTCGTACGTGAGCCCGGTCCACAGCTCACCTGTGGTTGGCGTGGTCGCACACAACAACCCGAAGCCCTCAAGCTGAGCGGCAGACGAGTCGGGCTGTACGCCGGGTTCTGTTCCCCGGTGCCCTCGCGGGCGCCGGGGCGACGGCCATCCATCTAGGACCGGTGTTGCCACCGGCCTCGTGCGGTCCACCCGCGGACTCGGGCGGGCAGCCCTCGATCGTCCGCGCAGAAGCACCGGGGTGCTTCCTTTTGACCTTGCTCCGGGTGGGGTTTACCTAGCCGCCTGGGTCACCCCAGGCGCTGGTGGTCTCTTACACCACCGTTTCACCCTTACCGGGGGCCTTGCGGTCCCCGGCGGTCTGTTCTCTGTGGCACTGTCCCGCGGGTCACCCCGGGTGGCCGTTGGCCACCACCCTGCCCTGTGGAGCCCGGACGTTCCTCGGGAAGCCCCCTAGGGGGACTCCACGCGGCCGTCCGCCCGGCTCGTCTGCCGTGCCGACCATGGTACCCGCCGCCCGGCCGGCTTCCGTTCCCGCGCGTTGGCCAGCACCGATCCGGTGAGGATCAGGACGAAGGCGGCCAGCACCGTGGCGGTCAGGGCCTCGTCGAGGAAGAGCGCGCCTGCCGCCACCGCGATCGCCGGATTGACGTACGTGATCACCGACGCGCGGATCGGGCCCGCCTCCTTGATCAGCTCCAGGAAGGCGACGAACGCCACCGCCGTGCAGACCACGCCGAGTGCGGCCAGCGCGGCCAGGGTCTCCGGGGCGGGGAGCGCCGCGGGACGCGAGGCGATCGCCGCGGGGGCGTAGACCAGGGCGGCCAGGGCCAGGCAGGGCGTGATCAGGTGCAGCGTGGGGACGTCCTTGAGGTGGCGGTCGGCGATCAGCGGGGCCGTCGCGTAGCCGACGACCGTGACCAGGACCTCCGCGAGGGAGAGGGCGTCGCCGCCGGTGAGATGGGGGACGGTGAGGACGCCCACGCCGCCGAGTCCGAGGGCCAGGCCCGTGAGACGGCGTGGTCCAAGGGCCTCCGCCCGGCCGAAGGCACGGGACAGCAGCACGCCGACGATCGGGACGCCCGCGATCAGCAGGCCGGCCGTGGAGCTGGAGAGGTGGCGTTCGGCGTCGGTCAGGGTGTACCAGGGGCCCACGATCTCGATGACCGCGAACGCCAGCATCGGCTTCCAGTGCGCCCGCACGTTCCGGGCGAGGCCCGCCTGGCGCAGGGCGAACGGGAGCAGGAGGAGCGTGCCGACGGCGCAGCGCGCGAAGACCACGCCCGACGGGGACACCTCGTCCACCGCCACTTTGATCATCAGATAGGGGATGCCCCAGACCACTCCCATCAGGGAGAACAAAAACCAGCCGCGTGCAGTCATGTGACGGAGTGTGCGCCGGGTCGGCGTCCCGGGTCTTGAACGCTGTTGCGGTAGGCCGCCGGGGTCACCCCGAGCACGCGGCGGAACCACCGGGTGAGGTGCGCCTGGTCGGCGAAGCCGACGAGGGCGGCCGCCTCCGCGGGCCGCACCCCCGCTTCGAGGAGGGCGCGGGCCCGGGTCACCCGGTACTGGGCGAGCCACGCGTACGGCGGCACGCCCATCGTCGTACGGAACGCGCGCAGCAGCTGGTAGCGGGAGAGGCCGACGTCGGCGGCGAGGTCGGCCAGGGAGGGCGGGGCGAGGAGTTCGTCGGCGAGGCGGTCGCGGACGGCGAGGGCGACGGACCGGGCGCCGGGGACGGCGGCGTCGTCGGCGCGGGAGGTGGAGTGGCGGCGGGCGAGCGCGGCGAGCAGCCAGGGCAGGCGCGACTCGGCCTCCAGCGGGTCGGGGCAGGCGCTGAGGTCGGTGTGCGTACGGCGCAGGGCGGCGGCCAGCTCCGCGTCGTGCAGGACGGGTTCGGGGAAGTACGGGTGGCCGGTGCCCAGGGTGCCGTCGCCGAGGAGGGCGGGGGCGGCGTAGAGGGCGCGGTACGCGTAGCCCTCGGGGGCGGCGGGGCCGCCGGTGTGCATCTCGCCGGGCTCCAGGACGACGATCGAGCCGGGCCCGGACACGATGCGTCCGCCGCGGTAGGCGATCGTCTCGAGCCCGCCGACGGTGACCCCGACCGTGTACTCGTCGTGCGCGTGCGGGGCGTACTCGTGCCGGGCGAACCGGGCGGTGAGCAGATCCAGCGCGGGCCCGCACCGCCCCAGCCGCGCCCTGGTCCACCTGGCCTGTTCCCGCACGTTCCCCACGACGTCCCACCCCCGGCTCCAGGGGATCAGAGGAAGTCGGCGGTGTCCAGGTCGAAGCCGAAGGGTTCGGGGAGGGTGAGGGGCTTGCCCAGGGGTCGGGTGCGGTGCTCCCGGTACTCGTCGCCCTCCGGGTCGCCGAACAGCGTGATCGAGGAGGTCTCGCGGTCGACGAGGAGGTACAGGGGGATGCCGGCGCGCGCGTAGCACCGGCGCTTGGTCTCCCGGTCCGCCCGCGGCCTGGTGGAGGTCACCTCCATGACCATCGCCACACCGTCGCACGGCATCCACGGGTCGGCGCCACGATAGAGGCGCAGCTCCGCGGGCGCGAAAGTGCCGTCCGGGATGACGTGGTTCTTCGGGCAGGAGCCGCCGCTGTCAAGCCTCAGTCCCTTGTTCCCGGAGAATTGCATGCCGGTACGGGATCGTCTGATCACCTGCGTCACGATCAGCCCGATGTAGTCCTCGTGGTCCCCGTCCGGCGGCGGTGTCACGACGATCTCCCCCTCGATCAGCTCCGCCCGGAAGCCCTCCGGGGTGTCCAGGGCGAGGAACCCCTCCAGCAGGACGTCCGCCTGCGAGATCGGCTCGTGGGCCGTTGCCGTCACGTCGCGCCCCTCCTTCGGTCGCTCGTCAGACTGGACCATGGGGTGATCACCTGACCGGGGAATCGGGAACCGTTCCCTCGATCGTGGCACAGGAGCAGGGCCCCTGTCGGGCGCCACGGCTTTCGCTTGACCCTGTCGCGACGTCAACGTTTCTACTGGGGGCATGCGGATCGGAGAACTTGCCGCGGCCGTCGGGGTCACCACCCGGGCGGTGCGGCACTATCACCATCTCGGGCTGTTGCCGGAGCCGGAGCGGCTCGGGAACGGGTACCGGGACTACACCCTGCGGCACGCGGTCGTGCTGGCGCGGATCCGTCGGCTGACCGAGCTGGGGCTCGGGCTCGCCGAGGTGCGGGACGTGCTCGCGGACGACGCGGGCAAGGACCTCGCCGAGGTGCTGGCGGAGCTGGACAAGGACCTGGCGCGGCAGGAGGAGGCGATCCGGGAGCGGCGGGCGCGGCTGCGGACGCTGCGGGAGTCGGAGGGCGGGACGGCCGCCGAGGGGCCGGTCTCGCCGGAGCTGGCCGCGCTGTTCCGGGACACCGCGCATCTGACCGACTCCCCGATGGCCGCGAAGGACCGCGAGATCCTCGCGCTGCTCGACACCTCCGCGCCGACAGAAGAGCGGGAGCGGCTGATGGGGCTGATGAGCGGGGTGGTCGGGGCGCCGGGCGGTCTTGAGCGGGCGAGGGACGTGTACCGGCTGCTCGACGAGCTCGACGGGGCCGGTGCCGACGACCCGCGGGTGGACGAGGCCGCCCGCGCGCTCGCGGAGTGCGTGCCCGCCGGGCTGCTGCCCGAGGACGCCGTCCTCGACGAGAGCAACAGCTTCCTGGCCGCCCTGTACGCGGACTTCGCCCCCGCCCAGGCGGAGGCGCTCCGCCGGGCGCTGCGGATCGTCGCGGAGGGACTGGCGTGAGCGGGCCGCGGTGGTGCGCCGGGTGCCCGCGTGGGCGGGTGGTCGTGAAGGGAGAGTGTGGTGAATGTGGAGCGTGCGGGCGGGGTAGGTCCCGCGGAGGGCGGACCGGCCGACGGCGGGGCGG
>MUNG01000143.1 GCA_002154585.1 Streptomyces pseudogriseolus
GCCTGGGACCGGGCGCTCGCCGCCGACCGGCCGTTCGTCATCGACTTCCGCACCGACCCGGCCGTCCCGCCCATCCCGCCGCACGCCTCCCTGGACCAGATCGAGGCCGCGGCCACCGCGGTCCTCNNCGACGGCGGGCCCGCCGTCGAGCGCCTGGCTGTCTCCGTGTACCGGATCCCGACTGATCTGCCGGGCGGCGACGCGACCCTGACCTGGGACGCGACCACTTTGGTGCTGGTCGAGGCCACCGCGGCGGGCGTGACGGGCCTCGGCTTCACCTACGGCTCGCCCGCCACCGCCCCCGTCGTCAGGCAGGAGCTGGCGGACCTCGTCGTCGGGCACGACGCCTTCGACGTCCCGGCCGCGGGCGACCGGATGAGCCGTGCTCTGCGTAACACGGGCAGGCCCGGCATCGGCGCCGGGGCCGTATCCGCCGTCGACACCGCCCTGTGGGACCTCAAAGCGCGCCTGCTGGACCTGCCGCTGGTGCGTCTGCTGGGCGCGGCCCGCGAGGAGGTCGCGGTGTACGGCAGCGGCGGTCTGACCACCTACGACGACACCCGGCTCGAAGAGCAGCTGCGCGGCTGGACCGAGCAGGGCGTCGGCCGCGTGAAGATCAAGGTCGCCGAGTCCTGGGGCCGCAGGGAGGCCCGCGACCTGCACCGCACCGTGCTGGCCCGCCGTACCGTGGGCGACACCGCCGAGCTGTACGTCGACGCGAACGGCGGCTACACCCGCAAGCAGGCCGTCCGCATGGCAGCCGCCCTGGCCGACCTCGGCGTCATCTGGCTGGAGGAACCCGTCTCCTCCGACGATCTGACCGGGTTGCGCGAGGTGCGCGAGGCCGTCGCCCCCGACGTCGCGGCAGGCGAGTACGGCTACGACCTGCCGTACTTCGCCCGGATGGCCGCCTCGGGAGCCGTCGACTGCCTCCAGGCCGACGTCACCCGCTGCGGCGGCATCACCGTCTGGCTCCGCGCCGCGGCCGTGGCCGAAGGACTCGGCCTGCACATCTCGGGCCACTGCGCTCCGCACCTGCACGCCCACGTCGCCGCAGCCGTGCCCAACACGCGCCACCTGGAGTGGTTCCACGATCATGTCCGCATCGAGAACATGATGTTCCACGGCACCCTGGACCCGCGGGGCGGCACCGTCTCCCCCGGCGCCTCCGGCGAGCCGGGCCACGGCCTCACCCTGGACCGGGCGGCCGCCGACCGCTACCGCACCGCATGACCCGGCCCGGCGAAACCGACGATGCGGCCGCGGCCAGCGGGGCGGACAGCCCCTGGACCCTGCGCGACTACGCCCTGATCGCCGACGGGGAGCGCGGGGCCCTCATCGATCCGCGCGGAGGTATCGCCTGGCTGTGCGCACCCGCCTGGCACGACGGCGCCGTCTTCAACGGCCTCCTGGGCGGCCCCGGCCGGTTCCGGGTCCGTCCCGCCGACCGGTGGAACGTGTGGGGCGGCTACTACGAGGACGGCACCCTCATCCGCGTCAGCCGGTGGGTCACCGCCGCCGGCATCGTGTCCTGCCGGGAGGCCCTGGCGGTGCCGGCCGACACGGGGCGCCTGGTGCTGCTGCGGCAGATCCGTGCCGTCCGCGGCGCCGCGGTCGTCGACGTCGACCTCGACGTGCGCGCCGGCTACGGGCGGCATCCCATGACGCAGCTCCGGCAGGACGGCGGCGCTTGGCGGGCACGCTCCGGCGCCCTGCACGTGAGGCTCACCGGGGCCGAGGACGCCCGCCATGACCCGGACGGCGGGTTGCACGCCCGCGTGCGCCTGCCGGAGGGCGGCGCCCACGACCTGGTCCTGGAACTGGCCACGGAGCCGGGCAGCACCCCCCTCGACCCGCCTTCCCTGTGGAACGCCACCGAACGGTGGTGGAAGCGCGTCGTGCCGGACTGCTCGGACACCGCCGCCCCTCGCGACACCCGCATGGCGTACGCGGTCCTGAACGGACTGACCAGTGCCGCGGGGGGCATGGTCGCCGCGGCCACCACCTCGCTGCCCGAACGCGCCGACACCGGCCGCGACTACGACTACCGGTACGCCTGGGTCCGCGACCAGTGCTACGCCGGCATCGCGGTCGCCGCACACGGCCCGCACCCGCTGCTGGAACGCGCGGTGCGCTTCGTCGCCGACCGCATCCTGGAGGACGGCGCCGCACTGCGTCCCGCCTACACGGTGAGCGGCGGCCGGCTGCCCGCCGAGCGGCCCCTGCCGGTCGTCGGCTATCCCGGGGGCGGTGACCGGGCCGGGAACCGGGCGGGCCGGCAGTTCCAGCTCGACGTCTTCGGCGAGGCGCTCCAGCTGTTCGCGGCAGCCGCCCGCCACGACGTCCTGGACGCCCGGGCGGCCGAAGCCGCCGCCCGGGCCGCCGAAGCCGTCGCGGACCGCTGGACCCAGCCGGACGCCGGGCTGTGGGAGCTGGAGGACCGCTGGTGGACCCATTCCCGTCTCTGCTGCGTCGTCGGTCTGCGCGACCTGTCACGGGAGCTGCGCACTCCCGCGTCGGCGGACTGGTCCCGACTGGCCGATCGGATCCTCGCGGCCACCCGGTCCCGCTGCGTCCATCCCGACGGTCACTGGCAGCGCGCCGACGACGACACCGGGCCGGAGGCGGCCCTGCTGCTGCCGTTGGCGCGCGGGGCGGTGCCGCGCACCGATCCCAGTCTCTCCCGCACTCGCTCCGAGGTGGCGCGCCATCTGGCGAAGGACGGTTACGTGTACCGCTTCCGGCACGGGGACGAACCGCTGGGCGACGCGGAGGGCGCCTTCCTGCTGTGCGGCTTCACGATGGCGCTGGCCGCCCACGTACAGGGCCGGCCCGCCGAGGCGGCGCGGTGGTTCGAGCGGACCCGCTCGGCGTGCGGGCCCACCGGACTGTTCGCCGAGGAGTACGACGTGGCGCAGCGCCAGTTGCGGGGCAATCTGCCTCAGGGGTTCGTCCACGCCCTGCTGCTCGAGTGCTCGGCACGGTTCGGGAAGGCCCCGGACGAGGAGTCGTCGGCCGGCTGGTGAACGTCCCCGGCGTGACTGGCGAGCCGTGCGCCACCGCCCGCGGGTGGTGAGGCGCCCTGCCGCTGAGCGGCTGCTCCGGGTCCCCGCGCGTGCCGAAGCCCGGCCATGCGGTTGTCCGCGACCGGCCCGAGCGTGCCCGGCGACGGCCGGCCGACGTCGTCGTGCGCCGGCACCGATACGGTGGTCACCGCGACCGCCGCCGGCCACGGCGCCGGCATTCCGGCCTGTCCCGCACCGCGGAGGTTTCGCGCCGCGCGGCCCGAGTCGGGAGGTTAGACGAGGCGGCTTCCGCAGTCGTGCGTGCCAGGTTTCCGCGGGAGGGAACAGCGTGAGTGAGGTGCCGAAGCGGCGTTCAGTCTTGGGAGCTCTCGGGATCGCGGCCGCCGGCTTGACGCTGCTCGCCGTCGCCGGCTGGTCCCTGAGCGAGCTGGTCGCTGCCGGCTCCCCCGAGGGGCCCGTTCGGGAGCTCGACGGTGCGGGGGCCTGGGTGGCGGCGTACGCGCGGGCCGTCGCCGCCGGGTCGTGGGGGGCGGCGCGTGTCTGTCTGACCCTGGCCGTCCTGGTGCTGGCGCTGAGGGGTGCCTCGCTGCTCGTCAAGACGCTGGGCCGGGCCTTCCGGCGGCCGAGCCGGTCGGCATCCTGACCCCGGCCCGTCCTGTCCGAACGAACCGCGGAGCCGGCCGTTCACCGACCAGGGCCGCCGCTCCCTCTCGGTGAATCGGTCACTGGATCCAGTGCCACACTCACCCGGCCTTTTCCGCGACCATGCGGCAGAGCGGTCCGGTAGGGGCGGGCTGTCCGCGAAAGACCCCCTGGCACTCCTCACCCCCGTCCGCTCGCCGTCGGCGACCTGCGTCAGCTGTACCCGCACACCACGGCGGCGCCCCCGGCTCGGTCGCGCACCGGCCGGGCGAGTGACCGACGAATGACGCGGGTACCCAGGCGTCCGATCGCGTGGCCGAGAAGACGAACGGACGAAGAGCATGGCAGAGCAGATGGAACCGGCGGGGTGGCTCGAGGCTCTGGGCTGGTTCAGCCTGAGTGTGGCCTTCGCCTGCGCGCTGGTCATCCTGGCGGACGTCTTCCTCTTGGGCCGCCGACAGCACATGTGGATCATGAACCTGGTCTATCCCGTGACGGCCCTGTACTGGGGACCGGTGGCCCTGTGGTTCTACTACGCCCATGGCCGTCGCACCTCCGAGCCGGCTGTCGCGGAACACGGCATGCCCGACTCGGACAAGCTGCCGGACTGGAACGTCCAGTCCAAGGCGATCAGTCACTGCGGGGCCGGCTGCACGCTCGGCGACATCGCCGCGGAGTGGCTGGTCCTCGCAACGTCGCTCACCCTGGCGGGCAAGGCCCTCTACGCGGACTTCGCCCTGGACTTCGCCTTCGCCTGGGTCCTGGGCGTCGTCTTCCAGTACTTCACCATCGTTCCCATGCGCGGCATCGGACGGCTCAGGGGCATCTGGGCAGCTGTGAAGGCCGACACCCTGTCCATCGTCGCCTTCCAGATCGGGCTGTTCTTCGGCATGTGGCTCTACCAGGAGATCATTTTCTCGCCGGGCCTGCCCAAGACCACGGCCGCCTACTGGATGATGATGCAGCTCTCCATGGTCCTCGGCTTCTTCACCGCGTGGCCCGTCAATGCCTGGCTGGTCCGGGCCGGCTGGAAGGAGAGGATGTGACGGCCCGCTCCGGTCCGTGCTCAGCGCCCTGGCGAGGACGGGCCCGTACGCCTGTCAACGGGCGGTCCGACGGACGTCACGTCGGGTGGCTGGTGAACAGCTGCGCGCACGTCTTCTCGTCGTCCCCCGTCAGCAGCAGCACCTCGTCGCCCGTGCGCAGGCGCGTGGAGCCGCTCACGGGGAGCAGGCGTCCCTCGCGCACGACGAGGCTGATCCAGGTGTCCTCGCCGATGTCGAGTTCCTCGATAGTGGCGCCGTCGGCCGGGGAGCCCTCCGCGACCACGTGGCGGGCCACGCCTTCCGGGCGGTCGCGCAGGCGTACCCCGAGGGCCCACGGCTCCAGTTCCACCGACCGCGTCGGCACCCGGCACCATCGCGCCACGGTCGGCACCAGCGACCCCTGGACCACGACGGAGAAGACGACCACGACGAAGACGATGTCGTAGAGGCGATCGGCGTCCGCGACCTGCGAGCTGACGATGTAGCTGCCGAGAAGCACCGGGACGGCGCCCTTGAGTCCGGTGAAGGCGAGGAACACCCTCTCCCCCGTGCTCATCCGCATGCGCGACAGCAGGACAGCCATGACGACCGGACGCACGACCAAGGCGAGCACCACCGCCAGGACCAGCCCGTCCGTCCACGCGCCTTCGGCGGTGAACGTCCACAACGGCACGGTCAGCCCCAGCACGGCGAAGGCGACGACCTCGCCGAGGCTGCCCAGTGCGGTGTGGAAGCGTTCGATCTCCCTCTTGTAGGGGCCCGGACGTCGCCGAGCAGGATGCCTGCCACGAAGACGGCCAGAAACCCGGAGCCGTGGGCGACCGTCGCCAGTCCGTAGATCGCGAAGGCCCCCGCGAGCGTGCGCAGCGGGTACAGGCCCTCGGCGGGCAGGGCGACCCTGCGCATCAGCCATTTGAGCACCCACCCGCCCGCGGCCCCGAGCGCCGCGCCGACGACCATTTCCTGGACGAAGAGCAGGGCCGTGTGACCTGCCGTGCCGAGCGCCGAGCCGCTGGAGCTGCCCAGCAGGCCGGCCATCAGCGCGATGCCCACCGGGTCGTTGGCGCCGGACTCGCCGGGCAGCAGCACTCCGGTGCGGCCGGTGATCCGGCGGCGGCCGAGCACCGAGAAGACGACGGCCGGGTCGGTCGGGGCGAGAGCCGTGCCCAGCAGCAGGGCAGGGCGCCAGTCGAGACCGAGCAGTGTGTGCGCCGCGACGGCCAGCAGACCGGCGGTGGCGAAGGTGCCCAGTACACCGATGCCGAGGATGGCTCGGGCCTCCGGCCGGAAGCGCCGCCAGCCGAGGTCCATGCCGCCCTGGAAGAGCAGCACCACCAGGGCTACGGTGACCACGTCCTGCACCGTGGCGGTCGACAGGGTCCGCAGTCCGGGGAAGACGTCCACGGCGACTGCGGCCACCACCAGGAAGAAGGCGGGAGCCGGTACTCGGGTCCGCTCGCTCACGCGGTTCGACGCGACCGCGGCCATCCCGGCCAGCGCCACGACGAGAATCGCCAGTCCGAACGACCAGGTTCCCTCCACTCAGCGCACACCCTTCCTCAGTGGGTCGTACGGGTCGCCCGGACACGCCGGGCTCCGAGGGCGGCGGCGAGCAGGGCGGCACCCGCGCCGGCAAGCGGCAGCAGCGCGCGTCGCCGCGGAGCCCCGGGCCGGTCCGCCACGGGTTCCTTGCCGTGCAGGCCGGCCGCGAGGACCTCCGCGAGGTGCAGCGGGGTGCGTCCGGTGCCGGCCTGGTCGACCTGGGTACGGCAGCTGAAGCCGTCGGCGAGGACCAGGGTCGAGTCGTCGGCCTGACGCACGGCGGGCAGCAGCCCGGCCTCGGCGCAGGCCATGGACACGTCGTAATGTCCCTTCTCGAAGCCGAAGTTTCCGGCGAGTCCGCAGCATCCGGCGTCCAGGACATCGGCGTCGACCCCGGCGCGCCCGAGGATCTCCCGGTCGGCGTCGAACCCCATGACGGCGTACTGGTGGCAGTGGCGCTGGACGACCGCCCGGGCGTCGACCCGGGGCGGCCGCCAGTCGCCGGCGCGTTCCAGGAGGAGTTCGGCGAGCGTCCTGGTCCGGTCGCGCAGCCGCTCCACGTCCGGGTCCTTGGGCAGCAGTTCCACGGCGTCGGCGCGGAAGACGGCGGTGCAGCTCGGTTCCAGACCGACGACGGGGGTGCCCCGGCGCAGGTCCTCGCGGAGCACGTCGAGGGTGTGCCGCAGAACCCGTTGGGCGACGCCCAACTGCCCGGTGGAGATCCATGTCAGCCCGCAGCAGACCGCGCGGTCGGGGACCTTGACCCGGAAGCCGGCCGCTTCCAGGACCTCGACGGCGGCGCGGCCGATCGCGGGGTGGAAGTGGTCGGTGAACGTGTCGGGCCAGACCACGACCTCGCCCCGGTGTCCGTCACCGCGCGGCCCGCCCCGTTCACGCCACCAGTCGGTGAAGCGCTGCTCGGCGAAAACCGGCACGTCACGCTCCGGTGCCACCCCGCCCAGCGCCTTCGCCGCCCGGGCCACCCAGGGCACGGACGTCAGGGCGTTGACGGTGCGGGGCGCGAGCGCGACGGCTCGTGCGACGGCGGGCAGCCAGCCCATCGAGTAGTGGGCGAGCGGCCGCAGCCGCCCTTTGTAGTGGTGGTGCAGGAACTCGGCCTTGTAGGTGGCCATGTCGACGTTGGCCGGGCAGTCCGTCTTGCAGCCCTTGCAGGCGAGGCACAGATCGAGGGCGTCGCGCACCTCGCCGGATTGCCAGCCGTCCGTCACCGGGGAGTCGCCGTCGTTGTTGACCATCTCGAACAGCAGGCGCGCGCGGCCCCGGGTGGAGTGCTCCTCCTCGCGGGTGGCACGGTAACTGGGGCACATCACCCCGCCTTCCAGGGAGCGGCACTTGCCCACTCCGACACAGCGGGCGGCGGCACGGCTGAACCTGCCGTCGTCGTGCGGGTAGGAGAAGACGGTCTCCGGTTCCCAGGGCAGGTAGTCGGCGCCCAGGCGCAAGTTCTCGTCGAGCCGGTAGGGAACGACGATCTTGCCCGGGTTCATGCGGTTGCCGGGATCGAACAGCCCCTTCAGCCGCTCGAAGCCCTCGATCAGCTCCGGCCCGAACATTCTCACCAGCAGCTCGCCCCGGGACTGGCCGTCCCCGTGCTCTCCCGACAGGGATCCGCCGTAGGAGACGACGAGGTCGGCTGCCTTCTCCACGAACGCCCGCATCCGGGCGATGCCTTCCTCCGACTCGAGGTCGAAGGGGATGCGGGTGTGGACGCAGCCGTGGCCGAAGTGGCCGTAGACCGAAGGGTGCCCGTAGTCGAACTCCTCGTACAGGCGCTTGAGGTCGCGCAGGTAGTCGCCGAGGCGGGGCACGGGAACGGCCGAATCCTCCCAGCCCTCCCAGGTGTCCGGCTTCCCGGGGACGTGCGCGGTCGCACCGAGCCCGGACTCGCGCACCCTCCACAGCTCTCCGATGTGCTGCGGGTCGTCGTACCAGGTGTGGCCGACGTCCTCGGGCTTGGCGTCGATGAGCGCCCTGGCCTGCTCCTCCACCTCCTCACGGGTGTCGCCGTTGAGCTGCACCAGCAGGTAGGCGCGTCCCTCGGGCAGTTCCTTCAACGCGTCAGGGTTGAGGTGCTTCTTCTGCTCGAAGTGGATCAGCTGGTGGTCCACCCCCTCCAGCGCGGCCGGCTCGTGCCGGAGGACGGCCGGTACGTGGTCGGCGGCCTGGCAGATGTCCTCGTACCCGAGGACGACCAGCGCGCTGTGCTTCGGTACGGGGACCAGTTCGAGTTCCGCGTGCAGGACGGTGACGAGCGTGGACTCGGATCCGGTGAGCAGCCCGGCGACATCGAATCCGTGCTCGGGCAGGAGCGAGTCCAGGTTGTAGCCGGAGACCCGGCGGGGGATGTCGGGGTAGCGCTCACGGACGAGGCCGGCGTACCGGTCGCGCACGGCGGTCATCCCGCGGTAGAGCTCCCCCACCCGCCCGTCGGCGGCCGTCAGCCGGCGCAGTTCGCCGTCGTCCGTCCGGCCCACCCACATGCGGACGCCGTCGTACGTGAGGACCTCCAGGCGGTGCAGGTTGTCGACGACCTTGCCGTACGCCTGGGCCGTCGACCCGCACGAGTTGTTGCCGATCATCCCGCCGATCGTGCAGTTCGGATGGGTGGCCGGCTTGGGGCCGTACATCAGGCCGTGTTCGGCGAGCTGTCGGTTCAGGTCGTCCAGCACGATGCCCGGTTCGACGACGCAGCGCCTGTTGTGCGTGTCGACGGAGACCAGCCGGTTGCAGTACTTGGTCCAGTCCAGGACCACGGCGGTGTTGCAGCACTCGCCGGCGAGGCTGGTGCCACCGCCCCGCGACAGAAGCGGCGCCCCATGGTCACGGCACACCGCCACCGCCTCCCGGGCCGCCTCGACCGTGCGGGGGACGACGACGCCTATGGGCACCTGCCGGTAGTTGGAGCCGTCCGTCGAGTACGCCGCGCGGGTGCCCGCGTCGAAGCGCACCTCCCCGTCGACACGGGAGCGCAGGTCGCGCTCGAGAGCTCCCGCGTCGGTCCCCTCCCGCGGGCGCCTCACGACAGGCAGGGGCAGATCGACCGGGTCCATGAACAGCTCTCCACTGGGTGACGAGGGTGTGCCGACACGCACCGGCCGATGCCGGAGTCGGCCTGTCCGCCGGTGGGCGGGCGCCGCGCGGAGTCGGTCCTGGCCACGTTCCGTCAGGGCGCGCCTGCCGCTGCCCGCCGCTGGGCACCGCCCTCGTCCGGCGGACCGCGCCCGGGCGGCGACGGAACGGACCGGTCCATGACCGCGTTCCGCCGCCGGCCGCTGCCGGGTCGGCGGAGGTGCGGACGCACCCGGGGACGGCTCACCGCACGCCTGCGCGGCGGGTCAGTCCTTGCCACGGCCCGTGAGCGCGTCCCTGATCCGGTCGACCATGCCCGCGCCCGGGGCCAGCAGCTTGTTGGCCGGCGGCGTGTCCGGCGCGGACGGATGCGGGCGGGTGGGGGCGGTCTTCTTGGCCTGCCGGACCTTGTCCCCGAGCTTCATCAGCTCGTCCTCGGAAGCCGCTGACCGCAGCTGGGCGAAGAGGTTGTCCTCCTCGTCGCGGACGTGGGAGCGGATCTCCGCCATCAGCTCACCGATGAGCCGGTCGAACTCGGGATCGCCGGCGTCGACGCCCTCGAGGTCCTTCATCGTCCGCTCGGCCTCGGCGTGGTCCTCGAGTTCCTTGTCGGCGATGCCGTCACCGTTGGGGAGGAACTCGCGCACCGCCGGGTACAGGTATGCCTCCTCGGCGATCGAGTGCCTCACCAGTTCGATCACGGCTTGGTCGGCGTACTTCTTGCGCTGCTCATCGCCCGACGGCAGTGCCTCGATCTTCCCGAACAGTTCTTCGACCTCCCGATGGTCCGTCGTCAGTTCCGCGATGACGTCTCCGCCGTGTCCCATGGGTGGCTCCCCTTCTGCGCGCTGACCGGAACGCCTCGACCGTGTATCCATGGCACCGCATCCGCAAACCGGGCAGGCATTCGGCGTATCGGACCCACCGCGCGAGCCCAGGCAAGAAGGGCCGTGAGACGCGGGATGTCGCGCGGTCGGTCGAGGGCGGCTGTCGCGAGTCCGACGCTCCTGTCCCGGCGCGGGACCGCCATGCCGTCGTCGCCCGCCAGGTGCCGCGTCCGCTGCCGACGCCACCGGCCGGCTCGTCGGCGCGGCGGCTGAGGCGGGCGCTGAGCGGCTGGTTCCACAGCGACCGGGTGGCGCTCCCGGGCGAGAACGCCGACGGGGGCGAGCCGCGTCACGGCGCTGAAAGCGCGGCCACGTGGATCCGGCCGGCACGGGCGGGCACGGCCGGAGCCTGTGACGTGGCGTGGCTCAGCGCCCGCCGCGGCGGCGCAGCAGCGCGTATCCCGCGCCGGCGAGTCCCGCCACGGCCGCCGCCTTGCCCAGGTGATGGCGGCTCGCCCACACCTGCGGGTCGAAGGAGTGAGCCTGGTCGTCGAACACGCCGTGGGCTCCGTAGTCCCGCTTCTCGTCCGCCGGTGCGAAGAGGTTGCCGTGCCCTTCGGGCTGCGGGTGGGCGTCGGTCTGCTGGGAGTCGAACCCGGTGCGGGCCAGGTAGCGGTCGAGCAGGCCGGGTACGACGGCGTTGGCCAGCAGCGTCAGCGCCGTGGACGTCCCGACCCAGTACTCGCGCCGCTGCGGGTGGTCGGCGGCGCGCAGTACGGCGCGGGCGGCCATCTCGGGCTGGTAGATCGGCGGCACGGGCTGGGCGTGGCGGGGCAGATGGGTGCGCAGCCAGGTGAACTGCGGGGTGTTGACGGCCGGCATCTGGACCATGGTGACGCGCACCCGGGATTTGTCGTGCAGCAGTTCGCACCGCACGGACTCGGTGAAGCCCTGGATGGCGTGCTTGGCTCCGCAGTACGCGCTCTGCAGCGGGATGCCGCGGTAGGCGAGCGCGGAGCCCACCTGCACCACCGCGCCGCTGTCCCGTGGCACCATGCGCTCCAGCGCGGCCCGGGTGCCGTGCACGTAGCCGAGGTAGGTCGACCTCGTGGCCTGCAGGAACTCCTCCGGGGGAACGTCGGTGAACTTGCCGAAGGCCGCCGTGAAGGCGTTGTTCACCCAGACGTCGACCGGGCCGAACTCCTCCTCGACGCGACGGGCGGCGTCCTCCACCTGCTCCCATTCCGCCATGTCGGTGACGAGGGGCAGCGCCTGCCCGCCGGCCGCGCGCACGTCGGCCGCAGCCGCGTCCAGGCCCGCGCGTCCCCGTGCCAGCAGAGCGACCCTGGCGCCGCGGGCGGCGAACATCGTGGCGGTCGCCCGCCCGATGCCGGCACTCGCCCCGGTCACCACGACCGTCTGCCGTGTCCTGTCGTTCATCGGTCCTCCACACCGGTCGGGCGCACGGGGTCCGTCCCCCGTGCGGCGTACTGGAAAACGAAACCCAGGACACCGGGGACGAGCACCCCGGCGCCGATCAGGAACAGCCACAGCCCGTACACCGCGCCCAGGCCGAGCAGCGCCGTGCCCGCCGCCGCCAGCACCGGGAACGCGCTGCGCGGCGGGAAGAAGGCCACGGGCCCCGCGGCCTCGTGCACCGAGGCCCCCTTGCGGTCCTTCGGCAGGAGCCCGTCCTTGCGGTGCCGGTACCAGAGGAAGAAGGCGACCAGGGCCGACATCAGGCACGAGACCACCAGAGCGACGGTGCCCGCCGGCTCGGCCGAGGACCGTCCGTAGACGGCGGCGCTGACGGCGAAGAAGAGGCTGACGCCCGCGAACAGGGCGGTCTCGGCCTTCACGGGCGCTCCCCCCTCCCGGTCCCGTTCCCGGTCACGTCGCCCGGCTGTCCCTGCCCGGCACGGTCACCGGCCGGCGAGTGGGAGTGAGCGTGCCTCGCGTGACTCGGGTGGCGCAGGTCGAACGCCGGCGACTCGGAGCGGATCCGGGGCAGGGCGACGAAGTTGTGCTGCGGCGGGGGACAGGAGGTGGCCCATTCGAGGGAGCGTCCGAACCCCCAGGGATCGTCCACGGTGACCTTCTCCCCGTAGCGCGCCGTCTTCCAGACGTTGTAGAGGAAGGGCAGCGTGGAGCCGCCGAGCAGGAAGGCGCCGACGGACGAGACCGTGTTGAGCGCGGTGAAGCCGTCCGCGGCCAGGTAGTCGGCGTAACGCCGGGGCATTCCCTCGGCGCCCAGCCAGTGCTGCACCAGGAAGGTGAGGTGGAACCCGACGAACAGCGTCCAGAAGTGCAGTCTCCCGAGCCGCTCGTCGAGCATGCGGCCGGTGAACTTCGGCCACCAGAAGTAGAAGCCGGCGAACATGGCGAAGACGACGGTGCCGAAGAGGACGTAGTGCATGTGCGCCACGACGAAGTAGGTGTCGGTGGTGTGGAAGTCCAGCGGCGGCGACGCCAGCAGCACCCCCGTCAGCCCGCCGAAGAGGAAGGTCGCGAGGAAGCCCAGCGCCCACAGCATGGGCGTCTCGAACGACAGCGAACCACGCCACATCGTCCCGATCCAGTTGAAGAACTTCACCCCGGTCGGCACCGCGATCAGGAACGAGGCCAGCGAGAAGAACGGCAGCAGCACCGCGCCCGTGGCGAACATGTGGTGGGCCCAGACGATCGCGGACAGCCCCGTGATGGCGGCGGTCGCCCCGATCAGGCCGAAGTACCCGAAGACCGGCTTGCGGCTGAAGACCGGGATGACCTCGGTGATGATGCCGAAGAACGGCAGGGCGACGATGTAGACCTCGGGATGCCCGAAGAACCAGAAGAGGTGCTGCCAGAGCAGTGCTCCCCCGTTGGCCGGGTCGAAAACGTGCGCGCCGAAGCGGCGGTCGGCGAACAGCGCCAGGAGAGCTGCGGTGAGCACGGGGAACGCCAGGAGCACCAGGATCGATGTGAACAGTACGTTCCACGTGAAGACCGGCATCCGGAAGAGCGTCATACCGGGGGCGCGCAGGCAGATGACGGTGGCGATGAAGTTGACGGCGCCCAGGATGGTGCTCAGCCCGGACACGGCCAGACCCATGACCCACAGGTCGCCGCCGGCTCCGGGGCTGTGCGCGGGGCCGTTCAGCGGAGCGTACGCGAACCACCCGAAGTCGGCCGCTCCCCGGCCGGTGAGGAATCCCGACACCACCATCAGACCGCCGAAGAGATACACCCAGTAGGTGTAGGCGTTCAGCCGGGGGAACGCCACGTCAGGAGCGCCGATCTGCAACGGCATCACCGCGTTGGCGAACCCCACGAACGTAGGGGTGGCGAACAGCAGCATCATCACCGTGCCGTGAATGGTGAAGAGCTGGTTGTACTGCTCGGCGGAGACGATCTGAAGTCCGGGCCGTGCCAGCTCGGCCCGCATCAGCATCGCGAGCATTCCCGCGAACAGGAAGAAGCCGAAGGCTGTCGTCAGGTACATGTGGGCGATGACCTTGTGATCGGTGGTCGTCAGCCACCGCACCACAGCTCTCCCCTGTGCCGGACGCCGCGCCGCCCCGTCCGGCATCCGCGCGCCCTCGTCCACCGCCGCCATGCGTGCCCTTCCCTTCGCCCGCCGACCCGCGTCGTCCCTCTGGCGGGGCGCCCGGAGAACCGGCGCCCGTCGAGCACCCGACAACGGCGTCTAACCGATGCCACCGTTCCGGAAACCTCACAGTCGTCGCGGGGGCCGGAGTACCCGGCGAGGACGCTTCTGCACTCCAGCCGTCAGCCGGCGCCACCGTGCTCCCCGTGTGCCACCTGCCCGGACGCTCCCGAGCCGGAGCAGACGTCCGAACCGGTCCGTCTCACTCCGCTCCCGCCCGGTGAGCCTGGGCACGGGCAACAGCCGGCGACGTCACCGGGGCTGCTCATCGGGAGGTGCACCGTGCCGGCACGGCCCGCGGCTCGGACTCGCCTCCACCCCACCGGTGGCGTCCGGCCGAGCCGGGCGTCGCGCCCTTCGGAGAAGGCGAGTCGGCCACCGTGCACCGCGTCCCAGGACGCAGCCGGGTCGGGTCACAGCGCTGACGCGATCACCAGCCGTAGCATGCGCGCGTGCCATGTGCAGAGCCGAAAGAGTGGCTCCTGCCCGTGGGAGTCCTCTGGGACTTCCTGGGACTTCCGGCCGTATCAGCCAGAGCGAGCCTGTACCAGGTCAACGACTCACGACAGTCGGACGGCGCAGGTCACAGCCTTGGCCGGTCTCTCCCCGGGACATCTGAGCAACGGCTGCCGCCGCACCCAGTCCGGCCCGCGGTTCAGCGGTCAGGTAGGGGTGCGGCGGCATCTCCGGGACGTCTCCGGGACCTGTCCGGGGCATTTCTCGGACCGGCTCAATGCAGCCTCGTCCGCGGCCCCATCACGGACAGCAGTTGCAGCTTCTCGTGGCTCTCGCTGCCGGGGACGGCGGTGTAGACGAGCAGCAGATGCGACTGGTCGGGGTCGAGGAGCGTCTGGCAGCTCAGCTCCATGATGCCGAGCTCGGGGTGGTTGAAGCGTTTGACCTCGCGGGGACGCAGGCCGATCTCGTGGTCGTTCCACACCTTCTTGAACTCCTCGCTCCGCGCCAGGAGCAGGTCGGCGAGCTGCGCCGCCCGGGAGCCGGGGCCCCGCTGGGTGGCCAGGGAACGCAAGCCCGAGGCGAACAGGCGGCTGAGGAAGGCGTGTTGGTCGTCGGCGTAGAGCCGGCGGGTGGCGGGGTCGGTGAACCAGCGGTAGCCGAGGCTGCGGGCCGGGCCCTGGTGGACGGTCAGATCGCCGGTGAGGGCGACGCCGAGCGGGGTCTGCCGCAGGGTTTCGCCGAGCTCGGTGACGATTTCGGCGGGGGTGTCCTGCAAGCGGTCGAGGATGCGGAGCAGACCCGGGCTGATGTGTTCGCTGGCCGGACCGCGCGCGGGTGGGTGGTGGCCGGCGAGACGGAACAGGTGGTCGCGCTCGTCGAGGGAGAGGTGGAGTCCCTGCGCGATGGAGGCGATCATCTGTTCGGACGGCCGCGGGCCGCGCTCCCTCTCGAGGCGCGCGTAGTAGTCGGTCGACATGCTGCACAGCAGGGCGGCCTCCTCCCGCCGCAGCCCGCTGGTCCGGCGGCGTCGGCCGCGCGGCAGGCCGACGTCCTCGGGTTGCAGCGCCGCGCGGCGGCTGCGGAGGAACTCCGCCAGTCCGCTCCGGTCGATCTCCATGCCGCACCTCCTTCCGTGCTGGTTCACTTCTACCGCCCGTGGACGCGCGTATCCACGGCCTGCCGATCCCCCCTTACGGGTCCCCCCGTACGGCCTCGCCGTGCGGTGAGCGTCGGCGGAGCTCCGCGTCAGCTGTCGGGGAAGCGCACCTCGGCGAGCTCCTGGGAGATCTGCCAGACGCGGGCGGCGTCCTCGGCGCTGCGCAGGGGACGCCACAGCGCCTGCTGTCCGGGGGCTCCGCCGAGGTTGCCGGGACCCTGGGGTCCGTAGAACAGCTCGCCCCGGGCGTCGGGCGAGGTGGCGGCGTACAGGGCGGGGAGCATCGCGGTCCGCGGGGTGCCGAGGAGGATGCCGCGCCGGGACAACGCCTTGATCACGCGGAGGGCCGCGGTGTCGCTGCCGCGGCCGACCTCCGGGCGGGCGGCCAGCAGGCTCGTCGGGGCGACGCCGGGATGCGCGATGTTGCTGGTGATGCCCCAGCCGTGGGCACGGCTGCGGCGGTCGAGCTCGAGTCCGAACAGGGCGCCCGCGATCTTCGACTGCCGGTAGGCGCGTGAGCTGCTGTAGGAGCGCTCGAAGTTCAGGTCGTCCCAGTTGATGGCGCCGCTGCGCGCGGCGATGCTGCTCTGTGAGGTCACCCGGGCACCGCCGGCCCGCAGCAGGGGCAGCAGATGGGCGACGAGGGCGACATGGCCGAGGTGGTTCGTGCCGAACTGGAGCTCGAAGCCGTCGGCGGTCGTCTGCCGGTCGGGCGGGTTCATGACGCCGGCGTTGTTGACGAGGATGTGGATCGGCAGCCCCTCCTCCGCCAGCGTCTTGCCGAGCGCGGCGACGGAGCTCAGCGAGGACAGGTCGAGCTCGCGCAGCGACACGTCGGCGGCGGGATGGCTCGCACGGATCGTGGCGATCGCCGCCTCTCCCTTGCGCGGGTTGCGGACAGGCATGACGACCTCGGCGCCGGCGGCGGCGAGCCGCGCCGCCAGCTCCAGCCCCATGCCGTCGCTCGCTCCGGTGACGACGGCGCGCCGGCCGGACAGGTCGGGGACGGTGATGTCGATGTCGACGGGCTTGCGTGGCATGTCGGCTCCTCGTGGGTGTGTCGTTGCCTCCACCGTGGCAGGAGCCGGCGTCCGCATTCAGGGCCGCTTGAGCCACTGATCGGCGATCCGAGGATGCGGGGTGTCCGATGCCGGTGAGGTGTGCCGGCGCCCTGGAAGGCATGATCGTCCGGTGCGCGCATCATGGATGACGTCGGAGCAGGCCGCCGAGGCCCTGGGGGTGCGGCTGTCCACCCTGTACGCCTATGTGTCGCGCGGGGTGATCGCGCGGGAGGTGTCGACGGGGCCGGAGGGGCAGCGGGTGTCGCGGTTCCGGCGGGACGACGTGCTGGCGTTGGCCCGGGCCCGGAGCCGGCCTCGGGCGGGCGCGCTGCCACTGATCGAGTCCGAGGTCACGCAGCTGGACGCGTCCGGGCGTCTCGCCTTCCGCGGGGTGGACGTGGCGGACTGCGCGGCATGGGGGTTCGAGCGGACGGCGTGCCATGTGCTGGGCATGTCCGACGCCGACGCGACGTGGCGCGCGGAGGCCGAGGAGACCGTGCCCGGTGATCCGGCCGGCGCCGACGTCGTGCGCTGGACGGTGATGCGGGGGGCCGCGCGGGACCGGGAGCGTACGTGCCTCGAACCCGGGCACTGCCGGGAGGTCGCGGTCACCGCCGTCGCCGCCTCGACCACGGCGCTGACCGGTCTGCGCGACGGCACCGTCGCCGAGCGGCTCGCCCGTGCCTGGGCGCCCGAGCCCGTCGACGACGCCCGGCTCGCCGGCGTCGGCCGGGCCCTCGACGCGGCGCTGACCGCGCTGGTGGACCACGAGCTCACCGCCTCGACGCTGGCGGCACGCACCGCGGCGGGAGTCGGCGCCGACCCGTGGATGGTGCTCCTCACCGGACTCGCCGCGATGAGCGGCCGCGCGCAGGCGGGTGCGAGCCGCGCCGCCACGAGGGCCCTACGGGCGTGGATCGCCACGCGCGCCGTGCCCGACGCGCCGGTTCCCGGGTTCGGGCACAAGGTGTACGTCGGACCCGATCCCCGTGTCGCCGTGCTCCTCGACCGGGTCGCCGACGTCTCCCCGGACGCCGCCGACGCCGCCGACGACCTCGCGGTGCGGGTGGCGCGCGAGCACAGCGTCCACCCGAACGTCGACGCCGCCCTGGCCGCTCTGACGGTCGCGGCGGATCTGCCCGCCGACGCCGGCGAGGTCGTCTTCACCCTGGCCCGCATCCCCGGTCTCATGGCTCACGCCCTGGAGGAGTATCCGAACGGGCTGCGTCTGCGGCCCCGCGCCCTGGCCTGAGCCGCCCATGTTGACTCGGTCAACGTCGACGCGGGCCCGGGCGTCCCGCAGGCTCCCCGTCATGAACGACACCACGGCATCCCACCACCGTCCGGACCTGCGCGCCCTCGCCGAGCGGTACCGCGCCTTCGCCGTCCACCAGGCCGCCGATACGTCACCCACCCTGCGGCGCTGGGCCGAGACCGTCGCCGACGACCCCGCGCTGCTCGCGCCGCTGGCTTCGCTTCCGCCCGGCAAGCAGCAGCCCAACCTGGTCTTCGCGTCGGCGCGGTGGCACGGGGCACGGCCCGGGGACGCGGACTCCCTGCGCGACCTGTTCGCCACCCGGTGGCCGGCGTTCGCGGCCACCGTCCGGACGCGGGCGACGCAGACCAACGAGCCCGCCCGCTGCGGAGCGATCCTGCTGGGACTCCAGCGCATCGAGGGCCCCATCGCCCTACTGGAGATCGGCGCGTCGGCCGGGCTGTGCTTGATCCCGGAGCGGTACTCCTACGAGTTCAATGGGGCGGCTCGTTCTGAAGCGGTGAGTGGAGTCGGCGGGCCGGCGGGCGGAGCCGGACCGGTGACCGGGGGCGCAGGACCGACGAACGGAGCCGAGCCGGTGAGCAGGGCCGCCAGGCCGGTGAACGGAGCCCGGCCGGTCAACGAACCCGGACCGATGAGCGAGGCCGCCAAGCCGCTGAGCGGGCCCGCCGGGCCCGTGAGCGGAGCCGAGCCCAAGAGCGGAGCCGGACCGACCAGCGAGGCTGCCCGGTCCGTGACCCTCGACATCCGCCTCGGGCCCGGGCTCGCCCCGCCCGCCGCCATGCCCGACATCGTCTGGCGTGCGGGCCTCGACCTGCATCCGCTGGACCCCGCCGACCCCGACAGCCTCGCCTGGCTCCGCGCCCTCGTCTGGCCCGAGCACGAGGCGCGGCGTGCGCGTCTCACCGCGGCGGCCGCCCTCGTGGCCGAGGAAGGGGTACGCGTCACGGCCGGTGACCTGATGACCGCCGACCTGGCGCGGCCGGCCGCCGGCGCGCCGCGCGACGCCACGCTCGTGGTCATGCATTCCGCCACGCTCGCCTACTTGGACGAGCCGGCCCGGCGCGCGGCCGTCGAGCGGATCGGACGCCTCGGCGCACGCCGCCTCAGTTTCGAGGCGCGGGGTGTCGACCCCGCGGTCCCCCGCGTCGACGTCCCGCTCACCCCGGACACGCTGTTCGTCGCCGCGCTCGACGGCGTCCCGTACGCCCTCGGCAACGGCCACGGGACGGTCCTCACCGAGCCGTAACCGCCGTAGCTGCCATGACCGCCCTACTCGATGGTGAAGCCGGACGCCTCCTCGGCCAGGGTGCTGGAGCCGTCGTCCGCGGTGGCCAGGACCGCGATGTGCCACCTGCCGTTCGGCGACGCGTCGGCGTCGGTGGCCGTGACGGGGACGGTGTAGGTGCAGCGGGCGGAGTCGTCGCCGGTGGGCTCGCACGTGGCGGATTCCGCCGCGGCCATGTCCTTCGCCGTCGGCTTCTGCTCGGCGAGGGAGGAGTTCTCGGGCCAGGCCAGCACCTTGACGCTCTTGACGCCCGAGGACGCCGTGACGTCGGTGGTGAACGTGAGCGAGCCGTCGCGGTCGGCGCGGGGAGCGGTGTACCGCGCGGCGCTGTCGCCGAGGGCCGGCGGCTGCTCGTCCGCGTGGGCGAGAGCGAAGGCTCCGGCGCCGGCGGCGAGAACCAGGGCGCCTGCGGCAACGGACAGGGTCACACGAGGCGACATCACCATCTCCCCCACGTCATCGGTCGATCCGGGCGGCATTCCTCGGCCGCCCTTCCTTGCCTCGATCCTCGCCGGGCGGGGGAACGGCGGACATGAGCGCCGATACTCATCACGGCCTGAGTAAGTACCTGCTGCGGGCGTCGAGTTGAACCGGCTCCCACTCAGAGCGACGCACTCACGCCCGCACGCGACGTCCCGCCCCGCAGTGCCCGTGCACTGTCCGCCCCGCCTCCCGTTGGGTGCCGGAACAACATGGCGTCCGGGACGCCCCGTGGCACGGTCCGGGTCTGGTTGACTCCGGCGCCCACCCCCACACCGTGCCCGCACCCCTGCCGGGGTGCCCGAGCAGCATGAGCGGAGCCACCCCATGTCCTTCGGACAGCAGCCCTGGTCCGGGCCGCCGCCGCACCACCACCCCGACCCGAGGACGACGGCCCACGCCCGGCCTCCCGCCGCGCACGAGCATGACGACGCCGAGGAGGCGGCACGCCTGAGCGTCGGGCTGCGGATCGGGGCCCGGATCGCCGTCGTGTGGCTGGTCTACGTGACGGGCGCCGCGCTCGTGCCGGGCGGGTACGGCACGCCGGTCGCCGGGACCGTGAGTCTCGGGGCCGTGCTGGCCCTGGTGCCGCTGGGGGTCGGGGTGCACGGGGTCGTCGCGTACGGGCGGCGGGTCGACCGGGCCGCGGCGGCCGATGCCGAGCACCGGAGGTGGTCGTGACCGAGTTGCTCGACTCCTCCTCCCGCTCCCTCGTCTTCGCCGTGTTCTCCGTCTTCGTCGTCATCTGCCTGATGCTGTGCGTCATCACCGGCGCCGACGAGGACGACCGCGCTCTCGTGCGGTCCGACAGCCGGCGGCTGCGCTCCTGGCAGCAGGGCGTCGCGATGGGCGGTGACACGACGACCGTGGCGACGGTCACCGTGCTGGTGGGCATGGTCGCCACGACCGGGTTCGACGGGCTCGGCGTGATGCTGGGCAGCCTGGTCGGGGTGCTCCTCTTCCTCGTGCTCGTCATCGAGCCGCTGCGGGCGCACGCCTCGCTGACCGCGCCCGATCTGCTGGACGCGCGCGGCAGCGGCGGGCCGGCCGTGCGGGTGGCGTGGGGTGTGGTGACGCTGCTGGTCTGTTTCCCGTTGCTGGTCGTGCAGTTGGTGGTGGTCGGGAACGTGGCCGCCGCCGTGCTCGGACAGCCGGGAGCCCGGACGGGGTGCATCGTCGTCATCGGCGTGGTGATGACCGCGCTGGCCGTCAGCGGCGGTATCCGGGGCACGGGTGTGGTGATGATCGCCAAGTCAGCGATCGCGCTGCCCGTGCTGGTGGTTGCCGCCGGCCTCGTCCTGCACCGCTTCGGCGGGGATCTCGGCCGGCTGCTCGACGCGGCGGCGCTCGGCTCGGGGACGGGCGAGGCGTTCCTGCGGCCCGGCGGCTACACGGGTGACGGGTGGGCCGGGGCGGTGAACCGGGTCGGGCAGATCCTCGGCATGACGATGGCCACGCTCGCCATGCCCGCCGTGCTGATGCGGGCGATCGCGACGAAGAGCCCGCGCGGAGCCCGTACCGTCGGCCGCTGGATGCTCGGCGAGCTGGTCGTGCTGTACGGCGCTCTCGCCGTCGTCGGTGTAGGCGCGGCGGCGCTGGCCGGCGGGGTGCTGCGGGAGGCCGGTCCGTCGGCGCAGGTGTTCACGCCGCTGCTGCTGGGGCGGGCGCTGGACGGCGGCGGCCTCCTGGTCGCGGCCCTCGCCTGCGTCCTCTTCCTCACCGCGCTGGCCGCCGTCGTGGACGTCACCCTCGCCGCCGGCATCACGCTGGGACGGGACGTACTGGCCGCGTCCGGCGACCGCCGCAAGGAGCGCGTGGACGGCGCCGCGTCACGCTGGTCCGCCGCGCTGACCGGGCTGGCCGCCGCGGCCGTGGCCGTCGTCTGCGCCGACTGGAACCTGGTCGTCGTCTCGACGCTCTGGCTGGGTCTGTGCGGGGCCTCCCTCGCGCCGGTCCTGCTGTACGCCCTGTACTGGCCCGGGTTCACGGCCCGGGGCGCGCTGTGGTGCCTGTGGGGCGCGACGGTGGTGACGGTCGTGGCGCTCGCGGTGTCGCCGTACGCGTCCGGCGTCCCCGGGGCGATCTGGCCGGACCACGACTTCCGGCTGTGGGACGTGACGATCCCGGGGCTGGTGACGACACCGGCCGGGTTCCTGCTGGGCTGGCTGGGCAGCGTCACGGACCGGCGCCGGACGGGCGGGGCGGGGCGGCCGTCCGGAGGGGCTTCTCGCGTGCCGTCCGCCGATGAGTTCCGGCGGCTGCCACGGTCGTAACCCGTACACGGACCGACACCTCAGGAGGACCCCATGTCCCGCAAGATCGTGGCCAGCGTGTTCATCTCGCTCGACGGCGTCGTGGAGGCGCCCGACCAGTGGCACTTCCCGTACTTCGACGAGGAGATGGGCGCGGCCGTGGGCGCGGGTCTGAGCAACGCCGACACCATGCTCTTCGGCCGCGTGACGTACGACAGCTTCGCCGGCGCCTGGCCGGGACGGGAGGCGGCGGGCGAAGAGGACGCGGGCTTCGCCAAGCAGCTCGGCGACATGCGGAAGATCGTGTTCTCCCGCAGTCCGCTGGACTTCCAGTGGCGCAACTCCGAGCAGGCGGGGGGCGACGTGGCCGAGGTGGCCGCCGCGCTGAAGCAGGAGCCGGGGGGTGACATCGGGCTGAGCGGCTCGATCTCGATCATCCGCCAGCTGCTGGCCGCCGGGCTGCTCGACGAGCTGCAGCTCATCGTCCACCCGATCGCCGTACGCACGGGCATGCGGCTGTTCGACGAGGGCGAGCCGTCGATCCCGCTGAAGCTGCTGAAGTCGGAGACGTTCGGCACGGGGGTGCTCAACCTCGTGTACGGGCCGGACACGGCGCCGCCGACGGGGGGTTACGAGGAGGCGGTGGCGTCGCTCGGGGAGTGACGCCACCCGCACCCTTATCGTTCACACCCAAATAGCGTGTTGACACCCTCAACACATAGACGCCGCCGCCCGTACGGGCTAAGGTGTACGCTCCCTGCAAGATGTACCCATCTTGCACGGGACGGGCGTCATGGGGAGGGGTAAGTGGGGTTGGGGATTGTCGGCGGACGTTTCCGCATCACGGGCGTCGTCGGACGCGGGAACATGGGCGAGGTGCACCGGGCGGAGGACCTCGAGGCCGCCGCGGACTCCCCGCACCGGCAGGTCGCCGTCAAGACCCTGCTGCGCAGCCGGACCGGGGGCGCGATCGACACCTCCGGGTCCGGCAAGGAGACCGCCCGGTTCCGCCGTGAGGTGCGCATCATGCGCATGCTCTCCCAGGGGCACCCGAACCTCACGCTGCTGATCGACGGCGGCGTGGACGACTCGGCGGACGGCGGCGGACTGCCGTACCTGGCGATGGAGCTGCTGGACGGCAGTCCGCTCGCGGACCTCATCGACGAGGAGCCCCAGCTGCCGGTCTCCTGGGTCGCGGCCGTCGGCGCGCAGATCGCGTCCGGGCTGACGGCGGCGCACACGGCCGGGGTCGTGCACCGCGACCTGAAGCCGGCCAACGTGATGCTGACCGGTGACGGCACGGTCAAGGTCCTCGACTTCGGCATGGGCTCGATCGTCGACGACCCCGACCAGACGCGGCTCACCAGCACGGGCGTGAGCCTCGGCACGGCCCGGTACATGGCGCCCGAGCAGTTCCGTGCCGAGCAGGTCTCCGCCCCGGCCGACCTGTACGCGCTCGGCTGCATCCTGTACGAACTGCTCATAGGGCGGCCGCCGTTCTCCGGCCGGACCCACTACGAGATCTCCGAGCAGCATCTGCACGAGCGGCCGCCCCAGTTGACGCTGGTGCGCCCGGACCTGCCCGCAGGGCTGGTGCGGCTGGTGGAGCGTCTGCTGGAGAAGGACGCCGAACTGCGCCCGGAGAACGCCGCCCTGGTCCGTGAGGCCCTGGTGCCGCTCGCCCTCGCGCCGGACCCCACGGCCGCCCTGCTCGCCCCGCACTGGCAGGAGATGGACCCGGTGGCGCGGCTGCGCGCCCTGCTTCCCGAGCGGGCCCCCGCCGTGCCCGCGCCCGCGCCGCGCAGGCAGCCGCGGCTGCCGGAGGCGATGGACGTCTTCGGCATCCACGCCGACCTGATCGGCGAGTACGAGAGCTTCACCCGCAGCGGCACGGTGATCCGCGACGCCCGGATCGAGGGCTTCGTCGCGGACGACCTGAAGGCGAAGTCGCAGTGGCCCGACCCGTGGCTGTCGCTGAACCCGTTCTTCGCCGACGGCGGCCAGGTCACCGACCTGGTGCGGGACGGCGTCCTGCACCCGAGGTGCGCGGAGATCTTCCAGGCGGGGAAGAAGGAGACGTCGTCGCGTCCGGACGGACGGCCGCTGACCTTCCACCTGCACCAGCGGCAGGCGATCGAGGCCGCGCAGGCGGGCGACTCGTACGTGCTGACCACCGGCACCGGTTCCGGCAAGTCGCTGTCGTACATCGTGCCGATCGTGGACCGGGTGCTGAAGGAGCGTGAGGCGGCGGGACCGGACGCCGAGCGCAGGGTGCGGGCGATCGTCGTCTACCCGATGAACGCGCTGGCCAACTCGCAGCTCGGGGAGCTGGAGAAGTATCTGCGCCACGGCTTCGGGAAGGGCCGCGAGCCGGTCACGTTCGCCCGGTACACCGGCCAGGAGTCCAGCGAGGAGCGCCGTGAGCTGCGCAAGAACCCGCCGGACATCCTGCTGACCAACTACGTGATGCTGGAGCTGATGCTGACCCGGCCGGACGACCGGTCCAGCCTGATCCGCATGGCGGAGGGACTGCAGTTCCTGGTCTTCGACGAGCTGCACACCTACCGGGGCCGGCAGGGCGCCGACGTGGCGTTCCTGATCCGCCGGGTGCGCGAGGCGTGCCGGGCGTCGGAGTCCCTCCAGTGCATCGGCACCTCGGCGACCATGTCCACCGAGGGCACCTGGGACGACCAGCGGCGTGAGGTGGCGAAGGTCGCCGGGCGGCTGTTCGGCACGACGGTGCTGCCGGAGCGGGTCATCGGCGAGACCCTGGTCCGGGCCACGGAGGAGGCGCCGGAGTCGGTGCCCGCCGAGCGGCTGCGGGTGCCCTCGGCGCCCCGGTCGTACGAGGCGCTGACGAAGGACTCCCTGGCGCGCTGGGTGGAGTCGCGGTTCGGACTGGAGCGGGAGGAGGGCACGGGACGGCTGCGCCGCCGTGCCCCGGCGACCGTGGAGGAGGCGGCGGCGGAGCTGTCCGCCGCGTCGGGTGTCGCCGAGGAGACCGTGCGCGAGGCGATCCGGACGACGCTGGAGGCGGGCGCGCAGGCCAAGCACCCGGTGACGGAGCGGCCGTTGTTCGCGTTCCGGCTGCACCAGTTCCTGTCCAAGGGCGACACCGTCTACACCACGCTGGAGGACCCGCTCACCCGGCCGCTGACCCGCACCTATCAGCTGGAGCAGCCGGACAGCGGCGGCAAGCCGCTGTTCCCGCTGGCGTTCTGCCGTGAGTGCGGGCAGGAGTATCTGACGGTGTGGCGCACCGAGGACGGCGGCGCCTTCCGGTACGAGCCGCGCCGGGACACCTCCGCCTCCGGGGGCCGCGAGGGCGAGGGCTACCTGTATCTGGGCATGCCGGGGCAGGACTACGAGTGGCCGGCCGACCCGCAGAAGGCGGTGGACGACCGTCGGCTGCCGGAGTCGTGGCTGGAGCCGGACGCGAACGGCGGGACGACCGTCAAGAAGTCGTACCGTCCGCGCGTGCCGAAGCGGGTCGTCGTGGACGCGCACGGCAACGAGTCGGGCGAGGGCCTGGTGGCGGCGTTCGTGCCGGCGCCGTTCCTGTTCTGCGTGCACTGCCAGGTCAGTTACGAGCAGACGCGCGGCCGGGACTTCGCGAAGCTGGCCACGCTGGACCAGGAGGGGCGGTCGTCGGCGACGTCGCTGATCTCCGCGTCGATCGTGAAGTCCCTGCGGGCGATGCCGGAGGACGGCCTGGGCAAGGAGGCGCGCAAGCTCCTCACGTTCGTCGACAACCGGCAGGACGCGTCCCTCCAGGCGGGGCACTTCAACGACTTCGCGCAGGTGACGCAGTTGCGCGGCGCGCTGTACCAGGCGGCGGTGCAGGCGGGTGAGGACGGGCTGCGCCACGACGACCTCGCGGAGGCCGTCACCGAGGTGATGGGTCTGACGCCCCGCGACTACGCGGCGGGCACGAACCTGCCGCCGTCGATGGAGAAGCGGGCGACGAAGGTGTTCCGGGAGGTCGTCGGGTACCGCCTGTACCGCGACCTGGAGCGCGGCTGGCGGATCACGATGCCGAACCTGGAGCAGACGGGTCTGCTGCGGATCGACTACGAGGACCTGGCCTGGGTCGCCGCCCAGCCGGACCGCTGGCAGTCCGCGCACGCGGTGCTGCGTGACGCCGACGCGCCCCTGCGCGAGGAGATCAGCCGGACGCTGCTCGACTACCTGCGGCGTGAACTCGCCATCGACGTGCAGTACTTCCGCGACGACTTCGACACGTTGCAGCGGGCGAGCGAGGAGCGGCTGACGGGGCCGTGGGTGCTGAGCGACTCGGACCAGCCGACCGTGGGCACCGCCTACCCGTACGGTTCGCGGCCGGGCATGGAGCGTTCCGCGCTGTTCCTGTCGGCGCGCGGCAAGTTCGGCAAGTATCTGCGCCGGAACATGCCCGCCCTGCGGGAGCCGTCCGTCTCCCTGGACGACGTGCAGGGCGTCATCGAGGACCTGTTGAAGGTGTTGCGGGACGCGGACCTGGTGCGTGAGGTGGAGGCGGCCCCCGAGCGCTCGGGGCCGGCCTTCCGCCGCCGCGCGTCGGAGAAGCGGACCGGCTACCGGGTGTCGGCGGCGGCGCTGATCTGGCGGGCGGGTGACGGGGAGCGCGGCGCGGTCGACCCGCTGGCGCGCACCTACAGCAGCGGCGAGGGACCCCGCGTCAACCCGTTCTTCCGCGACCTGTACCGCACGGCGGCGTCCGAGCTGGCGGGGCTGTTCGCGCGGGAGCACACGGCGCAGGTCACGCCGGAGGACCGGCTGGAGCGTGAGCGGCAGTTCCGTGACGCCGAACTGCCCCTGCTGTACTGCTCGCCGACGATGGAGCTGGGCGTGGACATCTCCTCGCTCAACGCGGTGATGATGCGCAACGTGCCGCCGACCCCGGCGAACTACGCGCAGCGTTCGGGCCGGGCGGGCCGCTCCGGTCAGCCCGCGCTGGTGACCACGTACTGCGCGACGGGCAACAGCCACGACCAGTACTACTTCCGGCGTTCCCAGGACATGGTGTCGGGGCAGGTGGCCCCGCCGCGTCTGGACCTCGCCAACGAGGACCTGGTCCGTTCGCACATCCAGGGCATCTGGCTGGCGGAGACCGAGATGAAGCTCGGCGCCGCGATCCCGGACGTCATCGACGTCGCCTATGACCCGGACGGCGACGACCGCCCCGATCCGCAGATGCCGCTGCCGCTGCTCGACCGGATCCGGGACCTGTCCCTGGACGAGGGCGCGCGCCGGCGTGCGGTCGCCGCCGCCCGGACGGTCCTCGCCCCGCTGATCGCGGACTTCGAGGCGACGACGTGGTGGTACGACGAGTGGATCGAGGACCGGATCGAGCGGGCCCCGGCGAAGTTCGACGCGGCCTTCGACCGGTGGCGGGACCTGTTCCGGGCGGCGGTCATCGACCAGTACGAGCAGAACAAGCGGGTCGTGGACCACACCCTGTCCCCCGGTGAGCAGAGCCGGGCGCGCACGCGCCGCCGGGAGGCGGAGACGCAGACGAACCTGCTGCTGAACCGCTCCACCGACAGCAAGTCGGTGATGAGCGACTTCAACCCGTACCGGTATCTGGCGTCCGAGGGGTTCCTGCCCGGCTACAGTTTCCCGCGCCTGCCGCTGGCCGCGTACATCCCGCGCTCCGGGAACCGGCGCAACGCCGACGGCGACTACCTCCAGCGGCCCCGGTTCCTCGCGATCCGCGAGTTCGGCCCCGGCGCGCTCATCTACCACGAGGGCGCCCGCTACCAGGTGACGCGGGTGCAGCTGCCGCCGGACGCCTCGGGCGACCTGGCGACGGCGGAGGCCCGCCGCTGCGACGGCTGCGGCTACCACCACGACGTCAAGGCGGGTTCGGACCTGTGCGCGATGTGCGGCGAGCCGCTGCGCGGCAAGCGCACGGGCCTGCTCCAGCTGCACACCGTGTACACCACCCCGCGCGAGCGGATCTCCTCGGACGAGGAGGAGCGGCGCAGGGCCGGGTTCCGTCTGGAGACGTCGTACGCGTTCCAGGATCACGGCGCCCGCAAGGGCCGTCTCACCTCGCACGTCGGCGACGCGGAGGGCGTGCCCGTCCTGGACCTGGACTACGGCGACTCGGCGACCGTCCGCATCACCAACCTGGGCCGGGTCCGCGACAAGGAGGGCGAGCCGGACGGTTACTGGCTGGACCTGGGCGACGGCCGCTGGCTGAACGACCGGGCCGCCGCGGACGCCATCGAGGGCACCGGCATGCCGGTGGTCGACGAGGACGGCAACGAGAAGCGCCGCAAGAAGCGGGTCCTGCCGTACGTGGAGGACCGCCGGAACATCCTGGTGGTGACGCTGGACGAGCCGCAGCCGGAGCCGGTGGCGCTGTCGTTCCTGTACGCGCTGGAGCGGGGCATCGAGGCGGCGTTCGAGCTGGAGGACTCCGAGCTGACGGCGGAGCTGCTGCCCCCGGACGACGGGCCGCGCCGCCGCATGCTGTTCACGGAGGCCGCGGAGGGCGGCGCGGGCGTGCTGCGCCGCATCCAGCACGAGAAGGACGCGCTGGCGAAGGCCGCCCGGACGGCGCTGGAGATCTGCCACTTCGACCCCGACACGGGCGAGGACCTGGGCGGTCCCTCGGAGCACGAGAAGTGCGCCCGCGGCTGCTACACCTGCCTGCTGACGTACGCCAACCAGGGCCACCACCGGCAGCTCAGCCGGCACACCGCCCGCCCGCTGCTGCTGCGCCTGGCCGGCGCCCGCACCGAGCGGGAGGACCGGGGCGAGTCGCGCAGCGAGGCGTTCCGCAGGCTCGTCCCGGCGGCTGCCGCCGCGGGCGGCGACCGCACGGCGGCCGGGGACGCTCCCGCCGCCGCCGAGGTCTCCCCCGTGTCGGTGCCGACCCCGCTGGAGTCGGATCTGGCGGCGCTCGTCGCGCAGGGCGATCTGGTGGGCTGGCTGAAGGCGAAGGGGTACCGGCTGCCGGACGAGGTGGACGTGTTCGTCGACGCGGCGGCGGCCCGGCCCGACCTGGTGTTCCGCCTGGACGGCGTCCACCTCGCCGTGTTCGTCGACACCCCGGGCCGCCCGGCCGACTCCACCCGTGACGTGGACGCCGGCTACCGCCTGGAGGAGGCCGGCTGGGACGTCGTGCGCTTCCCGGCGGACGCGGACTGGGACGCCGTCGTCGAGCATCACGCCGCCTACTTCCATCTGCGCTGACCCGCCCCGCACGCATCGACTTCCCGACGTATCGACCCTTGAGGAACTGAGACATCCCATGAGCCCCACGTACACAGCCGGCTCGCTGGTCGCCGCCCGTGGCCGGGAATGGGTGGTGCTGCCCGAGAGCGCCCCCGACATGCTGGTGCTGCGCCCGCTGGGCGGGAGCGAGGACGACATCGCGGCCGTGTTCCCCTCGTTCGAGGAGGTGCGGCCCGCCGAGTTCGCCGCGCCGAGCCCGGACGACCTGGGCGACCAGCGCGCGGCCGGTCTGCTGCGCACGGCGCTGCGCATCGGGTTCCGGTCGGGCGCGGGCCCGTTCCGCTCGCTGGCGTCGATCGCCGTGGAGCCGCGCGCCTACCAGCTGGTGCCGCTGCTGATGGCGCTGCGGCAGCGCACGGTGCGCCTGCTGATCTCGGACGACGTCGGTATCGGCAAGACGGTCGAGGCGGGCCTGATCGCCAAGGAGCTGCTGGCGCAGGGCGAGGCGACCCGGCTGGCGGTGCTGTGCTCCCCCGCGCTGGCCGAGCAGTGGCAGGCGGAACTGCGGGAGAAGTTCGGCATCGACGCCGAACTGGTGCTGGCGTCCACGGTGTCGCGCCTGGAGCGGAACCTGGAGCTGGGGCAGTCGCTGTTCGACAAGCACCCGTTCACGATCATCTCGACGGACTTCATCAAGTCGACCCGGCACCGCGAGGACTTCGTCAAGCACTGCCCCGACCTGGTGATCGTCGACGAGGCGCACACCTGTGTCGCCGCCGACGACGCCGCGCAGGGCGGCGCGTCCTCCGCGACGAACCAGCTCCGCTACGAGCTGCTGCGGAAGGTGTCCGCCGACGCCGACCGCCATCTGCTGCTGCTGACGGCGACCCCGCACTCCGGCAAGGAGTCCGCGTTCCGCAACCTGCTCGGCCTGGTGCGGCCCGAGCTGGCGACGCTGGACCTGGAGACGCCGGCGGGCCGCGCGAAGCTCGCCGAGCACTTCGTGGCCCGCAAGCGCGCCGACGTCCGCACCTACCTCACCAAGGAGGACGGTCTCACCGACGACTCCCTGATCGAGCGGACCGCGTTCCCCTCCGACCGCTGGACGAAGGACGAGCCGTACAAGCTGACGCCCGCCTACCGTGCGCTCCTTGACGACGCGATCGCCTACGCCGCGGACCGCGTCCACGCGGCCGGTGAGCAGGGCAAGCGGGAGGCCCGGATCGCCTGGTGGTCGGTGATCGCCCTGCTGCGCTCCATGGTGTCGTCCCCGGCCGCCGCCGCGCAGACCCTGAAGACGCGCTCCGAGTCCGCCACCGCCCGCACCGCGCACGAGGCGGACGTGCTGGGCGCCCCGGTGGCCGCCGACTCCGCGGAGAACGACCGCCTGGAGGGCATGGACGTCACGCCCGGCGCCGCCGAGTCGGAGGACGCGGGCGCCCGCCTGCTGGAACTGGCCGGACGCGCCGAGGAGTTGATGGGCCCGGCGGGCGACGCGAAGCTGAAGGCGCTGACCAAGCACCTGAAGGACCTGATCAGCGAGGGCTACAACCCCATCGTCTTCTGCCGCTACATCCCCACCGCCGACTATCTCGCCGAGCAGCTGGACGGCAAGCTCGGCAAGAAGACGAAGATCGCCTCCGTGACCGGCACGCTCTCCCCGCAGCAGCGCCTGGAGCGCATCGAGCAGCTCGCCGCCGAGGCCGCCGAGGCGGGCGACGACCCGGCCGTGCGCCGCGTGCTGATCGCCACCGACTGCCTCTCCGAGGGCGTCAACCTCCAGCACCACTTCGACGCCGTCGTCCACTACGACCTGGCCTGGAACCCCACCCGCCACGACCAGCGCGAGGGCCGCGTCGACCGCTACGGCCAGAAACGCGACCAGGTCCGCGTCATCACCATGTACGGCGAGGACAACGGGATCGACGGCAAGGTCCTGGACGTGCTGTTCAAGAAGCACCGCCAGATCAAGAAGGACCTCGGCATCTCCGTCTCCGTCCCCGACGAGACCGCCTCCGGCGTCACCGACGCCGTGGTGGAGTGGCTGCTGCTGCACGGCCGGCAGGGCAGCCAGGAGAGCCTGTTCGAGATGGACGGCCACCAGGAGTCCTTCGACCGTATCGAGCGGGAGTGGAGCTCGGCCGCCGAGCGGGAGAAAACCTCCCGTTCCAAGTACGCGCAGCGTGCCATCCACCCGGAGGAGGTGGCCCGCGAGGTCGCCGCCGTACGGGCCGCGCTCGGCGGCGCGGAGGAGGTGCGCGAGTTCACGCTGGAGGCGCTGCGGGACCTGGACGCGCTGATCCGCGACCCGCGGGACGGCAGCGGTGACTTCACCGCCCAGGTCGGCGGCACCCCGGCCGGGCTGCGGGACGCGCTCGCGGCCACGCTGGGCAACCGGCTGGTCGAGGAGGACCGCGAGATTCCCTTCCGCACGACCCCGGCGATCGGGCGCGGCGAGGCCGCCCTCGTCCGCACCGACCCGGCGATCGGGGCCGTCGCCTCGTACGTCCTGGACTCGGCGCTCGACGCCAAGGCGCTGGGTCCGCGCCCGGCCCGCCGCTGCGGTGTGGTGACGACGGACGCGGTGAGCGTGCGCACCACGCTGCTGCTGGTCCGCTACCGCTTCCACCTCACCCTGCCGTCCCGCACGGGCGAGCGGCAGCTCGTCGCCGAGGACGCACGGCTCCTCGCCTACGAGGGGCTGCCGCAGCGCGCCCGCTGGCTGGACGACGACGCGGCCACCGCGCTCCTGGGTGCCCGCGCCACCGCCAACACCCATGAGCTGGCCGCCCGCAACGCCATCACCCGCGCGCTGGACGGCCTGCCCGGCATCGCCGACCACCTCACCGAGTACGGCACCCGCCTGGCCGCCGAACTCGACGCCTCGCACCGCCGCGTGCGCAAGGCCAACGAGGAGATCGTCCGCGGCCTGAAGGTCGTCCGCAGGAGCCCGCCGACGTCCTCGGCGTGTACGTCTACCTGCCGCCCGCCGCCCCCGCCGCCTCTACCGTGTCCGGAGCCGAAGCCTGATGTCCGCCGCCGCCACCCGCACCGCCCTGGCCTTCACCGCCGTCACCACGGTCGGCGGACTCCTCCCCGCCGACATGCTGCTCCGCATCGCCGAGGCGCGGAACCTGCCCGGCACCAAGCCCGCCGACTACGGCCTCCCCGCGTCCGTCCCGGTCCGGGACGAGGCCGAGCGCGCCTGGGAGTACCTCAAGCCGCTGTGGCGCGAGCTGCGGGCCGCGCTGCCCTCGGATCCGGTCACGGGTGCCCCGTCCGCCGACCCGACGGGGCGGGCGGGCTCGGATTGGCTCGCCCAGTTGTTCCGCAAGCTGGACTTCGGGGCGCTGACGGAGGTCGGGACGGCGGGCATCCCTGCCGACTCGGACCCGGAGAAGCGGTTCCCGGTGTCGCACCGGCACGGGCCAGCGCTGGTGCATCTGGTGCCGTGGAACCAGGAGTTGGACAAGCGTCCGGCGGCCGGTCAGGTCCCGGCGCAGTCGATGCTCCAGGACTGCCTGAACCGGGCCGAGGCCCACCTGTGGGCGGTCCTGACGAACGGGCGCCGGCTGCGGCTGCTGCGGGACTCGTCTTCCTTTGCCACGGCGGCGTACGTCGAGTTCGACCTCGAGGCGATCTTCGACGGGGAGCTGTTCAGCGAGTTCGTGCTGCTGTACTGCGTGCTGCATGCGTCGCGGTTCGCCGTGCCGGAGGGGGCGGCGCCGGCCGGGTGCTGGCTGGAGAAGTGGCGTACGGAGGCCGTCACATCGGGGGCGCGTGCGCTGGACCAGTTGCGGCTGGGCGTGCAGAACGCGCTGACCGTGCTCGGCACCGGATTCCTGCGGCACCCGGAGAACGTGCGGCTGCGGGAGGATGTGGACGCAAAGGCGCTGCGGGACGCGCTGCTGCGGCTGGTGTACCGGCTGTTGTTCGTGTTCGTGGCCGAGGACCGGGATGCGTTGCTCGACCCGGCGGCCGGCGAGCGGCAGCGGGAGGCCTACGAGCGGTACTTCTCGTCGGCGCGGCTGCGGGAGCGGGCGCGGCGGCGGCAGGGGACGGCCCACGGTGACCAGTACGAGGCGCTGCGGATCGTCCTCGACGCGCTGGGCACGGAGGGGGGCCGTCCGGAGCTGGGGCTGCCTGGACTCGGTGGGTTGTTCTCGCACACGGAGGCGGACGCGCCGCTGGACGGGCTGAAGCTGTCCAACGAGTCGTTGCTGGCGGCGGTGCGGCACCTGGCTCAGGTGCGGGACCCGGGGGCGCGGCGGTGGCGTTCGGTGGACTACCGGCATCTGGACGCGGAGGAGCTGGGCTCGGTCTACGAGTCGCTGCTGGAGCTGGAGCCCAAGCACTCGGCTACGGACCGGTCCTTCGAGTTGATCGAGGTCGCGGGCAACAGCCGGAAGACGACCGGTAGTTACTACACCCCGTCGTCGTTGATCGAGTGCTTGCTCGACACGACGCTCGATCCGGTCATAGACGACGCGGTCAAGCGGGGTGAGGAGCGGGCGACGAAGGCCGGCCGTCCTGACCCGGCCGACGACATCGTGGAGGAACTGCTCGGGCTTACGGTCTGCGACCCGGCTTGTGGGTCGGGGCATTTCCTTGTTGCTTCGGCTCGGCGTATCGCCAAGCGGGTGGCGTCCGTGCGGGAGCGGAACCCGGAGCCGACGGTCGATGCGGTGCGGCATGCCTTGCACGAGGTCGTCGCGCGGTGCATCTATGGCGTGGACCTCAACCCGATGGCGGTGGAGCTGGCGAAGGTTTCGCTGTGGCTGGAGGCGCTGGAGCCGGGTAAGCCGCTCGGGTTCCTTGACGCCCACGTCAAGCACGGCAACGGGCTGATCGGTGCGACGCCGAAGCTGCTGGCGGAGGGGGTTCCGGACGACGCGTTCAAGCCGATCGAGGGGGATGACAAGAAGTACGCAGCCGGGCTCGTCAAGCGGAACAGGGCCCAGCGGGGCGGGCAGGACGAGCTTCTGTTCGACACGGAGACTCTGCCTGGCAACGACCAGTACGCTGCCGAGTTGGCCCGGATCACCACGGCACCGGCAGACTCTCTGGAGCAGGTGCGGGCGCAGGAGTCGGCGTATCGGGCCTACGTCGAGTCTGCGGCCTACGTGCAGGATCTGCATGCCGCTGACGCGTGGTGCGCCGCATTTGTCTGGCCCAAGTGGGAGGGAGCGCCGGAGGCTCCGACGGACCAGGTGTTCCGGGCGTTGCGGGGGCGCGACCAGTCGGCGGTTCCGGATGCCACGCATGCCGAGATCATGAGCTTGCGCGACCAGTACCACTTCTTCCACTGGCATCTGGAGTTCCCGGAGGTGTTCGCGGTCCCTGAGTCGGGGGCGGGCGTCCAGCCGGGCACGGGGTGGGCCGGCGGGTTCGATGCGGTAGTGGGGAATCCGCCATGGGACAGTGTGAACTTGCCGGAAATCGAGTTTTTCGCAGTACGAGCGCCTGATATTGCGGCCACCAACAACACCGCCGCCCGAAAGAAGAAGATCGAGGGACTCAAGGACAACCCCGACACCGTCGACCTCTACGCCGACCACGAGGCCGCGAAGCGCAAGGTGCTCGGCGAAAGCCACTTTCTCCGTAATTCTGGCCGCTACCTCCTGACGGGACAGGGCAACCTTAACCTATACGCCCTATTCACTGAGACTGACCGAATTCTGACAGCTGACCGAGGCCGCACAGGCGTCGTCGCCCCAACCGGCATCGCCACTGATGCTCGTACGCAACACTTCTTCAAGGACCTCGTTTCAGCAAGATCTTTGGCTGCGCTATATGACTTCGAGAACCGTAGCGGGCTATTCCCCGCAGTGGACTCACGCATGAAATTCTGCGTCCTCTCCTTCACTGGCCGTAGCCTTCGAGTGCCCGCAGCCCGTTTCGCCTTCTTCGTCCATGACCCAGCCGAACTGGACTCTCCGAAGAAGATCTTTTCTCTCACTCCTGAGGAAATTCAGCTCCTCAACCCCAATACCCGCACTTGTCCCATCTTCCGCTCCCGTCGAGACGCTGAAATAACCCTCGGAATCTATCGCCGCGTACCAGTTCTCCTCAATGAGGCCGATGAGAAAAACGGTAATCCGTGGGGCGTGTCCTTCAACCAAGGACTCTTCAACATGTCGCACGACTCACATCTCTTTCGCCCCTCCACGGCCAACGGTGAGACGCTCGAGTCGATGCTCACCGACGGGTGGCAACTCGACGGCAACCTACTCGTCCGAGGTGGTGAGCGACTGCTGCCGCTATACGAGGCGAAAATGTTCCATCACTACAACCACCGCTGGGCAACCTATACCCGCAAGGGAGAAACCCGGGATCTCACTCTAGATGAAAGGAATGACCCAGGTAGCGTTGCACAACCTCGCTACTGGGTCGCCGATCAAGAGATTCAGACCGGAACGGTGGACAAGCATGGCGCTGAAGTCAAATGCGACGGCGTGAGTCAACGGCTGGCGAATCGACGCTGGACTCATGACTGGCTACTCAGTTGGCGTGACATCTGTCGAGCTACAGATGAACGCACCATGATCAACGCTGTAATCCCTCGCGTCGCCGCGCCCAACGCAACGCTACTGATGTTCCCGACACAGGGCCCCATCGCCGGTCTCGTAGCATGCCTTTCGTCCTTCGTGCTGGACTTCGCCGTACGGCAGAAGGTGGGTGGGACACATCTCTCGTTCTTCACGGCTCAGCAACTCCCGGTCCTCACCCCCCAGCAACTCTCGCCTCACATGGGTGCCGTCTCCCCCCGCGTGCTCGAACTTGCCTACACGACCTACGATATGACCCCCTTTGCTGTCTACCTCGGCGACGACAACCCTCCTTTCCGTTGGGACGAGGATCGCCGGGCTCATATTCGCAGTGAGCTGGACGCTCTCTTCTTCCATCTTTACGGCATCAACCGCGACGACGTGGCGTATATCCTCGACACTTTCCCGATCGTCAAGCGTAAAGATGAGGAGAAGTACGGCGAGTACCGCACTAAAAGCCTGGTCCTCGCCGAGTACGACCGTATGGCCGCCGCTGGCCTGACCTTGGAGAACCCGCTTACCGAGGGCGAGTCCGGCACCTACCGCTCCACACTCACTCCGCCCCCCGGTCAGGGTGCTCGCCACGACTGACCCACCCCTGGGGTGGCCCCACCCGGTGGCCACCCCGCGGTCTGCCCCACCGCTCACCCAAGGAACAACGCACGTGGTACGCGTAAACCAGACCAGCAACCCCCGGTCGGTCGTCGTCCTGAGCTCAGGTACGGATTGGCGTACGCGAGCCGCTGGGCAGAAGCGCAGCAGCGGGGCCGAGTCCGAGATACCCCGGAAGCAGCCCGCGAAAATCAGAGCCTTGCAGCAGGCCATCAGCCTGGCGAACATGGCCATCAACAAAAAGAACTGGAGTGCGGCGCGCTACGCGCTCAGCCGGGCCCGTGTCCTCGCCGACGCTCTACCCGCCAACGTGGCGGTTCCGGAACGCGAAAGACTCGCCGCGGCCCGCAAGAGGTTCGCCGCGCGCAACACGCCGGCCGCGAAGAAGGTCAGGCAGGCGAAGACGACAGCGGCCAAGCGAGCGGGCGGCAAGAAGCCCGCCCCGAACAAGTCCACGGCGAAGAGCACCGCCAAGCAGCCGAAACCCGCGCCCGTGCGCGACCTCGGTGACCGTTTCATCAACCGCGCTGCTCTCGGCTACGGCCAGAACAGAACGACGTAAGTTCCCCGAACATGATGTCCGGACCTCCGCACCACCCTGTCTCACCACTCCGGAGGAGCACCCATGGAACCACGCGGTTACCGCATGGTGGTCTCGACCGAATTCGACTACGTCAAAGCATGCGGCATAGCCGAGCGACAGCTACTCGAATGGCTCCGCAGCAAGAACTACGACCCGTCCGGTCTGGACGAGGGGCGGACTGAGATCGCCCCGCACGCCACCCTCGACCGTGACTCGGAAAGCGGGCGAAAGGGGGCTTACAGCCGGTGGCGCATGCGCGAGACACACTCCGCCACCTCGGGCACCTGGCAGTCAACGCTCATCGTGCGCTCCGGCCTCGCCGAGGACCAGGGTCGTACTTGGGTACAGGTCGACGTCGAGCACCAGCCGCCCGAGGGGCAGTTCCCCACGCGCGCCAACACGCCCAACATCGTCCGCTCCCTTCTGGACGCTTTGGAGGCGCGTGACGCCCAGGCCGACGTCACTACCGCGCCGGTTTTCGTCGAGGCCGATGAAGTCGACGACACCATCGAGGAGTTGTGCGACAGTGAGCCTTTTCCACCATCACTCTGAGCTGGTCAGATGAAGGGTGAGGACGGCTTGGACAATGCTGGTGATCCGGGTGG
>MUNG01000144.1 GCA_002154585.1 Streptomyces pseudogriseolus
GCCGCGCCCACCCCCGATCCTGCCGCTCCCCCGCTGACCGGCCTGCGCGTCCTGGACCTCGCGACGCTCTTCGCCGGTCCCCTCGCGGCCACCCTGCTCGGCGACTTCGGCGCCGACGTCGTCAAGATCGAACACCCCCGCCGGCCCGACCCCTCGCGTGGCCACGGCCCGTCCAAGGACGGCGTCGGGCTGTGGTGGAAGGTGCTCGGCCGCAACAAGCGCACCGTCACCCTGGACCTGTCCACGCCGGGCGGCCGGACCACCCTGCTGCGCCTGGTCCGCACCGCCGACGTGGTCGTGGAGAACTTCCGCCCCGGCACCCTGGAGAAGTGGGACCTGGGCTGGCCCGAGCTGTCCGCGGTCAACCCCCGGCTGGTGCTGGCCCGCGTCACCGGCTTCGGCCAGTTCGGCCCGTACGCGCACCGGCCGGGCTTCGGCACCCTCGCCGAGGCGATGAGCGGCTTCGCCGCGCTCACCGGCGAGCCGGACGCGCCCCCGACGCTGCCGCCGTTCGGGCTCGCCGACTCGATCGCGGGCCTCACCACTGCGTACGCGATCATGACGGCGCTCGCGGCCCGCGACCGCACGGGCGAGGGGCAGGTCGTCGACATGGCGCTGATCGAGCCGATCCTGGCCGTGCTCGGCCCGCACCCCACCTGGTACGACCAGCTCGGTCACGTCCAGCCGCGCACCGGCAACCGGTCGCAGAACAACGCCCCGCGCGGCACCTACCGCACCGCCGACGGCACCTGGGTCGCCGTCTCCACCTCCGCCCAGTCGATCGCCGAGCGGGTGATGGTCCTGGTGGGCCGCCCGGACCTGATCGACGCGCCCTGGTTCGTCACCGGCGAGGGCCGGGCCCGGCACGCCGACGTGCTGGACGACGCGGTCGGCGGCTGGATCGCCCGGCACACCCGCGCCGACGTGCTGGCCGCGTTCGAGAAGGCGGAGGCGGCCGTCGCCCCGGTCCAGGACGTACGGGACGTCATGGAGGACCCGCAGTACCAGGCCCTCTCCACCGTCACCACCGTCGACGACCCGGAGCTGGGCCCGCTGCGCATGCAGAACGTGCTGTTCCGGCTCTCCGCCACCCCGGGGTCGATCCGCTGGGCGGGCCGCCCGCACGGCGCGGACACCGAAGAGGTGCTGACCGGGCTGGGGCTCACCCCGGCCGACCTGGCCGAGCTGCGCGCGGAGGGCGCCCTGTGAGCAGGGTCCCGCTGACCTGGCTGTACGCCCCCGGCGACCGCCCCGACGTGGTGGCGAAGGCGCTGGCGGCCGGGGCGGACGTGGTGGTGGTCGACCTGGAGGACGCGGTCGCGCCGGACCGCAAGGCGTACGCCCGGGCGGCCACCGCCGAGCTGCTGCGCGACCCGCAGCCGGTGCCGGTGCACGTCCGCGTCAACGCCCTCGGCGGGCCCTGGGGTCCGGCCGACGTGGCGGCGCTGGCCCCCGCGCCGGGCCTGTCGGGGCTGCGGCTGCCGAAGGTCTCCGCCCCGTCCGACGTGGTGCGGGTCGCGCGCCGGGCCGTCTCCGCACGGGGCGGCTCCCCGCCCCTGTACGCCCTGCTGGAGACCGCCCTGGGCGTCGAGCACGCCCACGCCGTGGCCACCGCCCACCCGGCGCTGCGCGGCATCGCGCTCGGGGAGGCGGACCTGATGGCCGATCTGGGGATGCGTGAGGACGCCGGTCTCGACTGGTGCCGGGCGCGGGTGGTGGTCGCGGCGCGCGCGGCGGGACTGGCCCCGCCCGCCCAGTCCGTGCACCCGGACATCCGCGACCTGGAGGGCCTGGAGGCGTCCTGCCTGCGAGGGCGCGCCCTGGGCTTCCTGGGCAGGGCGGCGATCCATCCGCGTCAGCTCCCGGTCATCGAGCGCGCCTATCTGCCCACGGAGCGGGAGATCGAGCAGGCGGAGACGGTCCTCAAGGCGGCGGCCGGCACGCAGGGCGCGCAGGCGCTGCCGGACGGCACGTTCGTGGACGCGGCGGTGGTGACGGCGGCGCACCGGACGCTCGCGCTGGCGCACAAGCGGTGACGGGGCAGGACGCCCCGGACGTGCCGAGGGCGCCCGGGATGCTCCCGGGCGCCCTCGGCACGTGGACGGCGGGCGGTCAGCCCTGCTTGGCCGAGCCGGCCCCGTCCTTGGACCCCTCCGGCTCCTCGGCCGCCTCCGGCTCGCCGGACTTCTCCGCCTTCTCGAGCTTCCCGGGCTTCCCGGGCTTCCCGGGCTTCTCCGGCTTCCCGGGCTTCTCGGGGGCGTCGGTGTCCGTGGCGGCGTCCGGCTTCGCGTCCTCGTCGGAGGCGTCCGCCGCGCCGGCCGCGTCGCCGTCGGTCTTCTTCCCGTCGGCCGCCGCGGCGTCGCCGTCGGGCGCGCCCGGCTCGACGACGGCCTCGCGGCCCGGACGCTTGCGCGCCGACAGCACGATGTAGAGCACCGCCAGCAGGAAGACCAGGAGCGCCGTCCAGTTGTTGAGCCGCAGGCCGAGGATGTGGTGCGCCTCGTCGACCCGCATGTACTCGATCCAGAAGCGGCCCGTGCAGTACCCGGCGACGTACAGCGCGAAGGCGCGGCCGTGGCCGAGCGTGAAGCGCCGGTCGGCCCAGATCACCAGCAGCGCCACGCCGATGCACCACAGCGACTCGTAGAGGAACGTCGGGTGGTAGGTGCCCGGCATCCGGCCGTCGGAGGAGGAGGTGATCTCCACCGCCCACGGCAGGTCGGTGGCCCGGCCGTACAGCTCCTGGTTGAACCAGTTGCCCCAGCGGCCGATGGCCTGCGCGAGGGCGATGCCGGGGGCGATGGCGTCGGCGTACGCGGGCAGCGGGATGCCGCGGCGGCGGCAGCCGATCCACGCGCCGAGCGCGCCCAGGGCGATGGCGCCCCAGATGCCGAGGCCGCCCTCCCAGATCTTGAAGGCGTCCACCCAGTCACGGCCCTCGCTGAAGTACAGCTGGTAGTCCGTGATCACGTGGTAGAGCCGGCCGCCGACCAGGCCGAACGGCACGGCCCAGACAGCGATGTCCGCCACTGTGCCGGCCCGCCCGCCCCGGGCGATCCAGCGCTTGTTGCCGAGCCAGACGGCAACGAAGACGCCGATGATGATGCAGAACGCGTAGCCGCGCAGCGGAACGGGGCCGAGGTACAGCACCCCGCTCGACGGGCTGGGAATGTAGGCAAGTTCCATGGCAGGACCGACGCTACCGTGCCGGACCGCCCGCACGGCGGGCAGCCCGGCTACGGCTCCATAACAGGCCTCTCGGGGACGCGTCCGCTAGGACTTGTTCGCGTCCTCGACCATCTGCTTGAACTTCTCGGGGGTCATGGAACGGTCCTGGTAGATGTTCTGCCCTTCGAACAGCACCGTCGGGGTGCCGCTGAAGCCGCCCTTCTGGAAGGCCTCGTTGGACTTGACCACCCAGCTGTCGTGCGTGCCGTCCTCGACACAGGTGCGGAACTCGGGGGTGTCGAGCCCGTCGACCTTGCCCGCCAGGTCGATCAGTTTGGCGTCGTCGGAGAAGGCGTCGTCGCTCTCCACCGGCTGGTTCTCGAACAGCACGTCGTGGTACGGGGTGAACTTCCCGGCGTCCTGGGCGCACGCGGCGGCGTTGGCCGCGCTCAGCGAGCCGCTGCCGCCGAGGCCGCCGTCGATCAGCGTGACCAGGTGGTACTCGACCTTGAGCTTGCCCGCCTCGGTCAGCTCGTTCAGCGTCGGGCGGTAGGTCTGCTCGAAGGACTTGCAGGCGGGGCAGCGGAAGTCCTCCCACACCGTGAGGGTGGCCTTGGCACCCTCCTTGCCCACCGGGATGGCCAGTCCGTCCTGGCCCTGGGCCCCCGAGGGCGCCACGACCGGGCCGGACGCCTTGCTCTCGTCGTCCCCGCCGGAGTTGGCGGCGACGACGCCGATCACGGCCGCGAGCCCCAGGACGCAGACCACGCTCGCGCCCACGACCAGGGTGCGGCGCCGCTTCTCCGCCGTCTTCTGCTTCTCGCGCTCTGCCGCCAGCCGCTCCCGGGCGGTGCGCTTTCCCTCACGGTTCTTCTCGCTCACACCCCGCAGAACGAACCGGGGAGGCGCCCAGCGCCTCCCCGGTCCCAGGTCCACCCGTACGAGGGACCCCGACGGCCCGCCGGTGCGGTCACACCCGTCCGCGCACGCCCTCGGCGAGCTCCCCGGCGAGGGCCCGGACCGCCTCGACGCCCGCCGCGGCGTCGGGCGCGTCCAGCATCCGCTTGACGAAGGCCGAGCCGACGATCACCCCGTCGGCGAACCGGGCGACCTCCGCGGCCTGCGCCGGGTTGGAGACGCCGAGTCCGACGCAGACGGGGATGTCGGTGGTGGCGCGGGTGCGCCGCACCAGGTCCTCGGCCTGCGAACTGACCGACTCACGGGTGCCCGTGACGCCCATCAGGGAGGCGGCGTAGACGAAGCCGCTGCCCGCCGCGGTGATCTCGGCGAGCCGCGCGTCCTTGCTGCTGGGCGCGACCACGAAGACCGTGGCCAGCCCGTGCTTCTCGGCGTGCTCCCGCCACAGCGCGGACTCCTGGACCGGCAGGTCGGGCAGGATGCAGCCGGCGCCGCCCGCCTCCGCCAGCTCGGCGGTGAACCGCTCCACGCCGTAGCGGTCGATGGGGTTCCAGTAGGTCATGACGAGGATCGGCTTGCCGGTGGCCTCGTGCGCCTCGCGCACCGTGCGCATCACGTCGACGATGCGCACGCCGCCGCGCAGGGCGATGTCGTCGGCGGTCTGGATGACCGGGCCGTCGAGCACCGGGTCGCTGTGCGGCAGCCCCACCTCGACGACGTCCGCGCCGCCCTCCAGGGCCGCCTTGACCGCCTCGATGCCGCCGTCCACGGTCGGGAAGCCGGCCGGGAGGTAGGCGATGAGGGCGGAGCGGCCCTCCGCCTTCGCCGCGGCGAGGGTGTCCTCCAGCAGCCGTACGTTCCCGCTCACTTGGCGTCCCCCTCGATCTCGGCGGTGGTGCCGGCCTCGTCGGCGGCGACCTCGGCGTCCGTGTCGTACAGCCCGAAGTAGCGGGCCGCGGTGTCCATGTCCTTGTCGCCGCGCCCGGACAGGTTGACGACGATCAGCCCGTCCTTGCCCAGCTCCCTGCCGACCTCCAGGGCGCCGGCCAGGGCGTGCGCGGACTCGATGGCCGGGATGATGCCCTCGGTGCGCGACAGCAGGCGCAGGGCCTGCATGGCGGCGTCGTCGGTGACGGCGCGGTACTCGCCGCGTCCGCTGTCCTTGAGGTGGGCGTGCTCGGGGCCGATGCCCGGGTAGTCCAGGCCGGCGGAGATCGAGTACGGCTCGGTGATCTGGCCCTCGTCGTCCTGGAGGACGTAGGAGCGGGAGCCGTGCAGGATGCCGGGCTCGCCCGCGGTGAGGGTGGCGGCGTGCTCGCCGGTCTCGATGCCGTGTCCGGCCGGTTCGCAGCCGATCAGGCGGACGGACGCGTCCGGGATGAAGGCGTGGAACAGGCCGATGGCGTTGGAGCCGCCGCCGACGCAGGCGACGGCCGCGTCGGGCAGGCGCCCGGCGCGCTCCAGGAGCTGGCGGCGGGCCTCGACGCCGATGACGCGGTGGAAGTCGCGGACCATCGCCGGGAAGGGGTGCGGGCCGGCGACGGTGCCGAAGAGGTAGTGCGTGCGGTCGACGTTGGCGACCCAGTCGCGGAACGCCTCGTTGATGGCGTCCTTCAGGGTGCGGCTGCCGGACTTCACGGCGATGACCTCGGCGCCGAGCATGCGCATCCGGGCCACGTTGAGGGCCTGGCGCCGGGTGTCGATCTCGCCCATGTAGATCGTGCACTCGAGGCCGAACAGGGCGCAGGCGGTGGCGGTGGCCACGCCGTGCTGTCCGGCGCCGGTCTCGGCGATGACGCGGGTCTTGCCCATGCGCTTGGTGAGGAGGGCCTGGCCCAGCACGTTGTTGATCTTGTGCGAGCCGGTGTGGTTCAGGTCCTCGCGCTTGAGGAAGATCCGTGCTCCGCCGGCGTGCTCCGCGAAACGGGGGACCTCTGTGAGGGCGCTGGGGCGGCCGGTGTAGTTGACCAGGAGGTCGTCGAGCTCGCGGGCGAACTCGGGGTCGTGCTTGGCCTTGTCGTACTCGACGGCGACCTCGTCGACGGCGGCGACGAGGGCCTCGGGGATGAACTTACCGCCGAACGCCCCGAAGTAGCCGTCGGTGGTGGGGAGTTGACCCTCCGGGTCGGGGATGAAGAAGGTGCTGGGCATGGGTGTACCTCACGGTGAGTGTTGAAAAGACACTGTTCGCCGTGGGGGCGGGGCTGTCAGGCCGCTGCGGGCCCGTTGTGGCTTGTCGCGCACACGCGGCGGTAGCCGCACATCTGACAGAGTCCCGCGCCCCTGAAGGGGCGCTGCCATCGTCGGCCGTTCACCTGGCCCGGTTCGTCGCCGATGACGTAGCGGACCCTGCGGCCGTGCACCCGGCGGGCGGGGGCGCGGCAGCCGCGGGGGCGGCAGCCTCGGGCGAGTCGGGAGAGCGTCATCGGGGGTCAGCCTAACGAGGTCTCAGCGGCCGTGCCGGAGGGCCGGGTGTTCGCCGGCGGCGACCAGGTCGGCGACCGCCGTCTTCGGGTCCTTGCCGGTGACCAGGGACTCGCCGACCAGGACGGCGTCCGCCCCGGCGTTGGCGTAGGCGATCAGGTCGTGCGGGCCGCGCACGCCGGACTCGGCGACCTTCACCAGGTGGGGCGGGATCTCGGGGGCGACCCGCTCGAAGGTGCCGCGGTCGACCTCGAGGGTCTTGAGGTTGCGCGCGTTGACGCCGATGACCTTGGCGCCGGCGTCGACGGCCCGCTCCACCTCGTCCTCGTCGTGCACCTCGACCAGCGGGGTGAGGCCGATGGACTGGGCGCGCTCGATGAGCGACTCCAGGGCGGACTGCTCCAGGGCGGCCACGATCAGCAGCGCCAGGTCGGCGCCGTACGCGCGGGCCTCCCAGAGCTGGTACGACGTGACGATGAAGTCCTTGCGCAGCACCGGGATGTCGACCTTGGCGCGGACGGCCTCCAGGTCGGCCAGCGAACCGCCGAAGCGGCGCTGCTCGGTGAGGACGGAGATGACGGCGGCGCCGCCCGCCTCGTAGTCGGCGGCGAGGCCCGCCGGGTCGGCGATCGCGGCGAGCGCGCCCTTGGACGGGCTGGAGCGCTTGACCTCGCAGATCACCTTGACGCCGTCGCCGCGCAGGGCGGCCACGCCGTCCTTGGCGGCGGGCGCCTTGGCGGCGCGCTCCTTGAGCTCGTCGAGGCTGACGCGCGCCTGCCGCTCCGCGAGGTCGGCACGGACTCCGTCGATGATCTCGTCGAGCACACTCACGCGAGCGGCCCCCTTCCTGACGGTCGGGCTTGGCTGGTCCCTGCGATGGTATCCGGAGCAGGGCGAATGCCCCGCATCCGGCCGCCGCCACGTCCAGCACCTGGACGATCACCTAGGACCGTCAGGGGTGCAGCCAGCCCCCGAACGGCGTGTTCCGGAGCACCGTGAAGGCCAGCAGCAGGGTGCCCGCCGTCCACAGCACCGCGGGCGGGGGGTCGAGGCGCAGGGGGCGGCCGCGGACCGCGTGGACCACCCAGACGGTCCACAGCACGGCGAAGGCCGCGTAGCCGAGGACGGCGGGGGCGTTGGCCTGGAGGGCGGCCGCCAGGTCGCCGTGGGCGACGGCGTGGGCGCTGCGCAGGCCGCCGCAGCCGGGGCAGTACAGGCCGGTGAGGTGCAGCAGGGGGCAGACGGGGTAGTGGCCGGGCTCGTTGGGGTCGACGGCGGCGACGTAGGCGAAGGCGGCGGTCACGGCGGCGAGCAGTCCGGCGGGGGCGGCAAGGCGGGCCGCCCGGCCGGGGACCGCGTGGGGGCTCGGGGCGTTCACGGGAGGCATTGTCCCCCGGACACGCCGCGGGGGCGGCTCCGGCTCACGGCCGGCCGCCGCCCCCGTACGGAGTGGTCCGCGGGGCTCAGCCCTGGGCGCGGGCCGGCTCGCGGTCGCCGGTGGTCGCGTGCACCGGGTGGTCGCTCTTGGGCTGGCCGAGCCCCATCGAGCGCATGACGGCGCCGACCACGCCGCCGAGGAGGACGACGCCCAGACCGGCCCAGAAGCCCACGGGCTGGTCCATCACCATGAACGCGCCCGCGGCGCAGAAACCGATGAAGGCGATGATGACACCGGTCCAGGCGGCCGGGGTGTGACCGTGGCTGCTGCCCGCCATTGCTTGCTCCTCGTTGCCGTGTGCGTGGGTGAGCGGGACGCTCGTCCCCATTGTCCCGCACACGCCGGGCCGCCGTGCGCCGGGGTCGGCGGTGGGCGGGTTGCCCGGGGCTCAGGCGCCGGTGGGGTCCTCACCTCGGTCGAGCGCCTTCCAGAGCTCCTCGGGGCGGTCGGGGTCGGCGGGGGC
>MUNG01000145.1 GCA_002154585.1 Streptomyces pseudogriseolus
GCCGCTCGGCCGCGCCGAACTGGAGGCGCTGATGGCGGACAAGCTGTCCTTCACGGGCGCCGCGAGCGACCAGGTCGCCACCGTGGTCGCCCGGATCGACGCGATCGTGAAGCAGCACCCGGAGGCCGCCGGCTACACCCCCGGGGCGATCCTCTGAGGCGCTTCACCCAGCAGGAGCTGGAGGCCGCCCGCGACCGCCTCGTGCCGGACGTGGTCGCGGACGGTCTGCGGGTGCTGTTCTGCGGCATCAACCCGGGTCTGATGACGGCCGCCACGGGCCACCACTTCGCCCGCCCCGGCAACCGCTTCTGGCCCGCGCTGCACCGCTCCGGCTTCACCCCGCGCCTGCTGCCGCCGTCGGAGCAGCACGAACTGCTGTCGTACGGGCTCGGCATCACCAACGTGGTGGCGCGGGCGACCGCGCGGGCCGACGAGCTGACCGCCGAGGAGTACCGGCAGGGCGGGCGGGAGCTGGCCGTGAAGGTGACCCGGCTGCGTCCCCGCTGGCTGGCGGTGCTCGGGGTGACCGCGTACCGCGCGGCGTTCGACGACCGTAAGGCCGCGGTGGGGCCGCAGGTCAGGACCATCGGCGCGTCCCGGGTGTGGGTGCTGCCCAATCCCAGCGGGCTGAACGCGCACTGGACGCCGACGACGCTCGCCGAGGAGTTCGCTCGGCTGCGGGAGGCGGCGGAGCGGGAGTGACGGGTGTCCGAGGGGCTCGCGTGTTCTAGGGCGGCGCCGTCTCCGTGACCACGGCAAGCAGCTGCACAGCGTCCGCCGGGTCCCGGTCGGCGAGGGCGACCGCGACCCAGCGGCCGGTCCCCCGCACCTCCCACAACCAGGCCAGGTCCGCGAGGTGACTGAGCCAGGCCCACGGCTCGGGTATGTCCTCCCGCTCCGTGCGCAGCTGCACCGTCCGCAGGTTGTACGGGTCGGTGTCGCCCCAGCGGGAGGCGAGCAGTTCGTACACCGCGTCGCGGCCCTTCTCGAACTGGTCCACCGTCACCGCCCAGCCCGCCGGATCGGCGTCCGGGCGGTCACCGGACTCCAGCACCGCGACATGGTGGCCCGGACCCGAGAAGCCGACGTCCGACGGACCGTGCTCCGCCGGGAAGGGCCGGAAGCACAGTTCGTCGATGAGGGCGATGTGCCGGGCGAGGTTCATGGCTCCAGTAAACCCGCCGCCACTGACAGTTGGCGGCGGGTCAGCCGGCCAGGTCTCAGGCGTCCCGACGGCGCAGCCGCCACGCCCCGGCCAGCAGGGCCGCGGCCGTCCAGCACGCGGTGACGGCAAGTCCCGTCCAGGGGCCGAGCGTTCCGTCGGGCTCGCCGCGCAGCACCGTCTGCCCCGCGCGGTCCGGCAGGAAGTCGACGACGGCGCCGAGCGCGTCGCCGACCACGAACGACACGATCAGGATGAACGGGATCAGCACCGACAGGGTGGCCACCCCGCTGCGCAGCAGCGTCGCCAGTCCGGCCGCGAACAGCGCCATGAGCGTGAGGTAGACGGCGCCGCCGAGCACTCCGCGGACCTGGTCGGCGGTGGTCAGGCCGTCGGCCGCGGCGCCGAGTACGGCCAGCCCCGCGAGCTGCGCCGCGAGACATGTCACCAGGGCCACGGCCAGCACGACGGAGGCGATCGCGGCCGCCTTGGCGGCGAACCACAGCCCGCGCCGCGGGACCGCCGTCAACGACAGCCGTACGGCGGCGCTTTCGCGGTACTCCGCGGACACGGCGAGGGAGCCGAAGGTGAGGGCGGCGATCTGCCCCAGGGTGGTGCCGGACAGGGCCGTGAACAGCGGGTCGGCGCCCGGGTCCTCGGGGTCCAGACCGGCCAGCGCGGAGAACGCAGTGGTCACCGCGAACAGCACGAACAGGGTCGCGAGCAGCGAACGGACGGTGCGGATCTTCAGCCACTCGGAGCGGAAGACGGGGGCGAACGGCACGGTCAGGCCTCCTGGGGCTGGGCGGCGAACTCGGTGTCGGCGGCGGTCAGGTCCAGATAGGCCTGCTCCAGGGTGCCCTCGTCGGCGGCGAGTTCGAGGAGCGGCACCCCCTCGGCGGAGGCGAGGCGCCCGATGTCGTCCACGCGCGCGTCGGGCACGCTCCAATGGCCGTCGGGGTGGCGCACCGCCCGGTGGCCGTGGCGGGCCAGGGCGTTCTCCAGCGCGTCGGGGTCGGAGGTGCGGACCCGTACGGCGGGCCGTACGCGCGCGTCGATGAACTCCCGCACCGAGGTGTCGGCCAGCAGCCGGCCCCGGCCGAGGATGACGAGGTGGTCGGCGAACGCGGCCGTCTCGGTCATCAGATGACTGGACACCAGCACGGTCCGCCCGTCGTCCGCGAGCCGGCGCAGCAGGCCGCGGATCCACACGATGCCCTCCGGGTCGAGGCCGTTGGACGGCTCGTCGAGCATCACCACCTCCGGGTCGCCGAGCAGCGCGGCGGCGATGCCGAGGCGCTGCCGCATGCCGAGCGAGTACGTCCGCGCCCGGCGGCGGGCGGCCGGGCCCAGCCCGGTCTCCTCGAGCACCTCGTCCACGCGGCGGTCCGGGATGCGGTGGGTCGCCGCCAGGACGCGCAGATGGTCGCGGCCGGTGCGGGAGCCGTGCGCGGCGCCGGCGTCGAGCAGCGCGCCCACCCGGCGCAGGGGGTCGCGCAGGGACGCGTACGGCCGGCCGCCGAGGCCGGCCGAGCCGGAGGTGGGGTGGTCCAGGCCGAGCACCAGGCGCATGGTGGTGGACTTCCCTGCCCCGTTGGGGCCGAGGAAGCCGGTGACGCGGCCGGGCGGCACGGTGAAGGTGAGGTGGTCGACGGCTCGTGCGGTGCCGTACTCCTTGGTGAGGTCGCGGACGTCGATGCTGGTCATGGCAGCAGCGTGGCGGACCGGACCCCTGCGGGGCCTCCCCCGCGGGCGGGCTGTTCCTCCCCCGTGCGGAAGACGCACGTGAGCGCGGTCCTGGCGAAGCTGGGCGCGCGGGACCGCACACAGGCGGTGATCACGGCATACGAGTCGGGGTTCGTGGCGCCGGGCTGATGAGGGTGGGCCTGGTGCGGGGTGGCCGGCCGGTGGTCGCCGGGGGGGTGGCGTGACGAGTACGATCCGCGCAACACGCGTACGAGCTGGGAGGACGGACGGTGGGGCGGCTGACCGGCGGGGATCCCTCGCTGCTGCGGAGGATCAACTCCGCGGTGGTGCTGCACGCGTTGCGGGCCACGGACTGCGCGACGCTGACCGAGGTGACCCGGGTGACGGGGCTGTCCCGGCCGACCGTCGAGGGCGTCGTGGAGGGTCTGATCGAGGCCGGCCTCGTCGTGGAGGCCGCGGCCGACGAGGGCGCGGCGCGGCGACAGGGCCGCCCGGCCCGGCGGTTCCGGTTCCGGGCGGAGGCGGGGCATCTGCTGGGCCTGGAGATCGGCGTGCACCGGGTGGCCGCGCTGCTGGCCGATCTGGACGGCCGGGTGATCGGCGCGCAGGTGCGGGACGTGGACGAGACGGTCGACGCCGACGAACGTCTCGACCGGCTGCGGACGGCCGTCGGGGAGCTGCTGCGGCGGGCCGGGGTGCCGCGCGGCTCGCTGCGGGCGGTCGGCGTGGGCACCCCCGGCATCGTCGACGCGGACGGCACGGTGCGGCTGGGCACGGCGCTGCCCGGCTGGACCGGGCTGGGCCTCGGCGAGCGGCTGGGCCGCTCCTTCAAGTGCCCGGTGCTGGTGGAGAACGACGCCAACGCGGCGGTGGTCGCGGAGCACTGGAAGGGCTCCGCGAAGGACCGCGACGACGTGGTGTTCGTGATGGCGGGGCTGAGCCCGGGGGCCGGTTCGCTGATCGGCGGGCGGCTGCACCGCGGGTACGGCGGGGCGGCCGGCGAGATCGGGGCGCTGCATCTGCTGGGGCGTGAGGCGACGCCGGAGACGCTGCTGTCGACCACGGACGAGCCGCTGCACCCGCTGGACGAGCAGGCCGTGGCCCAGGTGTTCGCGCAGGCGCGGCAGGGCGACCAGCGGGCGCTGGCGGCGATGGACAGGTTCATCCAGCGGCTGGTGCACGACGTGGCGGCGCTGGTGCTGGCGCTCGATCCGGAGCTGGTGGTGATCGGGGGCTGGGCGGCCGGTCTGGACGGGGTGCTGGAGCCGCTGCGCCGCGAGCTCGCCCGCTACTGCCTGCGCCCGCCGGAGGTCGCCCTGTCGCTGCTGGGCGAGGCGGCGGTGGCGACGGGCGCGGTGCGGCTGGCGCTCGACCATGTCGAGGAACAGCTGTTCGCGGTGGAGGGCACGGTGACGGCCCGTCGCTGACGGGCGCGCGCCGCGGGGCGGACCCCGCGGCGCGTCGAGACCGTTCCGGACGCCTGGGACTCAGGACGCCTGACGCTCGGGCCCGTGGTGTATCTCGACACCGCCGGAGTCGCCGAAGGTCAGCCGGCAGGTGTCCGCGCGGTAGGTGGCCACCGAGAGCGCGGCGGTGCGTCCGCGGGCGATGTGCCGGGTGGTGACGACGAGGACGGGGGCGCCGGGCAGGCGGTCCAGTTCCTTCGCCGCGTCCGCGCCGGCCGAGCCGAGCTCCACGGCGTTCTCCTGGCGCTCCAGCTCCAGCCGCTGGAGTTCGCGCAGCACCGCGCGGGCCCGCGCCGCGCCGGACGGGGCGTCGATGCCGGAGAGGTCGGGCACCGAGGCGGACGGGATGTACAGCAGCTCGGACGCGACGGGCTGGCCGCGGGAGACGCGGGAGCGCCGCACGATGTGCACGGCCTCGTCGGTGGCGGTCACCAGGGTCTCGGCGAGCGCGGCGGGCGGCACCTCGAGCCGGCAGTCCACGGCGTGCCACGCGTCGTGCGGGCCGCCGGGCCAGGCGTGCTGCTCGCTGCCGACGGAGACGCCCATGCGCGGCGGGGCGACGGTGGTGCCCACCCCGCGGCGGCGCTGCAACCGGCCCTCCAGCTCCAGCTGTTCCAGCGCCTGCCGGAGCGTGGCGCGCGCGACGCCGAAGCGGGCGGCCAGGTCACGCTCGTTGGGCAGGATCTCGCCCACGGCGAACTCCGAGTCCAGCGCCTCGCTGAGCACGGTCTTCAGATGCCAGTACTTCGGTTCCGGCACCGATTCCAGCTGCGTGGTCCCCACCCTGTCCTCCACGATCGCCGTGTCCGGCGGCGTTTTAGCGCCCTTGTTTATTAAAGGTTGTTTCACTTATCAGCGACGATAGGGGGGCCACAGGACTTGGTCAATACCAATCGACACCATGCGAGAGCGCCCCGCAGCACGGTGCGGCGGGGGCGCTCACGGAATTGGACGAACGCGCCTACGGGAGCGTGGCGAGGGCGGCCAGCTTGTCGGGGTTGCGGACCACGTAAACCGTACGGACGCGGTCCCCGTCGGCGTCGATCTGCACGACCGTGTCGGGCTTCCCGCCGGACAGCACGAGCAGGGCGGGCCCGCCGTTGAGTTCGACCATGCGCACGGACACGTCCGGCACCCCCTTGCCCGCCACGCCGACGAAGAAGCGGCCCACGTGGTCGGCGCCGTCCAGGACCCGCAGCGGGGCGCGCGCCTTGCCGCCGCTGTCGCCGACGAGCCGGACGTCGGGGGCGAGCAGCTCCAGCAGGCCGGCCAGGTCTCCCCCGGCGGCCGCGTCCAGGAAGCGTTCGGTGAGGTCGCGGCGGCGGGCGGGGTCGACGTCGTAGCGGGGCCGTCGCTCGTCGACGTGGCGGCGGGCGCGGGCGGCGAGCTGGCGTACGGCCGGCTCGCCGCGGTCCAGCATGGCCGCGATCTCGGCGTACGGGTGGCCGAACGCCTCGCGCAGCACGAACACCGCGCGCTCCAGCGGGGACAGCGTCTCCAGGACGACGAGCACCGCGAGGGACACGGAGTCGGCGAGCACGGCCCGCTCCGCGCCGTCCGCCACGGTGTCGCCGAAGTCGGTGACGTAGGGCTCGGGCAGCCAGGGGCCCACATAGGTCTCGCCGCGCGCCTTGATCTGCCGGAGCCGGTCGACGGCCAGGCGGGTGGTGATCCGCACCAGGAAGCCACGCGGTTCGCGGACCTCGGACCGGTCGCCGCCGGACCAGCGCAGCCACGCGTCCTGCACGACGTCCTCCGCGTCGGCCACCCGCCCCAGCATGCGGTAGGCGACGCCCATCAGAACGGACCGGTGTTCCTCGAAGAGCTCGGTCGTGGTGTCGGCGGTCACGAAGTCATCCCAACGCACGAGGAGGGGGTGTGTCCAGGCGGCGCCCGGACGGTCGGGGGCGGTCGGAAGCGGTGGCCGGCGCGACGGGCTACCCGTCGGTAGGGATTGCTGCCAAGCTGGCCCACGGTGTCAGGCGACACCCCTTTCCGTGAGACCTTGCCCGCGCGTCCGAACGAGGAGCACCTGATGTCCGCGACCGTCACCTGCCAGGTCACCACTGAGCGCGGCCCGGGGACCGTGACCATGTCCTACGCGCGCGTGGGGCGCGGTGAACCGCTGCTCCTGCTGCACGGCATCGGGCATCACCGGCAGGCCTGGGACCCGGTCGTGGACATCCTCGCCACCGAGCGCGAGGTGATCGCCGTGGACCTGCCCGGCTTCGGCGCCTCCCCCGCCCTGTCCGACGGCCTCGACCACGACCTGCCCACGATGACCGCCGCGCTCGGCGCCCTGTGCGAGGCGCTGGAGCTGGACCGGCCGCATGTCGCGGGCAACTCCCTGGGCGGGCTGCTGGCGCTGGAGATGGGACGGGCACAGCTGGTGCGGTCGGTGACGGCTCTGTCCCCCGCCGGTTTCTGGACGCGGGCCGAGCGGCGGTACGCCTTCGCCGTGCTGGCTGCCATGCGGGGGATCGCGGAGCGGATGCCGCCGCGGGTGGTCGAAGGGCTGGCCCGGTCCGCGGTCGGACGGTCCGTGCTGACCAGCACGATCTACGCCCGGCCCGGGCGCCGTGCGCCGGAGGCGGTGGTCGCGGAGACGCGGGCGCTGGCCGAGGCGACCGGGTTCGCCCGTACGTTGCGGGCGGGCGGGTCCGTGCGGTTCACGGAGGACGTGCGGGGTGTTCCGGTGACGGTGGCGTGGGGGGCGCGGGACCGTCTGCTGATCCCCCGGCAGGGGGTGCGGGCGAAGCAGATCATTCCGCGGGCGCGGTTGGTTCGGTTGCCCGGGTGCGGGCATGTGCCGATGAACGACGATCCGGCGTTGGTGGCGCGGGTGTTGCTGGACGGGAGTCGCTGAGGGCGCTGCCGGGGGCGGGCGGGTAC
>MUNG01000146.1 GCA_002154585.1 Streptomyces pseudogriseolus
GCCTCGTCCCCGCGCGCGGCGGACGGGCGCGGTGCGGCGTACGGTCGAAGGCATGCGCATTGTCATCGCTGGTGGTCATGGTCAGATCGCGCTGCGGCTGGAGCGGCTGCTCGCCGCGCGCGGGGACGAGGCGGCGGGCATCATCCGCAAACCCGAACAGGCGGACGACCTGCGGGAGCTGGGCGCGGAGCCGATCGTGCTCGACCTGGAGTCGGCGTCCGTGGACGAGGTCGCGCGCGTTCTGGAGGGCGCGGACGCGGCGGTGTTCGCGGCGGGGGCCGGGCCGGGCAGCGGCGTGGGCCGCAAGGACACGGTGGACCGGGCGGCGGCGGTCCTCTTCGCGGACGCGGCCGTGCGCGCGGGCGTACGCCGGTTCGTGATCGTGTCGTCGATGGGCGCGGACGCGGAGCACCAGGGCGACGAGGTCTTCGACGTGTACCTGCGCGCCAAGGGCGAGGCGGACGCGTACGTGCGGAGCCTGGACGCCCTGGACTGGACGATTCTGCGGCCGGGGCAGCTCACGGACGAGCCGGGCACGGGCCTGGTCCGCCTGGAGGCCAGCACGGGGCGCGGCCCGATCCCCCGCGACGACGTGGCGGCCGTCCTGGCGGAACTGGTGGACACGCCCGCGACGGCGGGCCTGACCCTGGAGCTCATCAGCGGCTCGGTGCCGGCGTCGGTGGCGGTGAAGTCGGTCGCGGGCAACTGAGGCGCGGGCAGCCGAGGCGCGGGGTTCGAGCATCCGCCCGGAGGTCAGAAGAGGGGCATCTGTCCGGGGAACGGCGGTACGACGTAGCCGTCCAGCGACGGCTGCTCGGCGCCCGGTTGGGCGTACCGACGGGATCCCGGACAGGAGGTCAGCTCCCCGCTGCCGCGGGCGCCGGGCGGATCGTGCCGCGCGTACCGCCCGGCGACGACGGCGATCTCACGACGGCACTCGGGGCAGGCACGACGACGGGACGACATGCCCCCAGTGTGCCCGCCCCCGCCCCACCGGACGGGAAGTCACCGACGGACGCCGCGCCCGGCACGGCCGCAGATGCGCACGAACGCGTGTTTCAATGCCCGTATGGGGACGGACGGCACGCACTTGGGACCGCTGCAACTGGCCGGTGAGCGCTGGGTGGTTGGGGACGACGCCCGCCCGGACGCCCACTGGGTGGAGCTCCGCCCGGACGGACTCCACCAGCACGCGCCGGACTCCGAGGGACGGTTGATCCCCTGGTCGCGGCTCATGACCGGCATCCGGCTGACGTGGGGCAAGCACTCCTGGGACACGAACAGCAGGGGCCTGTACACGTGGGGCGGGATGGTCGCCGGGAGCGACAGGGGCTGGCTGCACATGACGCTGCGCCACCCGTACGAGGACGACCAGCTCCGTTTCGACCGGCACGCGCGTCCGTACCGGGCGGTGGACGTCCTCCGGCTGGAGAGTCTGCTGCGCCGGCTCGTCGACGACGGAAAGCCGCACCTCCTCGGCGACCCGGAATGGGTGGGCCGCGCCGTGGCCGGCCTGACCGGCGGGAAGAACAGCCGGCTCACGCAGCGCTCACTGCGGCAGGCGGTGACCGAGGCTCTGGCGACGGCCGGGCCCGGCACCCTCTGATGGCGGTTGCCCGCCAGGAGGTCGGCGGAGATGCGGGTCGGCGACGACGCGGGGCGGATCAGCGCGCCTGGTCGCGGCCGGCGACCACCACGTAGTTGTCGGCCTCGGGGTCGAAGGTGGTGGACCGCACCGTGAGCCCGACGCTCCGCAACTGCGCCACGAGGTCCTCGTACCGGTAGGGCCAGATGGACAACCGCTCCGAGACGGCCCGCACTTCCCTGTCCGGCTCGATCCGGGCGACCACGATCTCGAGGAAGTGTTCCTGCTCCCAGTGTTGTTCGATCTGCCAGTAGTAGCTGACGACCGCGTCACGGTCGTTGCGGCGGATGAGCCGGTCGCGCACGTCCACCCGTGAGCCGGCGGAGCGCACGAGCTCCCAGTTGCGTGACGTGAGCACGAGGCGTCCGCCCGGCTTCAGCAGCCGCGCCATCGCTTCCAGTGCGGCCAGACGCCCGGCCGCGCCCTCGGCGTGCCCGAGCGAGTTGCCGACGCAGAACACCAGGTCGAACGTGGAGTCCTCCAGGCGGTCGGGCAGTTGGTCCCAGCTCGCACGGAGGGTGCGAAGCGGGACACCCTGCTCGCCGGCAAGCCCCTCGGTGCGGCGGACCATCCCCTCACTGGCGTCCGCGGCGACCACGTCGAGGCCGAGACCCGCGAGACCGACGGCGAGCTGTCCGGTCCCGCACGAGCAGTCGAGGACGCGCGTGCCGGGCGGCAGAGGGCCCACGACGTCGGTGCAGTAGGCCGAGGCTGCCTGGGCGGAGGTCAGCTTGTCGTCCCCGATCAGCCACTCGTACACCTCGGAAAGCGCACCGTAACCGGCCACTGCGACCACCTCCGTCGGAATGACGAAAGGGTCTGTGATCAGCTGTGCTGATCACAGACCCTTTCGGTCGTGTGGCGGCGCCAGGATTCGAACCTGGGAAGGCTGAGCCGGCAGATTTACAGTCTGCTCCCTTTGGCCGCTCGGGCACACCGCCGGGGTTGCTGCACTGAACCCCGCCTTCCGGCGGTGCTCGCTGGCAACGACGTAAACAATACCCGATGGACAGGGGTGCTCCGCCACCCGATTGATCGCCACCCCGGGGCCGGGGGTGACTAGGCTGGTCCGGATGCGGTCCGGGGCCGATGCCGGGCTCGGGGGCCGCCTCAGTACGCCGGTACGCAGCCGGTGCGCACCCCGATACGCACCCCGAATCAAGGAGCCACAGGACATGGCCGACTCCAGTTTCGACATCGTCTCGAAGGTCGAGCGGCAGGAGGTCGACAACGCCCTCAACCAGACCGCCAAGGAGATCTCGCAGCGCTACGACTTCAAGGGCGTGGGCGCCTCGATCTCGTGGTCCGGGGAGAAGATCCTCATGGAGGCGAACTCCGAGGACCGGGTGAAGGCTGTCCTCGACGTCTTCCAGTCCAAGCTGATCAAGCGGGGCATCTCCCTGAAGGCCCTGGACGCGGGTGAGCCGCAGCTCTCGGGCAAGGAGTACAAGATCTTCGCGACGATCGAGGAGGGCATCTCCCAGGAGAACGCGAAGAAGGTCGCGAAGATCATCCGCGACGAGGGCCCGAAGGGCGTGAAGGCCCAGGTGCAGGGCGACGAGCTGCGCGTCAGCTCCAAGAGCCGGGACGACCTCCAGACCGTCATCGCGCTGCTCAAGGGCAAGGACTTCGACTTCGCCCTGCAGTTCGTGAACTACCGGTAGGACGGCCTACGCGACGGACGGACGGCCGGAGGAGGGTGGGTGCCGCTCGGGCGCCCACCCTCTGCGTGTCTGTGGCGATGTCGTCAGTCGCGACGTCGTCAGTCGCGCGAGTTGCCGAACAGGATGCGGTAGGCGATCAACAGGACCAGGGAACCGCCGATCGCGGCCACCCACGTCGCGCCGTCGTAGAAGTCCTTGCTGATCGGGTGGTCCAGCCAGCGGGACGAGATCCAGCCGCCGATGAAGGCGCCGGCCACGCCGATCAGCGTCGTGCCGACCAGGCCGCCCGGGTCGCGGCCGGGCAGCAGGAACTTCGCGATGGCTCCGGCCAGCAGGCCCAGAATGATCCAGCTGATGATCGTCATGCCGAGTACCTGCCCTTTGCCGCCGGTCTTTGCACCATGAACGACGTCACGAGGACACCTTCCGGTTGCCCCCGGTCAGTAGGGTGCGGCCTCATGACCGACGCCCCCGCCGAACCCGCCCCCTCCGCACTGCGCCGCACGCTCGGCACGGGCGACGCCGTCGTCGTCGGCCTGGGCGCGATGCTCGGCGCGGGCATCTTCGCCGCGCTCGCGCCCGCCGCGCGGGCCGCCGGTTCGGGGCTGCTCCTCGGCCTGGCCGTCGCCGCCGTCGTCGCCTACTGCAACGCCGGCTCGTCGGCGCGCCTGGCCGCCCTGTACCCGGCCTCGGGCGGCACGTACGTGTACGGGCGTGAGCGGCTCGGGGAGTTCTGGGGTTACCTGGCCGGGTGGGCCTTCGTCGTCGGCAAGACGGCGTCGTGCGCGGCGATGGCGCTCACCGTCGGCGCGTATGTCTGGCCGGGGCAGGCGCACGCCGTGGCCGTCGCCGCCGTGGTGCTGGTCACGGCGGTCGACTACGGCGGGGTGCAGAAGTCCGCGTGGGTGACGCGGGTGATCGTAGGTGTGGTTCTGGCCGTCCTCGCTTCCGTGGTGGTCGTGTGTCTGACGTCGGGGGACGCCGACCCGGGCCGGCTGCACGAGGGCGTGCCGGGCGGGGCCGGCGGGGTGCTCCAGGCGGCCGGTCTGCTGTTCTTCGCGTTCGCCGGGTACGCGCGGATCGCGACCCTCGGCGAGGAGGTGCGGGATCCGGCGCGCACCATTCCGCGGGCGGTACGGGTTTCGCTGGCTGTCACGCTGGCCGCGTACGCGGCTGTCGCTGTCGCCGTCCTTTCTGTCCTGGGTGCGCAGTCGTTGGGTGTGTCCGTCGCGCCGCTCGCCGACGCGGTGCGGGCGGCCGGGGTGCCCGGGCTCGCGCCGGTGGTGCGGGTGGGTGCGGCGGTCGCCGCGCTCGGGTCGCTGCTCGCCCTGCTGCTCGGGGTGTCGCGGACGACGCTGGCCATGGCCCGGGACCGGCATCTCCCGGGGCCGCTGGCCGCCGTCCATCCGCGGTTCCACGTGCCGCACCGGGCGGCGCTGGCCGTGGGCGGTGTCGTCGCCGTCCTGGCCGCCGTCGTCGATGTGCGGGGCGCTGTCGGGTTCTCCTCCTTCGGTGTGCTGACGTACTACGCCGTGGCGAACGCCTCGGCGTGGACCCTGCGTCCGGGGATCGCGGCCCGGATGGTGCCGGCGGTGGGCCTCGCCGGGTGCCTGGCGCTGGCGTTCTCCTTGCCCTGGACCTCGGTGGCCGTGGGCGCGGCAGTAGTGCTCGGCGCGGGTGTGGTGGTGTACGGGGTGCGGAACGTGTGGGGTCGGCGGCGGGGCGGTCCGGGCGGGCGGTAACCCGTCCACGCGTTCATGATGCGCGGCGGCGGCGAGACGCGTGCGGGGCTGTGGAAAACGCGGAGGTTGTGGACAACGGCGGGTTCGTGGACGACGCCGGGGTTGTGGACGACATCCCGCCCGTCCACCCCCGGCCCCGACAAGGGCCGCCGCTCACCTCACCAGCGGTCCGTGAACGCCCGGTCCGTCCGCACGATCTCGCGGCCCAGCGGGAACAGCGAGACCGGGATCAGCTTGAAGTTGGCGATGCCGAGCGGGATGCCGATGATCGTCACGCAGAGGGCGAGGCCCGTGACGATGTGGCCGAGGGCGAGCCACCAGCCCGCGAGGATCAGCCACAGCACGTTGACGACGAAGGACGGGGCTCCCGCGTCGCGGCGCTCCACCGTCGTGTACCCGAAGGGCCACAGGGCGTAGACGCCGATGCGGAACGCGGCCACACCGAACGGGATACCGATGATCGTGACGCACAGCAGCACGCCGGCGAACATGTAGCAGAGGAACAGCCAGAAGCCGCTGAAGACGAGCCAGATGAGATTCAGGATGGTCTTCACAGGTGACCTGCCATCTTCTCGAGCCGGGCGATGCGTTCCGCCATCGGCGGGTGGGTGGAGAACATCTTCGCGAGTCCCTGCCCCGGGCGGAACGGGTTCGCGATCATCATGTGGCTGGCCGTCTCGATGCGGGGCTCGGGCGGCAGCGGGAGTTGCTTGGTGCCGTGTTCCAGCTTGCGCAGCGCGCTGGCCAGGGCCAGGGGGTCGCCGGTGAGCTGGGAGCCGGAGGCGTCGGCCTCGTACTCGCGGGAGCGGCTGATGGCGAGCTGAATGAGGGACGCCGCGAGCGGGCCCAGGATCAGGATCAGCAGCATGCCGAGCAGGCCCGGGCCGTCGTCGTCGTCCGAGCGGCCGATCGGGATCAGCCAGGCGAAGTTGACCAGGAACATGATCACGGAGGCGAGGGCGCCGGCGACCGAGGAGATCAGGATGTCGCGGTTGTAGACGTGGCTGAGCTCGTGGCCGATGACACCGCGCAGCTCCCGTTCGTCGAGGAGGCGCAGGATGCCCTCCGTGCAGCACACGGCCGCGTTGCGCGGATTGCGGCCGGTGGCGAAGGCGTTGGGGGCCTCCGTCGGCGAGATGTAGAGGCGGGGCATGGGCTGGCGGGCCTGCGTGGAGAGCTCCCGGACCATCCGGTACAGGCCGGGGGCCTCGAACTCGCTGACCGGGCGGGCCCGCATCGCCCGCAGGGCCAGCTTGTCGCTGTTCCAGTAGGCGTAGGCGTTGGTGCCCAGCGCGACGACGACGGCGATGACGAGCCCCGTACGGCCGAAGAAGCTGCCGATGACGATGATGAGAGCGGACAGTCCCCCGAGGAGGACCGCGGTCCTGAGCCCGTTGTGCCGGCGGTGCACGGTACGCCCTCCAAGTCGTGCGGCAGGGGGAACCCTTGCGGCGGATCTTCCGTCTGACCTGCGCTGCCCACTGATGCCGCGGTGTCACGTCCAGTGGACCCTCCCGTACCGGTCAACGCCAGGCGAAGGGCACTAGTTCCCTTGTGCGCGTGGTGGCGCGTGTCAACCGTCCGGGTGAACGGCCGCGTGGGACCGGACGAGCGACCACGCGCGCGTGCCGCCCGGGAGAGCCGTGCCGCCCAGGAGAGGCGTGCCGCTCAGAAGAGGCCGGTCTCCGTGAACCGCAGGACCAGTTGCGGTGCGCCGGACAGGGCGATGCCGAGGACACCGGTCAGGGCGAGCGCCGCGGTGAGCGGGGCGGGCAGGCGGCGGGCCGCGGCCGCGTCCGCCGTCGCCGCCCCCTCGGGGGCCGTCTCGGGCGCGCGGAACAGCAGCGCCGTCCAGCGCAGGTAGTACACCAGCGCGATGACGACGTTGACGGCCATGACGACGGCCAGCCAGCCGAGCCCCGCGTCGACGGCCGCCGCGAACACGGTGACCTTGGCGAAGAGGCCGATGACGCCCGGCGGGAGACCGGCGAGGCACAGCAGGAAGAAGCCCATGAGCAGCGCGGTGAGCGGGCTGGCGGCGTACAGGCCGCGGTAGTCGGCCACTCGGTTGAGCCGGTGTGCGCGGCCGACGAGGGCGGCCACCGCGAAGGCGCCCAGGTTCACCGCGCCGTACATGAGGGCGTAGGCGAGGGTGGAGCCGATCTGCTTCTCGGGGTCGTCGGAGTACCCGGCGGCGGCGATCGGCACCAGCAGGTACCCGGCCTGGCCGACGGACGACCAGGCGAGCAGGCGTACGGCGCTGTACGCGCGCGTGGACTGCTGGCGCAGGGCGCCGACGTTGCCGACGGTCATGGTGAGCGCGGCCAGCACGGCCAGGGCGGGGGCCCAGGCGTCGGCGTACGAGGGGAGGGCGACGACGGTGACGAGGATGAGGCCGGAGAAGCCGACCGCCTTGCCGATGACGGACAGGTAGGCGGCGACGGGCAGCGGGGCGCCCACGTAGGTGTCGGGCACCCAGAAGTGGAAGGGCACGGCGGCCGTCTTGAAGGCGAAGCCGACGAGGGTGAGGACGACGCCGGTCTGCGCGAGGGTCTGGAGCTGCCCGTCGACGTGCTGGATGCGTTCGGCGACCCGGGTGAGGTGGAGGGTGCCGGTGGCGGCGTAGACGAAGCTGATGCCGAGCAGGCTGACCGCGGTGGCGGTGACGGAGGACAGGAAGAACTTCAGGGCCGCCTCGGAGGACCTGCGGTCGCCGTGCCGCAGGCCGACCAGGGCGAAGGCGGGCAGGGACGCCACCTCCAGGGCGACGACGAGGGTCGCGAGGTCCCGGGAGGCGGGCAGCAGGGCCGCGCCGGCGGCGGAGGAGAGGAACAGGAACCAGTACTCGCCTTCGGGGAGCCGCTTGCCGGAGTCCTTCAGCGCGGTGACCGACAGCAGGGCGCACAGCAGGGCGCCGCCGAGCACCAGAAGCTGGATGACGAGGGTGAAGCGGTCCGCGGTGTAGCTGCACACTTCGGTGTCGCCGACCAGGCAGAACGTGGAGCGGTCGGCGTCGAGGAGGGGCAGCAGCAGGAGCGTGGAGGCCGCGAGTCCGGCCACCGCGATCCAGCCGAGCAGCGGCTTCCTGGACTCCGCGACGAACAGGTCGGCGACGAGCACGACGAGTCCGACGACCGCCACGACGGTGGGCGGTGCGACGGCCAGCCAGTCGACGGACTGGACGAGGGAGCTCATCGGATGCCTCCTGCGAGGAGCTGCTGCACGGCCGGGTCGGTCAGCCCCAGGAGGGCCTTGGGCCACAGGCCGGCGACGACGGTGAGGACGACGAGCGGGGTCCAGGCCGCGAACTCGTAGGAGCGCACGTCGGCGTAGGCCGGCGTGTCCTTCGGCGCGGCGCCCATGCAGACCCGGCGGACCACGATCAGCAGGTAGGCGGCGGTGAGGAGGGTGCCGAACGCGCCGATCGACATGAACGTGAGGAAGGCCGGTCTGCTGAGCCCGTCGGCGGGGTCGAACGCGCCGAACAGCGCCAGCATCTCGCCCCAGAACCCGGCGAGGCCGGGCAGGCCGAGGGAGGCGACGGCGGCGAAGGCGAGCAGCCCGCCGAGGCGGGGGGCCCTGCCGTAGAGGGCGGCTCCGGTCTCCTGGGCGAGGGCGTCCAGGTCGGTGCTGCCGGTGCGCTCCTTCAGGCCGCCGACCAGGAAGAACAGCAGGCCGGTGATGAGGCCGTGCGCGACGTTCGCGAACAGGGCGCCGTTGACGCCTGTCGGGGTCATGGTGGCGATGCCGAGCAGGACGAAGCCCATGTGGCCGACGGAGGAGTAGGCGATCAGGCGCTTGAGGTCGCCCTTCGCGCCCTTCCTGGCCAGGGCGAGGCAGGCGAGGGACCCGTAGACGATGCCGACGACGGCGAACGCGGCGAGGTACGGCGCGAAGGTGCGGAAGCCGTCGGGGGCGGCCGGGAGCAGGATGCGGACGAAGCCGTACGTGCCCATCTTCAGCAGGACACCGGCGAGCAGGACGGAGCCGACGGTCGGGGCGGCGGTGTGGGCGTCGGGCAGCCAGCTGTGCAGGGGCCACATCGGGGTCTTCACCGCGAGCCCGATCCCGATCGCGAGGACGGCGATGACCTGCACGGACACGCTGAGTGACCGGCCGTTGTCAGTGGCGAGTGCCACCATGTCGAACGTGCCCGCCTTGATCCCGGTCAGGAGCAGGCCGAGCAGCATGACCACGGAGCCGAGCAGCGTGTACAGGATGAACTTCCAGGCGGCCTCGGCCCGGCCCTCGCCGCCCCAGCGGGCGATGAGGAAGTACATGGGGATGAGGACCGTCTCGAAGGCGAGGAAGAAGAGGATCAGGTCGAGGACGGCGAAGGTCGCCAGGGTGCCGGACTCGAGGACGAGCAGCAGGGCGACGAAGGCCTTCGGGGACGGTCCCGCGGGCGGCTTGAAGTACGAGTAGAGGGCGCTGAGGAAGGTCAGCAGGGCGGTCAGGACCAGAAGGGGGAGCGAGATGCCGTCGGTGCCGAGGTGGATGCGCACGTCGAGTGCGGGGATCCAGCTGATGTCCGTCGTGGCCTGCATCCTCGACGGGTGGTGGTGGTCGAAGCCGAGCGCGAGGACGATCGCCGCCGCCAGGATCATGCCGGTGACGGTCACGCCGTGGCGGAGCACGGCCTGGTCGGGCGACTTCCCCTTCAGTCCGGGCGGGGCGGGCAGCAGAGCGGCGGCGGCGCCGAGGAGCGGGCCGACGACGAGGAACGCCAGAAGGAACTGCATCACGGACTCGTTGATATCGATCACGCCTGCTCACGCTCCCGTGGCGACGAGGACGGCGGCGACCGCGAGGACGACGGTGCCGGCGAGCAGCGCGCTCACATAGGTCTGCAGATTGCCGGTCTGGGCCCGCCGGACGGCGGCGCCGAGCCAGCGGGGCAGGGTGCCCGCGCCGCGTACGTAGGTGTCGACGACCTCCCGGTCGAGGAACCGCACGAGGCTCGCGCCGGCCCGGACCGGGCGGACGAACAGCGCCGAGTACACGGCGTCCAGGTGGAAGCCGACGGCGGCGTGCCGGTGCAGCCGGCCGAGCAGCAGCCGCCCGGGGTCCGACGGGTCGGCCGCGTACGCGACGTCCCCGTAGACCTGTTCGTGGCTCGCGATGGCCTCCGCCTCGACCTGCCCGGCGTCACCCTCGGGGTGGGCGGCGACGGCGCCCAGGGGGACGCGGGCGGCGTGCGCGGTGGTGTGCCGCCAGGCGGCGTAGGTGACGATGCCGCCGACCAGGGCCACGCCCGTGCCGAGCACGGAGGTGGTGAGGGTCGGGGTGAGGTCGTGTCCGTCGAACCAGTCGGGCAGCGCCCGGAAGGCGAAGCCGCCGAACGCCAGGGACGGCACGGCGAGCACCCACAGCACGGTGGTCATGGTGAGCGGCTGCCGGCCGTGGTCGGGCGCCTCGGTGCCGGCGCCGCGGAAGGCGAGCAGCCACAGCCGCGTCGCGTACGCGGCGGTGAGGAGGGCGGTCAGCAGTCCGGCGAGGAGGACGATCCAGCCCGCGGCGGCGGGGGCGTTCTCGGTGTGGCCGGTGACGACGTGCTCGGCGACGCCGAGGACGGCCTCCTTGGAGAAGAAGCCGCTGAACGGCGGGATCGCGGCGAGCGCGAGGAGCGCCACGGTCATCGTCCAGTAGGCGTCGGGGACGCGGTCGCGCAGGTGGCTCATGCGGGACATGGCGGCCAGCGAGTTGGTGCCGGCGGCGTGGATGATCACGCCGGCGGCGAGGAACAGCAGCGCCTTGAAGGCGCCGTGGGACAGGAGGTGGAAGACGGCGGCGCCGCGGTCGGCGACGGCGAGGGCGCCGGTCATGTAACCGAGCTGGCCGATCGTCGAGTAGGCGAGGACGCGCTTGATGTCGTCCTGGGCGAGGGCGGCGAGCGCCGAACCGGTCATCGTCACGGCGGCCATGACGGCGAGGACGGTCATCGCGGCCTGCGAGGCCTCGAACAGCGGAAGGAGACGGGCGACGAAGTAGACGCCGGCGGCGACCATCGTCGCGGCGTGGATCAGCGCGGAGACGGGCGTGGGGCCCGCCATCGCGTCCGGCAGCCAGGTGTGCAGCGGGAACTGCGCGGACTTGCCGGCCACGCCCGCGAGGAGCAGCAGGGCGATCAGGGTCGGGTGGTCGATGCCGCCGTGCGTGACGGCGCCGAGGATGGGGGTGATGCGGAAGGACCCGGCGTCGGCGGCGAGCGCGAACAGGCCGATGAGGAAGGGGACGTCGCCGAGCTTGGTGACCAGGAAGGCCTTCAGCGAGGCGGCGCGCGCCTCGGGGGTCTCCCAGTAGTGGCCGACGAGGAAGTAGGAGCAGATGCCCATGACTTCCCAGCCGACCAGCAGCACCATCAGGTCGCCGGTGTAGACGACCAGCAGCATCGCGGAGGTGAACAGCGAGACGAGAGCGGCGTACGACGGGTAGCGGGGGTCGTCGCGCAGATAGCCCGTGGAGTAGATCTGCACGCAGGTGGCGACGGTGGCGACGACCACGGCGGTGAGGGCGGCGAAGCCGTCGATGTGCAGGGCCAGTTCGACCGGGACCGAGCCGGTGGGGGTGAGCTCCGTCGCGGCGTCGACCGGGGCGCCGCCGCCCTGGCGCGCGGCGACGGTGGCGGCGAGCGCGAGGGAGGCGAGCGCCGGCAGGACGGCGAGCGGGCGGACGAAGCCGGGCGCGGTGCGGCCGAGCAGCAGTCCGGCGAGCGCGCCGAGGAACGGAAGGAGGGGGACGAGGACGGCGAGGGTGGTCGTGGTCACGCGGTGGCCTCGGCCTTCTCACCGGCGGCCGGGGCGGGGATCGCGCGGCCGGGGGCGTCGCTGTCGGGGTCGTCGGGGTCATGGCCCTCGGCGGTGTCGCGGAGCCGGTCGATGTCCGAGGTGCCGCGGTTGCGGTACACGGCGAGGACGATCGCGAGGCCGATGCCGATCTCGGCGGCGGCGACGGCGATGGTGAACAGGGCCAGGGCCTGCCCGGAGTGAAGGGTGTCCTCGGCGGCCCGGCTGAGCCAGGCGTCGAAGGCGACGAGGTTGAGGTTGACGGCGTTGAGCATCAGCTCGACCGACATCAGCACCAGGATCGCGTTGCGGCGGGCGAGTACGCCGTAGAGGCCGGTGCAGAAGAGCAGGGCGGCGAGGACGGCGGGATAGGCGAGATGCATCAGCGGTCCCCTTCCTGGTCGCGCCGGGTGCCGGTCGCGCGGGCCGCCGCGTCGGACGGGCCTGCGTTTGTCGTGTCGGGCTCGGAGCCGTTCTTGGCCTTGCGGGACAGGACGATCGCGCCGACGAGGGCGGCGAGGAGGAGGACGGAGAGGGCCTCGAAGGGGAGGACCCAGTGCTGGAAGAGGGCGGCGCCGGTCACCTCGGTGGTGCCGGAGGGGGCGCCGTCCAGGTCGATCCAGGTGGTGCGGAAGGCGTCGGTGACCACCCAGACCAGGGCGGCCGCCGCGGCGACGGCCACGGCGAGCGCGACCGGGCGGTTGCCGGAGTCGGCGTCCGGGGAGCGGCCGATGGGGGCGCGGGTGAGCATCAGCCCGAACAGGAGGAGGACGACGACGGAGCCGACGTAGATGAGGACCTGCACCCAGGCGATGAACTCGGCGGTGAGCAGCAGGTATTCGACGGCGAGTCCGCCGAGGGCCACCACCAGCCACAGGGCGGCGTGCACCAGCTGCCGGGTGGTGACGGTGACGACGGCGGCCCCGAGGGTGACCAGGCCGACGAGGAGGAAGGTGATCTCGACGCCGGTCGGGGACAGGAAGCCGGGTGACTCGGCCGCCCGGTGCGCGGTGCCGGCCGCGAGGGCGCCGGCGGTCGCTGCGGTGCTCATGCGCGGCCCTCCTGACCCGGTGTGCCGGGCTGACGCGGTGTGCCGGGCTGACCCGGTTCGCCCGCCCGTTGCGTCCCAGCGGCCTGTTCCGTCCCGGCGGTCCGTTCCGGCTCGGCGGCCTGGGCGGCGGCGAGTTTGTCGGCGGTCTTGCGGGCAGCGGCCACTTCCTTCGGTTCCTCCGCGCCGGCGTCGAGGGCGGGCGGGGCCGGCACGGTCCACATCCACTCGCGGAGCTTGTCCCGCTCGTGGGTGAGGTCGCGGATGTCGGTCTCCGCGTACTCGAACTCCGGGGACCAGAAGAGGGCGTCGAAGGGGCAGACCTCGATGCAGATACCGCAGTACATGCAGAGGGAGAAGTCGATGGCGAACCGGTCGAGGACGTTGCGGCTGCGCTCACGGCCGCCGGGGGCGGCGGGCGGGACGGTCTCCTTGTGCGAGTCGATGTAGATGCACCAGTCGGGGCACTCGCGGGCGCACAGCATGCAGACCGTGCAGTTCTCCTCGAACAGGCCGATCACCCCGCGGCTGCGGGGCGGCAGTTCGGGCTGGGTGTCCGGGTACTGCGCGGTGACGGACTTCCGCGTCATCGTCCGCAGCGTGACGGCCAGGCCCTTGGCCAGGCCGGAGCCGGGGATGGGGGCCATTACAGGAACACCACCTTGACGACGCCGGTGAGGGCGATCTGGGCGAGGGCGAGCGGGACGAGGAGGGTCCAGGCGAACTTCTGCAACTGGTCCTCGCGCAGGCGTGGGTAGCTGACGCGCAGCCAGATGACGACGAAGGCGAGCACGGCGGTCTTCAGCAGGGTCCACACCCAGCCGAGCCCGTCGGCGCCCCAGGGGCCGTGCCACCCGCCCAGGAACAGGACGGTGGTCAGGCCGCACAGCACGACGATCCCCGCGTATTCGGCGAGGAGGAACAGGGCGAAGCGCAGGCCGGTGTACTCGGTGTACGCGCCGAAGATGATCTCCGAGTCGGCGACCGGCATGTCGAAGGGCGGACGCTGCAGCTCGGCGAGGCCCGCGACGAAGAAGACCAGCGCGCCGGTGATCTGCCACGGCAGCCACCACCACTCGAACGCGTCGAGGATGCCGACGAGGGAGACGGTCCCGGCGGCCATCGCCACGGAGGCGGCGGTGAGCAGCATCGGCAGTTCGTACGCGAGGAGCTGGGCGGCGGTGCGCAGGCCGCCGAGGAGGGAGAACTTGTTGGCGGAGGCCCAGCCGGCCATGAGCGAGCCGAGGACGCCCACGCCCATCACGGCCAGGACGAAGAACACGCCCGCGTCCAGCACCTGGCCGACCGCGCCTTCGCCCGGGCCGATCGGGATGGCGAGCAGCACGAGGAGGTACGGCAGGAGGGCGACGGCGGGCGCGAGCTGGAAGATACGGCGGTCCGCGCCTGCCGGGACGACGTCCTCCTTCTGCGCGAACTTCACTCCGTCGGCGATGAGCTGGGCCCAGCCGTGGAAGCCGCCGGCGTACATGGGGCCGAGGCGGCCCTGCATGTGGGCCATCACCTTGTGCTCGGTCTGGCCCACGAGCAGGGGGAAGGTCAGGAAGACGACGAACACGACGAGGAGTCGCAGGGCGACGTCGAGAACGTCGGTCACCGCGTGCCTCCTGCGGGGTCATCGGAGTTGTCAGGGTTGGGTTCCGGTTCCGGTTCCGGATCCGGCTCGGGCCGGGACGCGGACTCCGGCTCCGGTTGCCGCTCCGGTTGCGGCTTCGGCTCCTCGAACGCCGGCTGTGCGTGGTGCCACGGGGCGTCCGGGCTGCGCGGGGCGACGGGCGGCTTGCGGTCGCGCGGCTCCTCGCCGGCGCCCGCTGCGGTGTCGTCCGCGCCAGGCGCCTGCTCCTGCTCCCGCTCCCGCTCCCGCGGCGCGCGTTGGCTCGCCGAGCCCTCGGACGCGGACCGCGCCCGGCGGGGGCCGCCCGTGCCCGGGGTGCTCCCGCCCGGGACGCCCTCACGCTGCGACGCCGAGCCCTCGCCCGCACTGCGCGACCGGCGCACCGGCGTCTCCGCGCTCCTCTGGCTCGCGGAACCCTCCGACACCGACCGTGCCCGGCGCGGCGTCACCGGCGGCGTGGCCGCACTCGCCTCCCCGCCCGCACCGGCGCCCGAGCCCGCGCCCGTACTCGTACCCGCGCCCGCGCCCGCGCCCGTCCCCG
>MUNG01000147.1 GCA_002154585.1 Streptomyces pseudogriseolus
GCCGGACCGCCCGCCGCGCCGCGCCGCCCGCTCGCCCCTGGCCGAGGACGCCACCGGCCACTCCCTGGTGGTGCTCGCCCCGCGAGACGACGTCGCCGTGCACGCGCCGGACCCGGTGTCCGCCGAGCCCCTCCTGGCGTCGGGCACCCCTCATCTCCATGCCGGGGTGGTGGAGGGCACGGGTGTGGTCGGTCCGCTGGTCCTGCCGGGCGAGACGGCGTGCGCGGGCTGTCTCCAGGAGGACCGGATCGACCGGGACCCGGTGTGGCCGCGGCTGGTGGCCCAGTGGCGCTCGGGCCGGCAGCGCAGGGTGGGCGCCTGCGATCTCGCGCTGGCCGCGACCGTGGCGGGGCTGGCCGCCGCGCACGCGCTGGCCTTCCTCGACGGACGGATTCCGTCCAGCGCGGGCGCCCGCTGGGAGGTGACCCTGCCGCAGCTGCACTGGCAGCCGCGGCCCGTCGTGCCGCATCGCCGCTGCCCGTGCGGCGCCGCAGGCACTGGTCCGGACGGGAATGACGGAGGCCCGGACAAAGGTAAGGGAGAACACACCTCCGCCGACGGGGGGTCGCACGAGACAATGGCCGGGCACGGGCCGTCGAAGGGGTCACGCCGTCAGGCGGACGCGGAGCGGCCGGCAAGGACCTGGAGGGCGCATGTCTGATCTTCCCCGCAAGGCGGTCACCCGCACCGCCAAGCTGGCCGCGCTCCCGCTCGGCTTTGCCGGGCGGGCCACCTGGGGACTCGGCAAGCGGATCGTGGGCGAGTCCGCGGAGCTGGTCGGCCGGGAGCTTCAGCAGCGCACCGCCGACCAGCTGTTCAAGGTGCTGGGCGAGCTCAAGGGCGGCGCCATGAAGTTCGGGCAGGCCCTGTCGGTCTTCGAGTCGGCCTTGCCCGAAGAGGTCGCCGGACCCTACCGCGCCGCCCTGACCAAGCTTCAGGAGGCCGCCCCGCCGATGCCGACCCGTACCGTGCACGGGGTGCTGAAGGAGCGGCTGGGCGAGGACTGGCAGAAGTTGTTCCAGTCGTTCGACGACAAGCCGGCCGCGGCGGCCTCTATCGGCCAGGTGCACCGGGCGGTGTGGCACGACGGCCGCGAGGTCGCGGTCAAGGTGCAGTACCCGGGCGCCGGTGAGGCCCTGCTGTCCGACCTCAACCAGCTCAGCCGGTTCGCGCGGCTGCTGGGCCCGCTGGTCCCCGGCATGGACGTCAAGCCGCTCATCACGGAGCTCAAGGACCGGGTCTCCGAGGAGCTGGACTACGGCCTGGAGGCGCAGGCGCAGCGGGCGCACGCCGCGGAGTTCGCCGGCGACCCGGACGTGGTCGTGCCCGACGTGGTGCACCAGAGCGACCAGGTGCTGGTGACCGAGTGGATGGACGGCACGCCGCTGTCGGAGGTCATCGCGGACGGCACCGAGGCGCAGCGCGACCGTGCCGGGCAGCTGCTGGCCCGCTTCCTGTTCTCCGGCCCCGCCCGCACCGGCCTGCTGCACGCGGACCCGCACCCGGGCAACTTCCGTCTGCTGCCGGGAGGTCCCGGCGGCGAGGACGACTGGCGCCTGGGCGTCCTGGACTTCGGCACGGTCGACCGGCTACCCGGCGGGCTGCCCGCCCCCATCGGCGAGGCGCTGCGGATGACGCTGGACGGCGAGGCGGAGGCCGTCTACGAGATGCTCTGCGCGGAGGGCTTCGTCAAGGAGTCCGTGGAGCTGGACCCCGACGCGGTGCTCGACTATCTCTCGCCGATCATCGAGCCGGCGCGGGCCGAGGCGTTCACCTTCACCCGCGGCTGGATGCGCGGCCAGGCCGCCCGGATAGCGGACGTGCGGTCGCCCGCCCACCAGTTGGCCAAGCAGCTCAACCTGCCGCCCGCCTATCTGCTGATCCACCGGGTCACGCTGAGCACCATCGGGGTGCTGTGCCAGCTCGGCGCGACGGTGCGGCTGCGGGAGGAACTGGAGGACTGGCTCCCCGGGTTCGTCCCCGGGGAGCCGGGCGAGGAGGAGGAAGCGGCGCAGGCCTGACCGCCGCCGGGGCGGCCGGGCGCGGGTGAGGCGCGGCGGAGTTCACCACCACTGCGAGTCGAGGCGCCCCTCGATCGCGCGCAGGTTCTCGCGGGAGCAGCGCTCGCAGTAGTGCAGGCGGACGCCGTTCTCCACGGAGAGGGTCCAGGTCGGCGGCGGGCCGTCGGCGCGGACACCGCAGCGGGCGCAGGCCGGAGGCTCGGGCTCGGTGGCGGAACCCTCGTCGCCGCCGCCGTCGTGAGGACTGGTCACGCGGCGACGATAACTCCGCGCCGGGACCGCCGCGCCGTCAACGCACCGCGGGGACCGCACCGTTCACACGGTCCGGCCCCCGCGGGGAGATCGGGGCCTCCCGCCGGGGAGGCCGTCGCTTCAGGCGGCGTGCCCTACTGCATGACCGCCATGGCGAGCGCCCGGCGGGCGCGCCGCGAGGCGCGCTCGGCCCGGCGCTGCATGCGGCGCGCGGTCAGCAGGCCGGTGGCCTGCCTCTCCCGCTGCGCCTCCAGCAGTCGGTCGTGCATATGCGCACGAGCCAGGGCTTCTGGGATGAGTTGCATCTCTCGGGTCCTGTTCTGGCGCGAGTCGTTCGCACCGCTGGTGGTGAAGTCTTCGGTCGCGGAGCCTGCGGGCTCGTGGGTGGACGGCGTCATCGGGGCCTGCTTCTGGGGGTCGTGCGTGAGGGGACGGTCGATCGTTCCGCGGGTGTTCATGCCGAAACCGGGTTCTTGCGCGGGCGGCCACGCGGCCGCTTGCGGGCGACGACCACACCCTGGACGAACAGCTCGCCACCCCAGACGCCCCAGGGCTCACGCCGCTCCTTGGCGCCGGCGAGGCAGGCCTCGACCAGCGGGCAGGTACGGCAGAGGGACTTGGCGTACTCGACGTCCGCGGGCGACTCGGCGAAGAAGACCTCCGGGTCGTAGGAGCGGCACGGGACGGGTACGCCGAGGTTCTCGATGGCGTCGTCGAGCGCGGTGAGCGCGGTGAGCGGAGTCAAGGTCGGGTCCTCCGTGGAGCCGGGCTTGGGGATCGTGTCGGAAGGCGGTACGGACGGGGCGTGCGCTTCGAGTTGCACGGCTGGTCTTCCTCGTCTGGTCGTTTCCGGCCGGTCGGCCGGGTGTGCGGCTGGTACCGGGTTCTTTTCTTGTCCCGAGGCGCCTTGTCCTGTCTCCCCGTTCGGGGCAAACAGAAGGGCCGCGGATCCCGGATGGGGTTCCGCGGCCCTGAAGGCGCCGGCCTGATCTCATCAGGCTGGATCACTCCAGGGTTCTGGCCCACGGAAGGCCCACATCTGGTGGTGCTGCGTCGTCTGCTTCCGGAATCCGGCACCGGCCGCCGCAAAGGCATAGGCCTGCGCCTGTGCCGCTACTGCTTCCAGTGCCTTGGTCGGTCGCTCATCGCGCTCACGGACGGCAATGCCCGCGGGAGCGAGGGAGGACGCCGGACGCACGGCACGAATGCCGGACAGACCGGTGCCCTGGTTCGAGGCGCCGAGAATGCACAGGGAGACGGCCGGGCGATCGGTCAGTTTGACGCTGGTGCTGGTGTTGATGCTGATCACTGGACTCGCCTCCTCTCGGCGTCTGGGGGACCGGGCGAACCGGTCCGCGGATATGCAAGTACAACACGGAATCAGGGCCTCCGAGAAGGCCGCTGTCCCCGTGGCTAAGAACCTATGGGGATTCCCGGGGCATGCGCAAACTATTTTTCCGACGAGTTCGCGTCAGTCCTGATCTTGTCCGTCGGCGGGGTCCCGGCCCGCGCAGAGGGCCAGCACATCGGACCCGTAGCGGCGCAGCTTGCGCATGCCCACCCCGGGGATGCGGGCCAGTTCGTGCTCGTCGTCGGGGACCGCCTCGGCGATGGCGATCAGCGTCTTGTCGGTGAAGACGCAGAAGGCCGGCTGACCGCTGCGCCGCGCCTGCTCACCGCGCCAGTCACGCAGCCTCTCGTACAGCCCCTCGTCCATGTCGGAGGGGCAGTCCTCGCAGCGCATCAGCTTCATCTCGCCGCCGTCGGTCAGCGTGCGGCCGCAGACGCGGCAGCGGGCGGGCGTGCGCTGCCGGCGGCGCGGCGCCTGCTCGGGGACCGCCGGGGCCGCCGCCGTCCATGAGCCGCGCTCGACTCCTCCCGCGCCGGCCGCGCCCGCGCGCCCCGCGCCGGCCTGCGAGCCGGGGCGCAGTCCCGTCAGGAAGCGGCTGGGGCGCCGGTTGGGACGGCCGCCCGGTGAGCGGGAGAGCGCCCAGGAGAGGTGGAGGTGCTCGCGGGCGCGGGTGACCCCGACGTAGAGGAGGCGGCGTTCCTCCTCGATCTGCTCGTCCGTCTTCGCGTAGGTGATCGGCATCATGCCCTCGGCGACGCCGACCAGGAAGACGACGTCCCACTCGAGGCCCTTGGCGGCGTGCAGCGAGGCGAGCGTGACGCCCTGGACGGTGGGGGCGTGCTGGGCGCCGGCCCGCTCGTCGAGTTCGACGACGAGGTCGGCGAGCGTGGCGCCGGCCCGGGCGGCGGCGAAGTCCTGGGCGAGGTGCACCAGGGCGGCCAGGGATTCCCAGCTTTCCCGGACCGCGCCCGACCCGGCGGGCGGCTGGGGCGTCCAGCCCTTGCCGGAGAGCACGGCGCGCACCTGGGAGGGCAGGTCGGGGGCGTCGTCGAGGAGGGAGTCGTTGCCGCCGAAGCGGGCCGCGGCGCGCAGGGCGTTGATCGCGTTGCGCACCTCGGGGCGGTCGAAGAACCGCTCGGCCCCGCGCAGCTGGTAGGGCACGCCGGCGTCGGCGAGGGCCTGCTCGTAGGTCTCGGACTGGGAGTTGGTGCGGAACAGGACGGCGATCTCGCTCGCCGGGACGCCCGAGGCGATCAGCTCGCGGATGCGGCGGGCGGCGCCCTCGGCCTCGGCGGGCTCGTCGGTGTACTCGGTGAAGACCGGCTCGGGTCCGGCGGGGCGCTGGGAGACCAGCTCGAGGCGGTGGTCGGCGGCGCGGCCCTTCGCCTGGGCGAGCAGCCCGTTGGCCAGGCGGACCACCTGAGGGGTCGAGCGGTAGTCACGGACGAGCTTGACGACGGTGGCGCCCGGGTGGCGGACGCGGAAGTCGAGCAGGTGGTCCGGGGTCGCGCCGGTGAAGGAGTAGATGGTCTGGCTGGCGTCGCCGACCACGCACAGGTTCTCCCGGTCGCCGAGCCACAGCTCCAGCAGGCGCTGCTGGAGGGGGCTGACGTCCTGGTACTCGTCGACGACGAAGTGCTGGTACTGGGCCCTCACCTGCTCGGCGATGTCGTGCCGGTCCTGGAGGACGGCGACCGTGAGCAGCAGGACGTCCTCGAAGTCGATGACGGACCGCTCGCGCTTGAGGTCCTCGTAGGCGGCGTACAGCTGGGCGATCTCCGCGGGGTCGCGGGGCGCCTCCCGGCCGGACTTGGCGGCCGCGGCCGTGTAGTCGGCGGGGACGGTCTGGGTGACCTTGGACCACTCGATCTCGGCGGTGACGTCCCGCAGCTCCCCCCGGTCGAGGCGGATCCGGCAGGCGGCGGCCGCGTCGGCGACCAGCTGGATCTTGCGGTCCACCAGCCGGGGCAGGGACCCGCCGACCGCCTTGGGCCAGAAGTACTGGAGCTGGCGCAGGGCCGCGGAGTGGAACGTCCGCGCCTGGACGCCCACCGCGCCGAGCTGGCGCAGCCGGCCGCGCATCTCCCCCGCCGCGCGGTTGGTGAACGTGACGGCGAGGACGCTGGAGGGCTGGAGGATGCCGGCGCGCACCCCGTAGGCGATGCGGTGGGTGATGGCCCTGGTCTTGCCGGTGCCGGCGCCCGCCAGCACGCACACCGGTCCGTGCAGCGCGGTGGCGACGGCGCGCTGCTCGGGGTCGAGACCTTCGAGCACCGCGTCGGCCGAGTCCGGTACCCGCGGGAAGAGGGTGGAGTGCGTTGCTGCTGTCACACCGCCATGCTGCCAGGTCGCCCGGGACAGGTGAGCCGGTTGTCCACAGGGAAGGGCCTGCGGTCGTACGAATGCGACAAGCGTCACGGGACCGGTCATGGGGCCGGGGCGGCGGCGGGAATGCCTGCGCTTTCAAGTACGTTCCCCGGGAGACCGAGGAGTTCCCCGAGCCGCCGAAGGAGCGCGAGAGGCATGCAGGGCACTGTGACGATGTACAGCACCACGTGGTGCGGCTACTGCCGCCGGCTGAAGAGCCAGCTGGACCGTGAGGGCATCGCGTACACCGAGATCAACATCGAGCAGGACCCCGAGTCGGCGGCCTTCGTGGAGAAGGCGAACGGCGGCAACCAGACGGTGCCCACTGTTCAGGTAGTTCCCTCCAGTGGCGGCACCGAGGTCGTGATGACGAACCCGAGCCTTGCCCAGGTGAAGCAGGCACTCGGCGTCTGACCCTTGCGAGACGCAGCCCCCGACCGGCCTGACGCTGATCGGGGGTTTTGTGTGCCCCGGGGAGACCGCAGCGGCAGGACCAAGGCCCGCCCCCGGCAACCACCGCTGTAGATGCGAGGCCCTCCTGAACGCGCCCTGCACAGGGCGCAGAGAGACTGAGCGCTCCACCTGGTGGCCGTCACCGACAGAACCTCTGAGCGCGTGGTAGCAATGCCGCAGGTTCAGAGCGCGAGCACAGGCCGAGTAGAGAAGTCCTCGCAAAGGTCCTCACCATCCGGGCCATACACGAACTCGACCATGGATGGGTTGCGATTGGCGGTGGCCAGGGGCAGCCATGCCAGCATGTGGCCGTAGCCGCCGCACACCGACTCGCCACCGTCTCCGCCGTGGACCGCTGTAACGTCGCTCGTCAACTCCGTGCGGTAGGTGTCGTAGGCGATGCGCAGGCCGAAGGCGTTCAGCTGGTTCTGCGGGCCCGTGCGGTCCCCGTAGGGGATGCGGTCGAGGGGGCAGTCGTTCCCCCACCGAAACAGGGTTTCTGCCCCAGCTCCACAAGCGTGCTCCCACTCGTCGGGGCTCGGCATCCGCAGGCCACGAGCCGCGAGAACAGCCGGCATGTCAGCAGGCAACTCGGTCAGGTTCTCGTCCTCCACAGCCATGAGCACAGTGGCCAAGACGACGCTCCGGCGGGGGCTGAGCACCTGCGCGAGGTGGGCCCGCAGGTCGGATCCGTAGCCGAAGCCCTGCTCCAGGCTCTCGGCGTAGTCGGCAGTCTGCTGCGGGGTCGGTTGCCAACTGTTCAGGTCGAAGCCGAGGGACACCGGCCCTCCGGGTATCAGAGCGAATTCCTGTCCGTTCCGCTCGATCCGGATGCGATGAAGCGGAGCACCGAGGTGCTCTGTGGTCTCAACGAGTGTCACCCGACCGTCAACCAAGCCGGCGGCCTCCTCGGCGACGCGGCGTGCGGTAGGCAATTCGAAGGATCGCCACTGGTCGAAAGTGAGATCAGAGAGAGACATGGACCGCAGTGTTGCACGCAGGTCTGACACGGCTCGCGACCACTGCACTCCAGAACTGAGCTGCGGTCGCGAAAGCCTCCAAGGAAGTCCAAGCGGACACTGGCGGCGGACCGTGGCCACCTTTCCTGGTTCGGGACGCACCCGTGTACGCCTGTCTCAGGCGCCCTCGCCGAGGTGGCGGTAAAGAGTGGCGCGGGAGATCCCGAGAGCCTTGGCGATGGCGCTCACGCTCTCGCCCTTCGCCTTTCTGGCACGGGCCACGGTGAGCACGTCCCCATCGACGACGGACGGCCGTCCGCCTGTACACCCCTGCGCCTTGGCTGCGTCGAGTCCTGCGCGGGTGCGCTCCTTGATGAGGCTGCGCTCGAACTCCGCCATGGCTCCGACCACCTGAAGCATGAGACGGCCGTCAGCTGTACCGGGGTCGATGTTGGCCAGCGCGCCTGTGAGCACCTTGAACCCGATGCCCCGCTCTCGAAGGGTGTCGACCATGGTCACAAGGTCGATGAGGGACCGAGCGAAGCGGTCCAGCTTCCACACGCACAGGGTGTCGCCGGGTCTGGCGTAGTCCAGTGCGGCCCTGAGCTCTGGCCGGTTGGTGTTCTTCCCGCTGGCCTTGTCCTCGAAGATGCGGGCGCACCCTGCGGCCGTCAGTGCGTAGCGCTGCAACTGCGCTTCCTGGTCATCGGTCGAGACGCGGGCGTATCCGATGAGCTGACCGGTGATCGTGTTCGTCGTCACGGCCGGGACTGTCTCAGAACTCGTCTCAATACGTCAAGCCCGAGACGGAAGTTTCGAGACGGGTTTTGAACAGCGCTGCGCCCCCTTCCGGGGCGCCTGCCGTCTCGTCTCACAAACCTTGGTTTTCGAGACGCCCGTTACTCGTCACGCTGGGCCGCGGTCGGGCTGTGCTCTCTGCCGTGTGTTGGCCAGCGCTGCGCGTGTCCGCAACGGCAAGAGGCTGTGAGCCTGTCTGCCTGCCTGCCGCTGTGCTCTCGCCTGCCTGCCAGGGGCACAGCCTGTCAGCCGCTCACGCTGGCGCACAGCCGTTCGCTTGCCACGGGACACGGGCCGCTGGCCAGCCTCTCGACGGCGGAGGAGAGGCAATGGCGAAGGGGGGTATGACCCGGGCCTTACCCGACCGCCGTGTCTTACCGGCTCAAATCCTGCCACGGTTTCAGGGCCTTTCAGGCTGGCCTGTACTCCAGCCGGCCGAGGCGTAACGCCTGGTCAAAGGCCTGCGCTGCCTCCTTGGCGACGGCGAAGGAGTGCACAGAACGAAGCCTTACGTCCTTGCCTGTGGGGCGCGGCAGCGCCCCCCTTGGGCTTGCTCCTGTCGGCCCCTGCTGGGCCGCACTGTCGTAGAGGCTTCGGGCTGTGGCGGCCATCCGGCCGCCCATGCTGCCTACTACTTCGCCGATGCCTTCTCTTGGGGCGCTGCCGCGCCCCGCTCTGCTTGCCGGGGGCCGCGAAGCCGCTTTTTTCTGTCGGCCCCTGCGGGGCCGCAACTGCGAGGGGTAACAGAAGAGAGAGCGCGCGAACCTTTCCGCAGGTCACTGCCCCTGTAGCTACACGTACGGCGTGTGCTGGCCACACCTGCGGTGTATGGTCACCGGTCTTGATGGACGCGGCACGGTACCGGTGCACCCTCCCCCTTCTGGAAGAGGTGAGAGGGCAGGACCAGGCAAGCGGCACCCGACCGGGGCGAGACGAGCCCAAACCTCTTGGCGCGGTTGACCGCGTTGGTCGTGCTCTGGTCGGACAGGGGCTTGCCCTCCTTGCCCAGCAGAGAGGCCAGCTTCCCAGGGTCGAAGGCTGCATGACCCTGGCGGTCAGCCCAGCCCAGCGCAGCGAAGTGCACTCGGTAGGCGAGCGGGTGCCAGGGTTCCTGCGCCATGCGCCGGTACTCGCGCTGGGAGACTCCGCCCCACGGGCGGTCATGACCGAAGCTGATGGCCACTGGCTGCGGCTCCTTCCTGTGAGGCGCACACGGGTGCGCCAGCGGCCCCGCCGGGCGGCGGGACATGTGTCTCCCTTCTTTGCGGGGGTGGCCGTGCAGAAGGCACAGCGCTTCACAGGTGGGCGCCCAAAGCTTCGGGCCTGGACTCGGTCTCATGCAGTCGGGAGCGACGGCGGCGACCTGGCCCGGCATCGTACATCATGCTGAAACGGGGAAGGCCCCCATGGTCGGGGCCTTCCTTGCTCGCTCGGCAGCATCAGACGGGAGCCGTAACCTTCTCGGCCTCGCCTGCTCCCTTGGCTTCCTCTTCGGCTTTCGCTTGCTGCGCCGCGCGTTCAGCCTCGAAATCCTCCCAGCGGCTGACGATCTCCCACTCGGCGCCCGTAAGCGTCGTGGGCTTCTCGTACGGCTTTCCGGGCAGCGAGACCGGTGTGATTGGTGCGAGCACTTGAGAAGCCTTCACGGGGGTGACCCACCACGAGACACCCTGCTGCCGGATGTTCTCGATGAGGTCGCCGGGATCGATGGCAAGGGCATCGGGCCGGAAGTGCGCCTTCACCTTGTGCTTCTTCAGAAACTCCCGCCGCTCGTCGACGCTCGACCGCACCCACCACTCCGCGTAGCTCTCGCCCGTACCGGTCCACACGGTCACCGGCTTCGGTCCCTCCTGGCTCGTTACCTTCTCTCGGTCCTGGGCAAGGCTGGCGACTTGTGAGGCGTACGCGACGGCGCTGATCTCGTCCTGCTGGAGTTCCTTCAGGAGCTGGTTCATCTTGCCGTCGATGACGGCGAGCTTCGCCGCACGGCTGTCGTCGATGGTCGTCTTCGACTCCATCCGTTCCAGGTGGCCGATCTCTCCCAACAGAGCCGACTCCAGCCAGGGGTACAAGTCCTCGGCCCAGAACCTCTGCTTCGGGCATGCCTGAATGCCCTTGCTCTTGTTTCCGTGGCAGCGGTACCGCTCCCGCTTGCCCTTGGCCGGGTCGCCCTTCACGAAGTACAGGGAGCTGCCACACAGCATGCAGAACGTCACGCCCACCGTCGGCGACGTAGAGCCCTTCTGCTTCTTGTACTTGACCGAGGCGACGGCTTCCGACAGCTTCGCCCACTCCTCCTCGTTCAGCACCGGCTCAGACCGCATGACGGGAGTGCCGTCGTCATTGCGGACCACGGCGCCATTCGCGCGTACGTACTCCCCGAGCAGAGACCGGCTGACCAGTACGGCTTGCACTGTGGTCGGCGTCCATCTGGCGCCCCGAGGCTTCGGGTCCGCCAGCCGAGTTGTGCTCTCGCCTGCCGCCGCGCGGATGCGAGCGATGTCCTGAGCCGTGGGCACGCCTTGCTCGTTCAGCCAGTCGGCGACGGCCGAGAAACTCGGCTTCTCGATGAAGCGCCGGATCATCTCGATCAGCGTCGGGCCGTACTCGGGGTCGAGTTCGAGGGTGAAGCCTGCGTCGCCCTTCACCGCTCTGCGTCCGAACGGGACAAGGCCACCCGGCCAACGACCAGTCTTTCGCATGGTCTCCCGGGAAGCCTTGTTGCGGGCCTTGATGGCGTCCAACTCGGCCTCTGCGACCACGGCCAGGATCTTGGCGATGGTCTTGCCCCATGGCTTCGAGAGGTCGAATCCCTCCTCGCAGGAGATGAGGCCCTTACCGTTCGCCTCGCACCACTCAATGATGTCCGAGAGATGGCGGACCGACCGCGCGATGCGGTCGATCTTCAGGATGATGATGTGGTCGAACTGATCCTTCTTGTTGTTGAGCCAGTCCCCCAGGGACGGACGCACCCACGGCGAGATGGACGCCGACACGTCGATGTCGACCGCAAAGTCGACCAGCTCCATTTCCTCCGCGTCGGCCCGCTTACTGATGCGGGTCCGCTGCGTTTCCTCGCCGGTCTGGTTCTCGTTGCCTACAGACAGACGGACCACGCCAAGCGCCCTGGGCTTGTCGCTCACCCTTGCCCCTCCCCAAGACAGGGGCGGCCCTCCCTGGCCGCCACAAGTAAGGAGGGAAGTCTACAGACCGTGCCGACCGTGCTGTTCCCCGACGGCTCGACGCTCACCAACCCCTCGCTCGCGCAGGTGAAGCAGAAGATCGGCGTCTGAGCCTCCCGCTCTCACATCGCATTTCACGTCGAAGCGGGGCGGCCGTCCCTCACGGGACCGGCCGCCCCGCTTCGTCGTGTGCGGGTCCCCCGGCTCAGAAGGTGCTGCGGGTGGGCAGGGCCTCGCCGTACCAGCGTTCGATCAGCCGGGCGGCGATCGAGATGCCGTAGGGCGGGAGGACCTCGCCGGAGTCGAAGGCGGCGCGCAGTTCGTCGCGGGAGAACCAGCGGGCCTCGTGGATCTCGTCGCCGTCCACGGTGATGTCGAAGGACGTGGCGTGGGCGACGAAGCCGAGCATGAGGCTGGAGGGGAACGGCCAGGGCTGGCTGGCGACGTACTCGACCTCGCCGACGGCGATGCCGACCTCCTCGTGCACCTCCCGGCGCACCGACTGCTCGATGGCCTCCCCCGGCTCGACGAACCCGGCGAGCGTGGAGAAGCGTCCCTCGGGCCAGTGGACCTGGCGGCCGAGCAGGATGCGGTCCTTGTCGTCGATCACCGCCATGATCACGGCGGGGTCGGTGCGCGGGTAGTGCTCGGCACCGCAGGCGGGGCAGCGGCGGATGTGCCCGGCGGCGGCGATGACGGTGCGCTCGCCGCAGCGGGAACAGAAGCGGTGCAGCCGCTGCCAGTTCTCCAGGGCGACGGCGTGCACCATCAGGCCCGCCTCGCGGGGCGACAGCAGCAGCCCGGCCTCGCGCAGGCCCGCGGGGCGGGCGGAGTCGTCCATGCGGCCGGGCAGGGAGTCCTTCTGGAGGGCGAAGTAGCTGACGCCGTCCTCGTCGATGCCCAGGAAGTAGCGGTGGGCCTCGGTGAGCGGGGCCTCGAAGGACGGGGTCATGACGAGTTCGGTGCGCCCGTCCGGTGCCTCGTCGATGAGGACCTGGCCGCCGGAGACCACGAAGCAGCGGGTCGAGGGGTGGCTCCACGCCGCCGCGAGCCATGCCTCGTCGAGCCGGTGGTGGGCGGCGCGGTCGATGCCGCTCGGGGCGGTGAGCGAGATGGGCCGGTCGGCGGTGTGGTCGGTCCTGGTGGTCACGGGTGCTTCCAACTCCCCCGGTGGTACGGATCGGGTCGCGGGTGGTCTGGCGGACGAGGGCGGCAGGGACCGGGTCCGTGGGGCGCGGCGGCGCGGCTCTTCCAGTGTGCCGCGCGCGGGCGCCCGCTTCGGACGGCGTGGGTGGTCAGGGGGCGTGCCGCCAGTGCTCGGCGAGGTCGCCCCAGAGGTGGGCGCTGGTCTCGGCGCCCTTGAGCAGCAGGTCCAGCTCGACCTTCTCGTCGGGGGCGTGCCAGCCGTCGGACGGGACGGAGATCCCGAGGAACAGCACCGGTGCGCCGAGGACGTCCTGGAGGTCGGCGGCCGGACCAGATCCTCCCTCGCGCGTGAACAGCACGGGTTTGTCGAAGGCGCGGCCCATCGCGCGGACCACCGACTGGAGGGCGGGGTGGTCGAGCGGGGTGAGGCAGGGGCGGGTGGCCGGGCTGAAGGTGATCTCGTGCCGGACGCCCTCGGGCAGCCGGCCGGGCACCCAGGCGGCGACCGCGTCCCGGACGCGCGCGGGGTCCTGGCCGGCGACCAGCCGGAAGGAGAGCTTCACCATCGCGGACGACGGGATGACCGTCTTGCTGCCGGGGCCCTGGTAGCCGCCGCCGATGCCGTTGACCTCGGCGGTGGGGCGCGCCCAGACGCGTTCCAGGGTGCTGTAGCCGGCCTCGCCACCGGTGCCGTGCGACTTGGCGGTGCGCAGCCACCGCTCCTCGTCGAAGGGCAGCCGGGCGAAGAGCTCGCGTTCGCGGTCGGTGAGCTCGACCACGCCGTCGTAGAAGCCGGGGATCGCCACCCGGCCCCGCTCGTCGTGCAGCGCGGCGACCAGCCGGGCGGCGGCGGTGGCCGGGTTGGGCACCGCGCCGCCGAAGGAGCCGGAGTGGATGTCCTGGTCGGGGCCGTACAGGCGGATCTCGCACTCGGCGAGGCCGCGCATGCCGGTGCACACGGTCGGGGTGTCCTCGGACCACATGCCGGTGTCGGAGACGATCACGGCGTCGGCGGCGAGCCGGTCCGCGTGCCGTTCGACGAGCGCCCGGAAGTGCGGGGAGCCGGACTCCTCCTCGCCCTCGACCAGCAGCTTGAGGTGGACGGCGGGGCTGGTGCGGCCGGTGGCGGCGAGGTGGGCGCGCAGGCCCAGGGTGTGGAAGAAGACCTGGCCCTTGTCGTCGGCGGCGCCGCGCGCGTAGAGGCGGCCGTCCCGGACGACCGGCTCGAACGGGTCGCTGTTCCAGCCGTCCTCGCGCGCGGCGGGCTGCACGTCGTGGTGGCCGTACACGAGGACGGTCGGCGCTCCGGGGTCCGCGCTGGGCCATTCGGCGTAGACCGCCGGGGCGCCCGGGGTGTCCCAGACCTCGGCGGCGGGGAAGCCGGTGTCCTTCAGGGCGGCGACGAGCCAGTCGGCGCTGCGGCGCACGTCGGGGGCGTGATCGGGCTGGGCCGAGACGGACGGGATGCGGAGCCACGCGGACAGGTCGTCGAGGAACGCCGTGCGGTGGTCTGCGATGTACGTCCGGACGGCGTCGACGGCATTGTCAACGTGCTGGCTCATGGTGACGAGCCTATCCGCCCGCGGGGGTGTCCTCGGAGTGCGGTATCTCACCGTGCGGCGTGCGGTCTGTCACCGTCCGGCGTGCGGTGTCCTACCGTCCGGGGCACGCGGTGTCCCACCGTCCGGATCGTCCAGCAGCAGGCGCTCCAGCTCGGCCCGGCCGGGGAGCCGCTCGGGCCGGACCACCTCGCCGGTGCGGACGTACAGGAACGCGGCGGTGACGGACTCCAGGGGGACGCCCTGCTGCTCGGCCCAGGCGAGCCGGTAGACGGCCAGCTGGAGCGGGTCGGCGGTGCGGCCCCGGCCGGTCTTCCAGTCGACGATCTCGTACGTGACCGCGTCGCCGTCCTCGCCGTCTTCGGCGTCCTCGTGCCGGTACACGGCGTCGATGCGGCCCCGGACGACACGGCCGGCGATCGACAGCTGGAACGGCGCCTCCACGCGGAAGGGCGTGCGCTGGGCGTACTCGGTGCGCTCGAACGCCTCCTTGAGCGACTCCAGATCCTGCTCGTCGGCGATCTCGGCGTCGCCGCCGGGCAGCTCGTCGGGGTCGAGCAGGGGCAGGGTGAGCTCCTCGAAGCGCGCCTCGACCCACGCGTGGAAGCGGGTGCCCCGACGCGCCGCGGGCTGGGGCGGACGCGGCATGGGGCGGGCCAGCTCCCGCGCGAAGCCGTCGGGGTCGGCGGCGAGCCTCAACAGCTGGGACGCGGTGAGGGAGGCGGGCAGCGGGACCTCGGTGACGGTGTCGCGGGCGCGCAGCAGCTCCCCGGTGAGGGCGTCCAGGTCGCGGTCCCAGGAGGCGACGGTGCGGGCCTCCTCAGGGGTGAGGCGCGCCTCGGCCGGCACGGGGCGGTCCGGGCGGGGGCGTGCGGGCTCGTCCGGGGCGGTCGCCTGGTGCGGAACGACGGGGCGCTCGGCGGGCAGCGCGTCCCAGTCGGTAGGGGCGATGTCCTCCGGGTACGGCTCGTCGTCGTCCGGCGGGGGCGGCCAGTCCGGGTCGTCGTGGACGTCCGGGTCGTGGACGGCCGCCGTGCCGTACGGGTCGGCGGCGATCCGGTCGAGGTGGGCGAGGACGGTCGCGGCGGCGGCGCGGCGCCGGGCGAGGGCCGCGTCGTCCAGGGGCAGCGGCCACGCCTGGACGTCGCCGGCCTGCCGCAGCGCCGGGTTCTCCTCGTCCTCGGCGGGCTCGTCCGCCCACGCCTCGATCTCGCCGTACCCGGCGGCGCAGTGGTCGTGGAGGGCGAACAGGAACTCGGAGGGGCCGCGCGGCTTCTTCTGGCTGGGACCCCACCAGTGGCCGGAGCCGAGCAGCAGGGACCTGGGGCGCGTGAAGGTGACGTAGCCGAGGCGTAGCTCCTCGGTGTGCTGGTGGTCCTTCATGGCCTCGTGGAAGGCCTTCAGGCCCCGGGAGTCCCAGGACGGCACGTCGGGAAGGGTGTCGGCGTCGCCGCGCAGCGCGTGCGGCAGCACCTTGCCCTGGGCGGTCCACTTCTCGCGGCCCCGGTCGCTCGGGAAGGCGCCGGTGACAAGGCCGGGGACGGCGACGACGTCCCACTCCAGGCCCTTGGACTTGTGGGCGGTGAGCACCTTGACGGTGTTCTCGCCGCCCGGCAGCGCGTTGTCCAGGCCCTTCTCGTACTGGGCGGCGGTGCGCAGGAAGCCGAGGAAGGCGAGCAGGGTGGCCTCGTTGTCGCCGGCGGCGAAGGACGCGGCGACGTCGAGGAAGTTGGACAGGGTCTCCCTGCGCCGGGCGGCCAGCGCGTGCGGGGAGGCGGACAGCTCGACCTCGAGGCCGGTGACGGCGAGCACCCGGTGCAGTACGTCCATCAGCGGGTCGGCGAGGGAGCGGCGCAGGTCGCGCAGCTCGGCGGCGAGGCGCGCGAAGCGAACGCGCGCGTCGGGCGAGAAGGGCAGTCCGTCGTCGTCCCCGCCGCCCTCCAGGGGGCTCTCCAGGAACGTGTCGAGGGCGTCGGCGAGCGAGATCACCTCGGCGGGGTCGACGCCCTCGACGGCCTCGGCGAGCCGCCGGTCGGGGTCGTCGTCGCCGTCCACGCGCGCGTGGGTCACCAGCCGGCGCGCGCGGCGGCCGAGCAGGGCGAGGTCGCGGGGGCCGATCCGCCAGCGCGGGCCGGTCAGCAGCCGGACGAGGGAGGCGTTGGCGCCGGGGTCCTGGAGGACCTCGCAGACGGCGACCAGGTCGGCGATCTCCGGCAGGTGCAGCAGCCCGGACAGGCCGACGACCTCGACGGGCACGTCACGGGCGACCAGGGCGGCCTGGATGTCCGCGAAGTCCGTGGCCGTGCGGCACAGGACGGCGATCTCGCCGGGGGCCTTGCCGGTGTTCACCAGGTGCGCGACCGAGTCGGCGAGCCAGTCGATCTCCTCGGCGTGGGTGCGCAGCAGGGCGCAGCGGACGACACCGTCGCGCTCGGCGCCGGGGGCCGGGCGGAGGGCCTCCACGCCCGCGTGCAGGGCGCGCAGCGGTTCGGCGAGGCCGTTGGCGAGGTCGAGCAGCCGGCCGCCGCTGCGGCGGTTCTCGCTGAGCGACTGGCGGGTGGCGGGGCGGCCGTCGGCGTGCGGGAAGTGCTCGGGGAAGTCGTCGAGGTTGGCGACGGAGGCGCCGCGCCAGCCGTAGATCGCCTGGCAGGGGTCGCCGACGGCGGTCACCGGGTGGCCCGTGCCGCCGCCGAAGAGGCCGGCGAGGAGGACGCGCTGGGCGACCGAGGTGTCCTGGTACTCGTCGAGGAGCACCACCCGGAACTCGTCGCGCAGCAGGCGGCCGACCTCGGGCAGGGTGGCGAGCCGGGCGGACAGCGCGATCTGGTCGCCGAAGTCGAGCAGGTCGCGTTCGCGCTTGGCGGCCCGGTAGCGCAGCACCAGTTCGGCGAGTTCACGGCGGGCGGCGGCGGCCTCGGGGACCTTGCGCAGGTCGGCGTTGCTGAGCTTGGCGTTCTCCAGGGCGCGCAGCAGTCCGGCGTCGTGGGCGCGCAGGTCCTCGGGGCGCACCAGGTGCTCGGACAGCTCGGCGTCGAGGGCGAGGAGGTCGCCCACCAGGTCGGGGAAGGAGCGGGTGAGGGCCGGGTAGAGGCCGGGCGCCTCGCGCAGCACGCGCGCGGCGAGCTGGTAGCGGGTGGCGTCGGCGAGCAGCCGGGACGTCGGTTCGAGGCCGATGCGCAGCCCGTGGTCGGTGAGCAGCCGGCCCGCGAAGGCGTGGTACGTGGAGATGACCGGCTCGCCCGGGGGGTCGTCCGGGTCAAGGGGGTCGGGGTCGGTGACGCCGGCCTTGACCAGGGCCGCGCGGACGCGTTCGGCGAGTTCACCGGCGGCCTTGTTGGTGAAGGTGAGGCCGAGGACCTGCTCGGGGGCGACCTGGCCGGTGCCGACCAGCCAGACCACGCGGGCCGCCATCACCGTCGTCTTGCCGGAGCCCGCTCCGGCCACGATCACCTGCGGGGCGGGCGGCGCGGTGATGCAGGCCGTCTGCTCCGGGGTGAACGGGATCCCGAGCAGCTCCTTGAGCTGGTTGGGATCGGTGATATGGGCGGGCACACCGAGAATCTAGCGGCGACCGCTGACAACGCGGGCCCACCGAGCCCGTCGGCGGGGAAGAAGCGCAGGTCGGCGGGGGTGGTGCGATACGTCACGCGCGCTTGCGACACGTCACGCGAACTGCACCGGACGCACACCCGAGGCACTTCACCGGACGCACGTCCCCCGAGGCACTTCACCCGACGCGCGCTTCACCCGACACGCTCACTCGACGACGTGGCGGCCCTCGGGGCGGGCGCTGCACGACGCGCGGAACGCGCAGTGCGCGCAGTGCTGGCCCGCGGTCGGGGTGAACCGCTCGTCGAGGACCTTGCCGGCGGCGGTGGCCAGCAGGTCGCCGACCCACTCGCCCTCCAGCGGCTCCTGCGCCTGAACCTTGGGCAGGGTCTCGCCGCCGTCCCGCTTGGCGGCCCCCTGCCGCAGCTGGACGAGCTCGGCGCCGCCCGGCTCGGGGCGCACGCCGTCGAAGACCTCGTCGACGGCGCCCTCGCGGACGGCGAGCTGGTACACGGCGAGCTGGGGGTGGCGTTCCACCTCCTTGGAGCTGGGCGCCTGCTTGCCGGTCTTGAAGTCGACGACGTAGGCGCGGCCCTCGCCGTCGGCCTCGACGCGGTCCATCTGACCCCGGATGCGGACCTGGTAGTCGCCGGACTCCAGGGTGACGTCGAAATCGTGCTCGCTGGCCACCGGGGTGCGTCCGGTGCGGTCCATGACGTGCCACTTCAGGAAGCGTTCGAGCGCCACGCGCGCGTTCTCCTTCTCCTGGACGGACTTCCAGGGCGCGTCGAAGGCGAGCGCGTTCCACACGGAGTCGAGGCGCTCCATGAGGACGTCGAGGTCGGCGGGGGTGTGCCCCGAGGCGACCTCGTCGGCGAGGACGTGGACGACGTTGCCGAAGCCCTGGGCCGCGGTGGCGGGCGCGTCGGCCTTCACCTCGCGGCCCAGGAACCACTGGAGGGCGCAGGTGTTGGCGAGCTGGTCGAGGGCGCTGCCGGAGAGCACCACGGGCTGGTCGCGGTCGCGCAGCGGCACCTTGCTGTGCGTCGGTTCGTACATGCCCCACCAGCGGTAGGGGTGCGCGGACGGCACCAGGGGGCGGCCGTCCTCGTCGGCGAGCGCGGCGAGCCGGGCCAGCCGCCGGGCGGCGGCCTCGCGCAGGGCGTCGGAGACGCGGGGGTCGACGGTGGTGGCACGCAGTTCGGCGACGAGCGCGGCGACGGACAGCGGGCGGCGCGGGCGTCCGGTGACGTCCCGGGGGTCGACGCCGAGTTCGGTGAGGAAGCGGGAGGGCTGGTCGCCGTCGTCGGACGGCGCCTTCACGGCCGTCACGACGAGGCGGTCACGCGCGCGCGTGGCGGCGACGTAGAACAGGCGGCGCTCCTCGGAGAGCAGCGCGCCGGGGGTGAGGGGTTCGGCGAGTCCGTCGCGGCCGATGCGGTCGGCCTCCAGCAGGGAGCCGCGGCGGCGCAGGTCGGGCCACAGGCCCTCCTGGACGCCGGCCACGACGACGAGACCCCACTCCAGGCCCTTGGAGCGGTGCGCGGTCATCAGACGTACGGCGTCGGGGCGCGCGGCGCGGCGGGTGAGGGTGTCGGCGGCGATGTCCTCGGCCTCGATCTCCTCGAGGAAGTTCAGGGCGCCCCGGCCTCCGGTGCGCTCCTCGGCGCGGGCGGCGGTGGCGAACAGCGCGCACACGGCGTCGAGATCGCGGTCGGCGTTACGGCCGGCCGCGCCGCCACGACGGGCGGCCCGCTCCAGGCGCTGCGGCCACGGGGTGCCGTCCCACAGCTCCCAGAGGGCCTCCTCGGCCGTGCCGCCGCCGGCCAGGCGCTCGCGGGCCCGGCGCAGCAGGGCGCCGAGCCGTTGCGCACCACGCGCGTAGCCGGGGTCGTGCACGGCGAGCCGCTCGGGCTCGGCCAGCGCGCGGGCGAGCAGCTCGTCGGAGGGCGGCGGCAGGGGGTTGCCGGCCGCCCGCTCCTCCTCACGCAACGCCCGCCCGAGCCGCCGCAGATCGGCGGCGTCCATACCGGCGAGGGGGGAGGTGAGCAGGGTGAGAGCGGTCTCGGTGTCGAGCCAGCAGGGTTCGTCGCCGTCGGGCGCAGGCCCGCCCTGGCCGGAGTCCGGCCCGCTGTCGGTGCCCGCATGGCCGGGACCGGGGCCCGCCTCGCCGGTACTGGCCTCCGTCCCGCCCGCGCCGGCATCCACCGCGCCCCCGGCGCCCGCATCGCCCGCCGCGTCCCCGGCGACCGCCTCGCCCGAAGCGGGGGCCGCCTCATCCGAACCGGCGAGCGCCTCACCGGAACCGACGCCCGATTCGCCCGCGTCGGCATCCACCCCGCCCCCGGCGCCCTGCGCACCGCGCACGCCCCGCGCCTCCGTCGCGCCCGCGCGGTCGGCCTCCTCCGCCCTCGCCACCGCGCGCAGTGCGGTCAGGAGGGGGGCGACGGCCGGTTCGTGGCGCAGGGGCAGGTCGTCGCCGTCGACGTCGACGGGGACGCCCGCGGACGTGAGGGCGCGGCGGACCGTCGGCAGGGTGCGGGCGCCCGCGCGGACCAGGACCGCCATGTCGTTCCAGGGGACGCCGTCCTCCAGGTGGGCGCGGCGCAGGATGTCGGCGATGTTGTCCAGCTCGGTGCCGGCCGTCGGGTAGGTGTACACCTCGACCCGGCCCCCCTCGCGCACGGGCGTCGGCTCACGGTGCAGGCGGACCTTCTCGGCGGGCAGCCGGGGCAGCGGCATGCGCCGGGTGATCAGCCGGGTGGCCTCCAGCAGCGCGGCGCCGGAGCGCCGGGAGGTGCGCAGCACCTGGACGGGCGCGGGGCGGCCGTCCGCGCGCGGGAAGGCGTACGGGAACTCCAGTATGCCGCCGACGTCGGCGCCCCGGAACGCGTAGATCGACTGGTCGGGGTCGCCGAAGGCGACGAGGGTGCGTCCGCCGGACGCCAGGGCGTGCAGCAGCCGCACCTGGGCGGGGTCGGTGTCCTGGTACTCGTCGACGTAGACGGCGTCGTAGCGGTCGGCGAGCTGCCCGGCGGTCTCGGGCCGCCGGGCGAGGAGCACCGCGCGGTGGACGAGCTCGGCGTAGTCGACGACGCCCTGGAGGTCCAGGACGTCGAGGTACTCGGCGAGGAAGGCGGAGGCGGCCCGCCAGTCGGGGCGGCCGATGCGGCGGGCGAAGGCGTCCAGGGCGCCGGGGCCGAGCCCGAGCTCGCGGCTGCGGGCGAGCACGGCGCGGACCTCGTCGGCGAAGCCGCGGGTGGTCAGGCAGGCGCGCAGTTCGTCGGGCCAGCGCACGTGGGACAGTCCGTGCCGTTCCAGGTCCACCTGGCCGGCGAGCAGCTCGCGCACGGTGACGTCCTGCTCGGGTCCGGACAGCAGCCGCAGGGGTTCCACGAACAGGTCGCTGTCCTGGTGGGCGCGGACCAGGGCGTAACAGAAGGAGTGGAAGGTCGTCGCCTGCGGGGCGCGGGCGGCGCCGATGCGCAGCGCCAGGCGGTCGCGCAGCTCGACGGCGGCCTTGCGGCTGAAGGTGAGGACCAGGATGCGCTCGGGGTCGCCGCCGCGGGCGATGCGGGCGGCCACGGACTCGACGAGCGTGGTGGTCTTGCCGGTGCCCGGACCGGCGAGGACGAGCAGCGGTCCGAAGCCGTGGTCAACCACGGAACGCTGGGCGGCGTCCAGTGAAGGGGGATCCACACGGGCCGGCGGGGTACGCACCAGTCGGTAGGCGCCACGGCTCCCCCGCCGCACCGGGGGGTGCGACAGGCCGCTGGTGGAGGAAGAGGAGCTCACGTGGTTCGCCGGTCCTGGTGGGTGTGCTGTGGGGCGTCGCGCCGCGTGTGCGGGGCGGTGGTCGGGGGGTGAGGGGGCCACGCGCAGCCGACGCTACGCCGGGGGCCGGAGCGGAAGCAGGGTTTCCGCTTCTTCCCTCCCGTCACTCCTGGCACCCGCATCCCTCGACTCACGAACGTACGTCATGCCGTGGATGTGCCTCATGTCCCCCTGAAGGATCACACGTCACACGGCGGCGGCGGGGATGGCGGAAGCTGTCAGGTGTGACCCCCGGTGCCAGCGCCGCCGTCCCACCGCGCGCGTCTCATGTCGAGGCGTGGCACATGGCCCTGAGCCGCCCGGCCCGCCTCCCGCAGCGGTGTGCCCTCCGCGCGGTAGTGGCCGAGGGCGCGCAGCTCGTGGCCCGGCAGCAGCACGCCGTCCGCGCGGACCACGCGCCACCAGGGGACGGCCCCGCCGTAGAGCGCCATCACACGCCCCACCTGACGGGGCCCGCCCTCCCCCAGCCACTCGGCCACGTCCCCGTACGTCATGACGCGGCCCGGCGGGATCAGCTCGGCCACCTCCAGGACCCGCTCGGCGTACTCGGGCAGGGCGTCCGGGGGCTCCGGACCGCCGTCGGACGGAAGACTCTCCTGGCTCATTTGGACCATCCTGCCCCACCCCACCGACAACGCGGCGCGTCCGCGGACTCGCGCGGGCGACTCGCCCCGGAGCAGCGCTTCGGGCAGACTGTGCCGCCCCGCTTGTGGACCCTGATGCCCCCTTGTGGCGGTACGGCATGCCACCATCGTGCGGGCGGTGACCGGTGATACGAGATCGAGAAGAGACGATGAAGCAGCAGGGTGCGCACCCCGAGGACACGGAGGGCACCCCTGACGCCTCGTCGCGCCCGGACACCGCTCACGAGCCGGGCACCGGGGAAGAGCCGGACGGCGCGGCAGGGCCCGGCGGCGCGCACCGGGACGTCGCTCACATCGACGAGGTGGAGGGCGACGAACCGCTGCTCCCCGCGCGCGTGCACCGCCCGTCCGACCTCATGCGGCTGGTGGGCGGCGTGCTGGCGGTCGTGGTGCTGCTGGCGATCGCCGCGTTCGCGCACGGCACGACCTCGGGGCTCGAACAGGACATCAACAAGGGCACCGGGCAGGCGCCCGACCTGCTCATCAAGATCGCGGGCCTGGCGTCCAGCATCGCCATCCTGCTGGTTCCGGTCGCCTTCGCGATCGAGCGTCTGATCAAACGGGACGGGCTGCGGATCGCCGACGGTGTGCTCGCCGCCGTGCTCGCGCACGGGGTGACCCTCGCCACCGACCTGTGGGTCGCGCGGGCCGCCCCCGACTCGATCCAGGACGCCCTCACCCAGCCCTCCCCGGGCGACATCCACGCCCTCACCGACCCGGTGCACGGCTACCTCGCCCCTGTCATCGCGTACATGACCGCCGTCGGCATGTCCCGCAGACCACGGTGGCGGGCGGTGCTGTGGGTGGTGCTGCTGCTCGACGCCTTCTCGATGCTGGTCACCGGGTACACCACCCCGTTCTCGATCATCCTCACCGTGCTGATCGGCTGGACCGTCGCCTACGGCACGCTGTACGCGGTCGGCTCGCCCAACGTCCGGCCCACCGGCCGCACGCTGATGGCAGGGCTCCGGACGGTCGGCTTCCGCCCGGTGACCGCGTCGCGCGAGGAGGCCGCCGACACCGCCGAGGGCGGCGACCGGGGGCGGCGCTACTTCGTCACCCTGGAGGACGGCGCGCCGCTGGACGTCACCGTAGTCGACCGCGAGCAGCAGGCGCAGGGGTTCTTCTACCGCGCGTGGCGCAACCTGGCGCTGCGCGGCTTCGCCACCCGCAGGAGCCTCCAGTCGCTGCGCCAGGCGCTGGAGCAGGAGGCGCTGCTGGCCTACGCCGCGATCGCGGCCGGCGCCAACGCGCCCAAGCTGATCGCCACGTCGGAGCTGGGCCCCGACGCGGTGATGCTCGTCTACGAGCACACCGGCGGGCGCTCGCTGGACTCGCTGGCCGACGACGAGATCACCGACGAGCTGCTGCGGGACACCTGGCGCCAGGTGAAGGCGCTCCAGTCCCGCCGTATCGCGCACCGCAGGCTGGTGGGCGACGCCATCCTGGTGGATCGTTCCGGCACGGTGATCCTCACCGACCTGCGCGGAGGCGAGATCGCGGCCGGCGACCTGCTGCTGCGCATGGACGTCTCCCAGCTGCTGGTGACGCTGGGACTGCGGGTGGGCGCCGAACGCGCGGTGACCTCCGCGCTGAACGTCCTCGGCCCCGACGCCGTGGCGGACTGCCTGCCGATGCTCCAGCCGATCGCGCTGAGCCGCTCCACGCGCGCTACGCTGCGCCGGCTCGCCCGCGAGCGGGCCGAGCGGGAACGCGAGGCGGTCCTGGAGGCCTCCCGCCAGTCCCGCCCGGCGCGCGCGCACGACGCCGACGACTCCGGCCCCGTCACGCTCGACAAGGCCGGCAAGAAGGCCGTGCGGGCGGAACAGCGGGCCGAGAAGCGGGCCATCGACGAGGCGCTCGACGAGGCCCGCGAGGAGGATCTGCTCAGCCAGATCCGGCAGGAGGTGCTGCGGATCAGGCCGCAGGCCCCGGTCGAGCCGGCCCGGCTGGAGCGGGTGCGTCCGCGCACCCTGATCAGCCTGATCGCCGGCGCGATCGGCGCGTACTTCCTGCTGACGCAGCTCACCCACATCGAGTTCGGCCCGCTGATCTCCAACGCGGAGTGGGGCTGGGTGGCCGCGGCGGTGCTGTTCTCGGCGCTGAGCTACGTCGCGGCGGCGATGGCGCTGCTCGGGTTCGTGCCGGAGCGGGTGCCGTTCCCGCGCACCGTGGCGGCCCAGGTCGCGGGGTCCTTCGTGAAGATCGTCGCCCCGGCCGCGGTCGGCGGCGTCGCGCTGAACACCCGCTTCCTCCAGCGCGCGGGGGTGCGCCCGGGGCTCGCGGTGGCGAGCGTCGGCGCGTCGCAGCTGTTCGGGCTCGGCTGCCACATCCTGATGCTGCTGGCGTTCGGCTATCTGACAGGTACCGAGAAGACGCCCTCGCTGTCGCCGTCCCGCACGGTCATCGGCGGTCTGCTGACGGTCGCGGTGCTGGTGCTCGTGGTGACCTCGGTGCCGTTCCTGCGGAAGTTCGTCGTGACGCGCGTGCGGTCGCTGTTCGCGGGCGTCGTGCCGCGCATGCTCGACGTGCTCCAGCGCCCTCAGAAGCTGATCACCGGCATCGGCGGCATGCTGCTGCTGACCGCCTGCTTCGTGATGTGCCTGGACGCCTCGATCCGGGCGTTCGGCGACGAGTCGACCTCGGTCAGCCTCGCCAGCGTCGCCGTCGTCTTCCTCGCGGGCAACGCCCTCGGGTCCGCCGCGCCGACGCCGGGCGGTGTGGGCGCCGTGGAGGCCACGCTGACCGTCGGTCTGATCGCGGTCGGCCTGCCCAAGGAGGTCGCCGCGCCCGCCGTGCTGCTCTTCCGGCTGCTGACGCTGTGGCTTCCGGTGCTGCCGGGCTGGCTCGCCTTCAACCACCTCACGCGCAAAGCGGCGCTGTGACCGGCTGAGACGCCGGCCGACCGCGGGTTTCCCTCGGACGGCCCGCGCCTCGCGCGCCCCGCGGCGGGCGACCGCAGGATGGGGACATGCCCCGTCCCCTCCGGCTGCGCGCCGCCGCCCTGTCCTCCTGTGCCCTCCTGCTGCCCGCGCTGCTGGCGGGTTGTGCCGAGGAGGACGGCCCGGGCCAGGACCTGACGCGGCAGCAGCTGGACTGGACGGCCTGCCCCGCACCCGACGAGGCCCAGGGCGGCGGTGCGCCGCCCTCGCCGTTGCCGGGCGCCCGGGGCCAATGGGAGTGCGCCACGCTGAAGGCGCCGCTCGACTGGGACGACCCGGACGGCGACACCATCGGCCTGGCCCTGATCCGCGTCCGGTCGAGCGGCCCGGGGAGCGAGCGGATCGGCTCGCTCATCTTCAACTTCGGCGGTCCCGGCGGCTCCGGCGTCACCACGCTGCCCGCGTTCGGCCAGGAGTACGCCACCCTGCGCACCCGGTACGACCTGGTCAGCTTCGACCCGCGCGGGGTGGGCCGCAGCGCGCCCGTGACGTGCGAGGACGACCAGCAGCTCGACGAGCACTTCCAGCAGGACGGCACCCCCGACGACAGCGCCGAGCGCACGGAGCTGGTGGAGGGCACCGAGGAGTTCAACGCGGCCTGCAAGGACAATTCCGGGCGGATCCTGCCGCACGTGCGCACCACCGACGCGGCCCGCGACCTGGACCTGATGCGCCAGGTCCTCGGCGACGACAAGCTCTCCTACTTCGGCATCTCCTACGGCACCGAACTCGGCGGCGTCTACGCCCACCTCTTCCCCGACCGGGTGGGCCGCGCGGTGTTCGACGCGGTCGTCGACCCGGCGCAGAACTACGAGCAGGCCTCGCTCGGACAGGCGCGGGGCTTCCAGCGCGCCCTCGACAACTACGCCGAGGACTGCGTCTCCCAGGCCGAGGAGTGCCCGGTCGGCGACAGCGCGCAGGACGTGAAGGACCGGATCACCCGGCTGCTGCGGGACCTGGACCGCCGGCCCATCCCCGGGATCCTCCCCCGCCAGCTCACCGAGACGATGGCGACCAGCGGCATCGCGCAGGCCCTGTACTCGAAGGACTTCTGGCAGTTCCTCACCGACGGCCTCGAGCAGGCGTACGACGGTGACGGCACGATCCTGATGGTGCTGGCCGACTCGATGAACGGGCGCGGCGAGAACGGCGAGTACAGCAACCTCGTGCCCGCCAACGTAGCCATCAACTGCGCCGACGCCAAGCCCCGCTACACCCCGGCGGACGTGGAGCGCCTGCTGCCCGAGTTCAGGAAGGCGTCCCCGGTCTTCGGTGACTTCATGGCCTGGGGCCTGATCACCTGCACCGACTGGGCGGTACAGGGCGCCGCCGACCATCCGGACGTCGCCGCTCCGGCCGCGGCCCCGATCCTGGTGATCGGCAACACCGGCGACCCGGCCACCCCCTACGAGGGGGCGCGCAGCATGGCGAAGGCGCTCGGTGAGGGGGTCGGGGTGGAGCTCACGTACGACGGGCAGGGGCACGGCGCCTACAACAGCGAGGACCGCTGCGTGCGGAACGCGGTCCACGGCTATCTGCTGGACGGTGAGGTGCCGGAGGCCGGAACGGTCTGCCCCTGACCGGCCCGGCCGTGCGACGGCGGCGGGGTACGGCGGGACCGCCGGACGAAAGCCCAGCTCAGAGGGTTTTCCACAGGCCTCCCCGGCCGGCGTCGGACCTGCCTACGATGTCGGGACAGCCGTTCGCCGCACGACGTGGACGGCCCGCGAGGGGGGATGTGGCAGATGACCCGGTTCACACGGTGGGCGGCCCTGACGGCCGCTGCCGCGCTTCTGACGGCCGGCTGCGGCGGCGGGAGCGGCGGACCGTCCAAGGACGACTCCGCCGGTAAGGACGACAAGAGGGGCGGTGACAGCGCGCTCGACTGGGGGCGCTGCGAGGCGACCGCGGACGGGCCGGCGCCCGGCGACGAGTGGCAGTGCGCCACGCTCGAGGTGCCGCTGGACTGGTCGAAGCCGGACGGCGAGACGATCGGCCTGGCCCTCATCCGCGCCGAGGCGACGGGCGACGACCGCATCGGCTCCCTGCTGTTCAACTTCGGCGGGCCGGGCGGCTCGGGCGTCTCCACCCTGCCCGCCTACGCCGAGACGGCCGCCGACCTGCGCGAGCGGTACGACCTGGTGAGCTGGGACCCGCGCGGGACCGGCGGGAGCGGCGGCGTGCGCTGCCGGGACGACAAGGCCATCGAGGCCGCCGAGTCCTCCGTGGACGGGACCCCGGACACCCCGGCGGAGGAGCGGGTCTACCTCGCGGACGCGGCCGACTTCGGCAAGGGGTGCCAGAAGGCCGCCGGGAAGCTGATGGCGCATGTCTCGACCACCGACACCGCCCGTGACATGGACCGCATCCGGCAGGCCCTCGGCGACGAGAAGATGCACTACCTCGGCATCTCCTACGGCACCGAGCTCGGCGGGGTCTACGCCCACCTCTTCCCGGACAAGGTGGGCCGGATGACGCTGGACGCGGTGGTCGACCCGACCGCCGACGCGATCGGCCACGCCAAGAACCAGACCCGCGGCTTCCAGACCGCCCTCGACAACTACCTGCGCTCCACCGGGCAGGACTCGGAAGAGGGCTCGCGGGAGATCGCGGACCTGCTGGACCGGATCGACGCCGAGCCGCTGCCGACGTCCTCCTCCGGCCGGGAGCTGACGCAGTCCCTGGCGATCATCGGCATCGTGCTGCCCCTCTACAGCGAGGCCAGCTGGCCGGCGCTGACCAGCGCGCTGGACGCGGCCCAGGACGGGGACGGCACGGAACTGCTGGCGCTCGCCGACGGGTACAACGAGCGGGACGCCTCGGGCGGCTACGGCACCACGACCCACGCCCAGCGGGTCATATCGTGCCTGGACGACAAGCAGCGGCCGACGGTCGAGGAGACGAAGAAGCTGCTGCCCGAGTTCGAGGAGCTCTCCTCCGTCTTCGGTCCGTTCCTGGGCTGGGACACGGCGGGCTGGTGCCACGACTGGCCGGTGCCGGGCCAGTTCGAGACGCCGGAGGTGAGCGCGCCGGGCGCGGCGCCGATCCTGGTCGTGGGCAACACGGGCGACCCGGCCACCCCGTACGAGGGGGCACGGCGGATGGCGGACGAGCTGGGCAAGGGCGTCGGGGTGATGCTCACCTGGAAGGGGGAGGGCCACGGCGCCTACGGCAGCGGCAGCGACTGCGTGGACTCGACGGTGAACGCCTACCTGCTGGACGGCACGGTGCCCCAGGACGGCAAGGTGTGCTCGTAACGGCGTCGGGGGCTCCGGGCGCCTGGGACGGCGCCCGGAGCCCCCGACGGGGACCCGGTGACGGCCGGCGCGGTCCTCAGGACCGGTCCGGCCGGTGCGGTCTAGTAGACCGGCTTCTCCGGCTCGATCTGGTTGACCCAGCCGATGACGCCGCCGCCGAGGTGGACGGCGTCGGCGAAGCCCGCGGACTTCAGCACCGCGAGGACTTCCGCACTGCGGACACCCGTCTTGCAGTTCAAGACGATCTTCTTGTCCTGCGGCAGGCCCTCGAGGGCGTTGCCCATGAGGAACTCGTTCTTGGGGATCAGCCGGGCGCCCGGGATGGAGACGATCTCGAACTCGTTCGGCTCGCGGACGTCGATGAGCTCGATGTTCTCGCCGTCGTCAATCCACTCCTTGAGCTGCTTGGGAGTGATCGTGGAGTCGGCGGCCGCCGCCTGGGCCTCCTCGGACACGACGCCGCAGAAGGCCTCGTAGTCGATGAGCTCGGTGACGGTCGGGTTCTCGCCGCAGACCGCGCAGTCGGGGTCCTTGCGGACCTTGACCTGGCGGTACTGCATCTCCAGGGCGTCGTAGATCATCAGGCGGCCGACCAGCGGCTCACCGATGCCGGCCAGCAGCTTGATCGCCTCGTTGACCTGGATGGAGCCGACGGACGCGCACAGCACGCCCAGGACGCCGCCCTCGGCGCAGGAGGGGACCATGCCGGGGGGCGGGGGCTCCGGGTAGAGGCAGCGGTAGCAGGGGCCGTGCTCCGACCAGAACACCGAGGCCTGGCCGTCGAAGCGGTAGATGGAACCCCAGACGTACGGCTTGCCCAGCAGCACGCAGGCGTCGTTGACCAGGTAGCGGGTCGCGAAGTTGTCCGTGCCGTCGACGATCAGGTCGTACTGGCTGAAGATGTCCATCACGTTGTCGGCCTCGAGCCGCTCTTCGTGCAGGACGACGTTCACGTAAGGGTTGATGCCCTTGACCGAGTCGCGCGCGGACTCGGCCTTGGGACGGCCGATGTCGGCCTGGCTGTGGATGATCTGGCGCTGCAGGTTCGACTCGTCGACCTCGTCGAACTCCACGATGCCGAGCGTGCCCACGCCCGCGGCGGCCAGGTACATCAGCGCCGGCGAGCCCAGGCCGCCGGCGCCCACACACAGCACCTTGGCGTTCTTCAGCCGCTTCTGCCCGTCCATGCCCACGTCGGGGATGATCAGGTGGCGGGAGTACCTGCGGACCTCGTCTACGGTGAGCTCGGGGGCCGGCTCGACCAGGGGTGGCAGCGACACAAGGACTCCGTTGGTCGGTCGATCACTACGGTTGTTCTCGCCTCAACACTGCCATGCCCTTTTTCATTCCGAGACACCTGTTCCGACCCGCGAGACGATGTCGTCCCAGTAGCCGGGCAGCGGCCCCCACGGATCCGCCGGTCCCGCGCGTCCGGGGACGCGGTCGGAGTGGTCGGTGAAGTAGATGGTCCCGGCGCCTTGCCAGCGGGCGATCCGCAGCGCCTCCTCCAGATGCGGCCGGGGCACGCCGTGCACGAAGTGGCAGAAGAGCTCGGGCGGATGGTCGGCGGTCCACTCGGCCGCCTGGGACCAGCGGTAGTCGCTCCAGGGGCCGGAGTAGGTGACGAGCTGGTCGGCGTGCTCGGCGTAGCCGGGGTACGGAGGGGTGCCGTGGCCGAGGACGACGTGGACGTCCTCGTGGATCACCCGGAGGGTGGCGACGGTGCGCCGCACCTCGGGCAGGTCCTCGCGTCCCGCGGGGCAGCGGTCCAGGAGGAAGCCGTCGACCCGGTACCAGTCGAGGAAGCGGTGGGCGTCCGAGACGATCTCCCCGAAGCCGCGCAGTCCGTAGGCGGTGTCGATGTGCCCGAGGACGCGTACGCCCGCGTTGCGCAGCCGGCCCGCCGCTTCCAGGCAGTGCGGGTCGGGCTGGACGCCGGGGCCGTCGGCCACGTCGAGCACGACCCAGTGCAGGGGCGTGCCGGGGCGGTTGAGCCGGTTCCACTCGTCGAGGGCGAGAAGCGGGTGGGCGACGCCGGGGACGCCGAGGCCGGTGCCGAGGCCGGTGGCCGTGGGGCCCTGTCTGGTGCGCGTCAGATACGGCATGCCGCCTCCATCCAGATGTCCGCCAGCGACTCCTCCAGGTTGATGCGGGGGCGCCAGCCGAGGCGGTCGCGGGCGGTGCGCACGTCGGCCTGCTGCCAGGCGCCGCACCCGTCGGGGTACGGGAACGCGGCGGGCGAGGCGGCCGCGGCGGGGTGGTGGTCCGTTTCGGCGCGCGGGTGTCCGATGGTCGCCCGCAGGTGGGTCGCGTGGGCGGCGTGGACGGGGCCGGGGTGCGGCAGGCCGTCGAGCTCGTTGAGGGCGCCGCCGTACCCGGCCACGCGGGCGAGGATTCCGGCGGCGTCGCGGAGGCGGACGGCGCGGCCGGAGCCGATGTTGATGACGCCCTGCGCGGCGGAGAGCGAGGCGGCGTGCACGGCGCGGGCCACGTCGCGGACGTCGACGAAGTCGCGCTGGGCGCCGAGCCCGCCGAGCTTCAGTTCGCCGTCGCCGGACTGCATGGCGCGGCGCATGGCCTCGGCGAGCCGGCCGAGCGGGGAGCCGGCGGGGGTGCCGGGGCCGACGGGCGAGAAGACGCGCAGCACCACGGCGTCCAGGCCGGAGCCGAGGACGAGTTCGGTGGCGGCGAGCTTGCTGACGCCGTACGGGCCGCCGGGGCGGGGGACGGCGTCCTCGGCCGTGGAGGAGCCCGGCTGGCTGGGGCCGTACTCGGAGCCGCAGCCGATCTGGACGAGGCGTGCCCCGCAGCCGCTGCGGCGCAGGGCCTCGCAGACGGTGGCGACGGCGACCGTGTTGTGCCGGGTGAGCTCGCGGGCCCCGCCCCGGGTGGCGCCCGCGCAGTTGATGACGACGCCCGGGTGGACGGCGTCGAGGAAGCGGGTGAGGGCGCCGGGGCTGCCGGTGGCGAGGTCGAAGCGGACGTCGGCGTCGTCACCGCGACCGAGGGCGGTGAGCTGGACGGCGGGGTCGGCGAGCAGGCGGTCGGCCACGAAGCGGCCGATGTAGCCGTTGGCTCCGATCAGCAGGACCCTCATCGGTCGGCTCCTTCGCGGCGGTCGGTGGCGGGACGGCAGGTCATGCGAGGTTCTCCTTCAGGGGGGTCGGGTGCTCCGCGACCGCCGTCCGGGTCGCACGGCGGTCGCGGCCGGTCACCGCGGCTGCTCCGGCCGCAGGTGCGCCGAGGCGCGGGTAAGGGTGCGGGAGGCGTGGACCAGCAGGGTCAGGGCGCCCGCTCCGCAGGTCAGGACGGGTACGGCGGCGGGGCCCCAGGCGGTGGCGAGTGCCTCCACCGGGGCGCCCAGGGCGGTGCAGCCGGGCAGCCGGGCCGCGAAGACGGTGGCGGGCGCGAGCAGCTGGCCGACCGCGGTGAGCACGAGGATCACGCGCGGGGCGTGGGTGAAGCCGTGCACGGTGAGCAGGCGGGCGACGAAGAGCAGTGCGCCCAGGGCGAGGACCGCCGGGGAGACGGGCTCCGTGTCCAGCACCGGCGCGCACAGGGCGACCAGGGCGGCCAGTGCCCCGAGGAACAGGGCGACGGCACCCAGCAGCACGGGCCGGACCGAGGCGGCGAAGTCCTCCAGGCCGCGGCTGGTGGCGAGCTTGCGGCCCGCGCGGGTGAGGTAGAGACCGGCCGTCCAGGTGGCGGGCGCGACGGCGAGGGTGAGGGCCAGGAGTGGCGCGAGGGTCAGCGGCCAGTCGCCGTCCGCGGTGCCGTCGGGCAGTCCGTCGGGGCCTCCGGTGATCGCGGTGCGCAGCAGGCCGTCGCCGAGCACGGCGTAGGCGAGGAGCAAGCAGGTCCAGGAGCCGGTGGCCTGCCGGGGGGCGGGCCCGTCCGGGACGGCGAGCGGTCCGCGGCGCAGCACGGCGCGCAGGGCGAGCGCGACGGAGAGCACGCCGGCGGCCGCCGCGTACAGCCGCATCTGGCCGTGGGTGCGGGTCAGGGCGGCCAGCGAGGCGGCACACAGCGTGCCGGGCAGCAGCGGGAGCAGGAGCGCGGTCACGGACCGTCGGCGGTCTCCCCCGCCGGCCGGGGCGTCCGGTGCGGCGGCGGGGCCGTCGGTGGCGGCGTCGGCGTCGCGCGGGACGCGCGCGTAGAGCTCCTCGGCGAGGGAGAAGACGTCGCGGTGGCGGAAGCGGGCGGCGGTCCGGTCGGTGATGCCGTGGGCCTCCAGGCCGGCCGCGATCTCCAGCGGGTCCACCGCGCGTTCGCACAGTGCGCGGTGGCGGTGCATCAGCACCTTGACGGGGTCGGCCGCGCCGGGCGCGGCGCCGCGGTCGAGTTCGCTCAGGTCGGTCATCGGACGGTCTCCGTGACGGGCTCCATGAGGGGCTCCGGGGTCTCCGCGGCCCAGGCGGGGACGGCGCGGGGGGTGGGTTCGGTCCAGTGGCCGGGGACGTGTGCCTCGGCGGGCGCGGCGAAGGGCAGCGGGTCCCCGGCCCCGCCGAGGACGGGCCGGCGTACCGGGGTGCGCGCGACGGTCTCCAGGTAGAGGCCGTGGAACGCGGTGACGTTCTGTTCGACGCTGAACAGTTCCAGCGCCCGGGCGCGTGCGGCCGCTCCGAGGCGTGCACGGCGCTCGGGGTCGCGCAGCAGCGAGACGCACGCCTCGGCGAGCGCCCGCGGATTGCGCGGCGGTACGACGAGACCGGTGCCGCCGATCACCTCGACGACCGCGCCGACGTCCGTGGAGACCGTCGCACGGCCGCAGAACATCGCCTCGATCAGCCCGGCCGGGAACCCCTCGACGACGCTGGAGAGGACGGTGACGGTCGCGCCGGCGTGGACGTCGGCGGTGGTCTCCGCGCCGGGGCCGCCGAGCTGTTCGAAGGAGACCGGGTTCTGTCCGACGGCGTGCGGGCCGTCGGCCTCGTCCGGGAAGAGCTGTGCGGCGAGGGCCCGGCAGTGGCCGAGATAGGCCTCGCCCTCCGGGCCGGAAGCTCGGCCGACGATGCGCAGCCGGGTCCCGGGCTCGGCCGCGCGGACCTCGGCGAAGGCGTGCAGCAGGGACACCAGGTCCTTGGCGGGCTCCACCCGGCCGATCCAGACGAGGGTGTGCGGGCCGGGCTGCTCGGGCTCGCCCCGGAACTCGCCCGTGTCCTCCCCTACGCGGGCGAAGGGCGCGGCGTCCATGCCCGGGTGGATGGTGCGCAGCTTGGCCCGGTCGGCGCCGCAGCGCTCCTGCCAGCGGCGGGCGTGGACGTTGCCGGGGACGAGGAAGGAGGCGGCGCGGTAGGTCTCGGCGGTCAGCAGCCCGTGGAAGGCGGCGAGCAGGGACCGTACGGGGGGCGAGGCGTCGGGGCGCGTGAGGTAGTGCGTGCGCAGACGCACGCCGTACTCGGTGACCAGGAGCGGGACGCCGAAGAAGTGGTGGGCGAGCAGGCCCGGGAGCGCGGTGACGCCGCCGGACGCGGCGTGGCAGAGGTCCACGGCGCCGAGGCCGTCCTCCTCGTACCAGTCGAGCGAGAGGGGGCGCAGGGCGCGCTCCAGGTGGTCGGCGACGGTCAGCAGGTCGGCGACGCGGGCGTCGCGCGCGGTGCGGCGGGCTCCGGGCGCACGACAGGCGCGTTCCAGGGCGCGCACGGCCCGCTCGGAGCGCAGCGCGGCGACCAGTCCGCCCTCGTCGCGGGCGAGCTCGGCCAGCCCGTGGAGCGCGGTGGCGAAACGGTCCGCCTCGGCGGTACGGGGCCCCGCGGCGGTACCGGGCTCCGCCGCGGCGCAGAGGGCGGCGGCCAGGTCGCCGTAGTGCTCGGTGAAGCGCCGGCGTGCGCGGCGGCCGTGGACCACGCCGTCCTCCTCGGCGGTCCACAGCGGCGCCGTGCGCACCCGCGCGACCTGGGGCGGCAGCTCCACCCAGCCGGCGTCCTCCTGAGCCTGGCCGGTGCTGAACGCGTAGACGTCGAACTCGTGTATGTCGAGTCCGCGCACCAGGCGGTCGCACCACACCCCGCCTTCACCGCCCACATACGGATAGCCACCCTCCGTAAGCAGTCCGATGCGCACGTGTGCACCCCCGTTCTCCCGTCGGAAGCCGCCGTTGGTCCGGCGGCTCGCAGCGGGACGAACGTATGCGGACAGGACGGTGGCGTGATGGACGGTTGTCCATCACGCCACCGAAAGGGGTGAACGGGCGTAACTTTCCCGCGCGGATCGCGTTCGCCGTGCTGAGACCGGCGCACGACGGGCGCGCGCCGGTCCGGGACACCACCCGGCGCGCGCCCCGGCGGCCTGGGCTCTACCCCTTGGGGTAGGGCCAGGGGTTGGGCCGGCAGCTGATCCCGTCGTACTCGAGGAACTTGGTCTGCTGCTGCATCACCGGGGCGAGGTCGCCGTCCTTGTCACAGGTGACGTGGTTGTGGCCGAGGCGGTGGCCGATCTCGTGGTTGATCAGCATCTGGCGGTAGGCGAACATCTTGTCGCCGTACGTCTCGGCGCCCTGCGCCCACCGGTAGGCGTTGATCAGCACTCGCTCGGTGGCGGCGGAGTCGCAGGAGACGTTGTCCTCGGTGGTGTCGAGGCCGGACTTGGCGCACCAGTCGGCCGTCGTCTCCGGGCCTGCCAGGGTGATCACGAAGTCCGCCTTGCCGGACTCGATCCGCTCGAAGGTCATGCCGTCGTGCGCCCAGCTCCGCCGGTCGTTGAGCGTCCGGTGCACGGCCTCGGCGAACAGCGCGCCGTCCAGGGCGAGCCCGTGCTCCACATCCACCCGGTAGGTGACCTTCCGTCCCTTGCCGGGCGCCTTGTCGATGCCCGTGACGGCGTAGAACGTGCCCGTGCCCCCGCGTGTGGCGGCAAGCGGGAACTTCCGGTCCATCTGCTGCTCGTACGTGAGCGGCCGTGCCGGGGGAGCCTCGGGGGTCGCCCGGTCGTCCCCGCGCGAGGCGGAGTCGCGTACGTCACGCGCCTGCTGACCGGCGGACTGCGCCTGGACGCCGGGGCTGTCGTGCTCGTCGGTGACCTGCCCGGCGACGACGACGGCCAGCACGGTGGTGACGGCGGCGGCCGCTATCCCGGTGAAGGCGCGCCCCTTGCCGCCCCGGGTCTGCGCGGGGACGCCCGTCGGCGGCTCGTCGTCGGCGTCGGTGTCGGAGGGGACGCCGGTGGCCGGTGTGCTGTCCCAGTCCGTGACGGCGCTGTAGGGGTCCGTCTGGCTTCGGGTCGCGGGCCTGCGCGGGGTGAAGAGGTCGTCGGTCTCGTCGAACGCCTCGACGTAGTCGCGGCGCGGCCCGTCCGCGGGCGCCTGACGCTGCCTCGGCAGGGGCACGCCCTGCCCGGCGGCCGGCGCGCCGTACCCGGCGCCGGCGGCGGTACGTCCGTGCAGCGTCCCCCAGCCGCCCCCGGCCTCCGGCTGCTCGGGGTGCCCGCCCCGGACGCGGGGGGTGCCGTGCGCGGGGGTGCCGTCCGCGTACCGCGGCACACCGTGCGGAGGAGTCCCGTCCGCGTACCTGGGGACACCGCGTGCGGGGGCCGCGTCGCCCCGGCGAGGCGCAGCCTGCGCGGGATCGCCGTACCGGGGGACGCCATGCGCCGGGGTCCCGTCGCCGTAGCGAGGCGTGCCCTGCGCGGGGGTGCCGTCCGCGTACCGCGGGAAGCCGTGGGCGGGAGTCCCCTCGCCGTACTGCGGCACCCCGCGCGGAGGGGTGCCGTCGCCGTGCACGGGAACGCCCTGCGCCGGCCTGCCACGCCCCGGCGCGCCGTATCCGTGCACCGGCGTGCCGTGCGGCGGTGTGCCCTGCGGCTGCTGCTGTGGCGGCACCGCGCCCCGGCCGGTGTCCCGGCGGTCGCCGTACCGCGTCTGCGTCTGCGCCTCCGGCGCGTCGCGCGTACCGCGTGTGCCGGCGGTGTCCGGGGTGTCGCCCTTGGGGGCCGACCCCCGACGGCTGTGGCGTCCCACGTCGCGCCTCAGCCCCTCGTCGTCTCGGTCGTGGCGGTCGGGCCGCCGATGTCGGCGGACGGACCCGGATCGCCCTGTGCGTCCGGCTGCACAGTACCGCCCTCGTCCGAGGGATCCGTCGCATCCCTCAGGAGTTCACGGAACGCCGACGCCACGGTCTCCGGATACTCCATCATCGCCACGTGCCCCGCGTCCGGGAGTGTCACGAGGCGGGAACCCCGGAAGGCGCGGGCGGCGCGCTGTGCCATGCGGAAGCCGACGAGCTGGTCCCGGCCGCCGTACACGAGCAGGGTCGGGGCGAGCACCCGCTCGGCCTGACGCCACAGTCCGTGCTGGCCACCGAGCATGTAGGCGCTGACGAGCCCCCGCGCGGAGCGTGCCATCGCGTCCCAGAAGTACGGCAGCCGCTGCCGCCGCTCCATCTCCTGCACGGCGTGCCGGAAGCCCTCGCGCGACACCCGCGAGGGGTCGCCGTAGCAGAGGTGCAGGACGCCGCGGACCCGCTGCTCGGCGGTCCACTCACGGGTGAGGCGGGTGAACAGCGGTGCGACGCCGGGCACGGCGAGCAGTCCGGTGGGGACGGCGCTGCGCTGCACGCGCAGTTCCGGCAGGGCCGGGGAGACGAGCGTGAGGGTGCGGACGAGGTCGGGGCGCACGGCGGCGACGCGCGTGACGACCGCGCCGCCGAGGGAGTTGCCGAAGAGGTGCACCGGTCCGCGGCCGGACGCCTCCAGACAGCGGATCACCGCGCGGGCGTGCGCGGTGATCGAGTAGTCGCCGTCGTCCGGCGGCGGGGAGTCGCCGAACCCGGGGAGGTCCACGGCCTCGCTGTCGACGGCGCCGTCCAGCAGCGCCATCAGGGGCGACCAGTTGAGTGACGAGCCGCCGAGTCCGTGGACGAAGAGGGCGGGCGGGAGTCCTTCGCGGGCCGGCGGCCGGGATCTGACCGTGAGCGTGGCGCCGGGCACCCGCACCGACCTCAGCCGCTCCCCCTCGGCCACCCTGACCGCCACCGGCTCGGGCAGCACGCTGGTGGGCGGCACGGACGGCAGCTCGGTCGAAGACATGCGGCAATGTTACGAGGTGATCACGCCGTGGTTCATGTGTTCGGCGTCACAGGATGGCATGGCGTCGAAATCGGGTGTCTCCTAGGCTCGTACAGAGGGCACCCGTACGTGGCCCCTGCGTGCGTCAGGGGCGTGACCAGGAAGGGAGCCCGTGATGGCCGTGGATCCGACCGACCCCGAGACGTTCGAGGAGGACGAGGACGTGCTGGAGGGCGTGGAGTACGACGTCGAGGCGCCGGAAGTCGACGCGGCCGAGCAGAAGACGGAGGTACGGCCCGAGGAGGACGACCCGCTGGAGGAGGTCGACCCCGGTCGCGCGAACGAGGCGGATCTGGTGGAACAGGCGCGTGTCGTCTCGCTCGACGAGGACGACTACCGGTGAGGAGCGCTCCGGCCGGGGCGTCAGCCATCCGGAAGGGGACAGATTTTGCCCGCTGTGACAGCTTTTGAAACCGTCCGTCCTGCTTCTTCCGCTGTCCGGTCCGTGAAATTCTGCACGTGCGCCGCGCACATCAGGATTACCGAAAAGTACGATGGCCGCGCGGCTGATCCCGCATGTGGACGACAATGGGAGGCGGCGTGACAGCCATCGAGCAGACGGACGCGGTACGCCCGAGGGGTACACGCCTTCCGCGCCGTGCCCGGCGGAACCAGTTGCTGGGCGCCGCCCAGGAGGTCTTCGTCGCGCAGGGTTACCACGCGGCGGCGATGGACGACATCGCCGAGCGCGCGGGGGTCAGCAAGCCGGTGCTGTACCAGCACTTCCCCGGCAAGCTCGACCTCTATCTGGCGCTGCTGGACCAGCACTGCGAGGCGCTGATCCAGTCGGTGCGGCACGCGCTGGCGTCCACGTCGGACAACAAGCAGCGCGTGCGGGCGACCATGGACGCCTATTTCGCGTACGTCGAGGACGACGGCGGCGCGTTCCGTCTGGTCTTCGAGTCGGACCTGACGAACGAGCCCGCCGTGCGCGAGCGCGTCGACAAGGTCACCAACGAGTGCGCGGAGGCCATCTGCGACGTCATCGCGGAGGACACCGGCCTGTCGCGGGCGGAGTCGATGCTGCTGGCGTCCGGGCTCGGCGGGCTCGCCCAGGTGGTGGCGCGGTCCTGGCTGCACAGCGACCGCAGTGTGCCGCGCGACCAGGCGGTGCAGCTGCTGGCCTCGCTGGCCTGGCGGGGCATCGCCGGGTTCCCGCTGCACGGCACCGACCAGCAGCACTGACGGGCGGGGCCGGCGGCCGTTTGTTCCCGTCGGCTGTTCGCTGTTGGCGTGGCCGGGCGGAGCGTGCGCGTCCCCTCACCGGGCTAATGTGTGCAGGTACGGCGCGGAAGGTCGCGCACTTCACCGACCGTCGGAGGGACATAGCCGTGGAGGTCAAGATCGGCGTGCAGCACGCGCCCCGCGAGATCGTTCTGGAGAGCGGTCAGAGCGCCGAGGAGGTCGAGCGCCTGGTGGGCGAGGCGCTGGCCGGGAAGTCGCAGCTGCTGAGCCTCGTGGACGAGCACGGCCGCAAGATCCTGGTCCCGGCCGACCGTCTCGCCTACGTCGAGATCGGCGAGCCGGCCCCGCGCAAGGTGGGCTTCGGCGCGCTGTAGGGCTCTCGCCGAGAGCGGTACGCGTACGAGAGGGGCCCGGCGGTTCTCACCGCCGGGCCCCTCTCCGTGTCCGGGGCGGCATCCCGGGGCATCGGTACGCGCGGAGAACCCCCGGACGGACCACAGGGGACACCGCGTGGGGAGGATTGGATTCCGCAGGTCAGGGGTAAACCGGGACAGGACCAAGACATGGACGAGCAGGCCGGCCGTGTGGGAGGGACCCCGACATGCTTCTGGAAGCGCTCAGCTCCGCGATTCTCGGCCTGGCCCTGGCCTGGGCGGCGTACCACCGCCTGTCCCACCGGCTCCCCCGGCGCGCCCTCGTCCTGGCGACCGGTGTGGCCGGGGCGCTGTTCGGCGCCTTCGTGATGAACACCGCGCTGGACGCGGGCAACCTGCTGACGATGCTGGTCGGCGCGGCGGTCGTCTCGGTCGCCTCCCTGTCCCTGCTGCTGCGCCCGGCGGGCAGACTCCACCACTCGGCAACGGCCTGACCGCCCGGAGGGCGGCCGTCCCACGTTCTCGGCCGACACCGGGCCACACCTCCCGGCGCCCAAGGACGGCGTCCATGCCGGGCCGCGCCCTCGACGGGCGCCGCCCGTGCTGCCCTCCGCAGGGGGTCAGGCCGAAGCGGCCTGGAGAAGTGGCGCCGGTTGCCGTCAGGCGGCCAGGCCGAGGGCGGCCATGCGCTTCGTGTGCGCCTCCGTGATGCGGGAGAACATGCGGCCCACCTCGGCCAGGTCGAAGCCGTCCGCGACCCCGCCCACGAGCATCGTCGACAGCGCGTCCCGGTCGGCGACCACCCGCTGGGACTGGGACAGCGCCTCGCCCATCAGGCGGCGCGCCCACAGCGCGAGCCGGCCGCCGACGCGCGGGTCGGCGTCGATCGCCGCGCGCACCTTCTCCACGGCGAAGCCGCCGTGCCCCGTGTCGTCCAGGACGGCCAGGACCAGCGCGCGGGTGTCGGAGTCCAGGCGCGCGGCGACCTCACGGTAGAAGTCGCTGGCGATGGAGTCGCCCACGTACGCCTTGACCAGGCCCTCCAGCCAGTCGGACGGCGCCGTCTGCTTGTGGAAGCCGTCGTAGGCGGCCACGAACGGCTCCATGGCCTGCGTCGGCTCCTCGCCGATCTCGGCCAGCCGGTCGCGCAGCCGCTCGAAGTGGTGGAACTCGGCCGAGGCCATCTTCGCCAGCTCCGCCTTGTCCGCCATCGTGGGCGCCAGCTTGGCGTCCTCCGCGAGCCGCTCGAACGCCGCCAGCTCCCCGTACGCGAGCGCGCCGAGCAGGTCCACGACAGCGGCACGGTACTGGGGGTCGGCGGAGGCGGCCGCCCAGTCCATGGCGGCGACGCCGGTGCGTGCGGCAGGGGTCTCGGGGGTTTCCGCGGCGTTGTCAGGGCTGTCAGAGCTCGTCATGCAGCGCACAATAGCCCGCTCGGCCTGCCCCGGAAGGTCCCGCCCGATCAGTGTGACGACGACTACGTGACCAAATCGGCCATGGCGTGTGCGCGAATCCGGGGTATGGTGGTAATGCGCCTGCTGGGCAGTCCGACGTATTCGGACGCGTTCGACGGGCCGCATGTATGAGGATGCCCGGTCGGTGGCCCGATCGGCTCCGACCCGACAGCCCTCTGTTCGTACGGCACATCGCGTACGGAACACGGAGGGACACCTCAGCGGTACGAGCGCTCGAGCGTCGGCAGTGGTCCCGTGTCCTACGGCCCCGACCGTATGGCAGCCGTCGTCCCCGGCACGGTCCCTACACGACCCCCGCGCTCGCCTCGCCACCGCGTACACAGAAGAGGCAGCACCCTGACTACGACGTTCCGAGAGCTCGGGATCCTTCCCGAGACAGCCGAAGCCCTTGAAGCCGTCGGCATCACCACCCCCTTCCCCATCCAGGAGATGACGCTCCCCGTGGCCCTCACGGGCACGGACGTCATCGGCCAGGCCAAGACCGGCACCGGCAAGACGCTCGGCTTCGGCCTCCCGCTCCTCGAGCGGGTCACCGTCCCCGCCGACGTCGAGGCAGGCCGCGCGAAGCCCGAGGACCTCACCGACACGCCGCAGGCGCTGGTCGTCGTCCCCACCCGCGAGCTGTGCACGCAGGTCACCAACGACCTGCTGACCGCCGGCAAGGTGCGCAACGTGCGCGTCACGGCGATCTACGGCGGCCGGGCCTACGAGCCCCAGGTCGAGGCGCTGAAGAAGGGCGTCGACGTGGTCGTCGGCACCCCGGGCCGGCTGCTCGACCTCGCCGGCCAGAAGAAGCTCAACCTGTCGCACGTCAAGGCCCTCGTCCTGGACGAGGCCGACGAGATGCTCGACCTGGGCTTCCTGCCCGACGTCGAAAAGATCATCAATCTGCTTCCGGTGAGGCGGCAGACCATGCTGTTCTCGGCCACCATGCCGGGCGCGGTCATCGGTCTGGCCCGCCGCTACATGTCGCAGCCCACGCACATCCGCGCCACCGCGCCGGACGACGAGGGCGCGACGGTCGCGAACACCAAGCAGTTCGTCTACCGCGCGCACAACATGGACAAGCCCGAGATGGTCGCGCGGATACTGCAGGCCGACGGCCGTGGCCTCGCCATGATCTTCTGCCGCACCAAGCGCACCGCCGCCGACCTGGCCGACCAGCTCAAGCAGCGCGGCTTCGCCTCCGGCGCGGTCCACGGCGACCTCGGCCAGGGCGCCCGCGAGCAGGCGCTGCGCGCCTTCCGCAACGGCAAGGTGGACGTGCTCGTCTGCACCGACGTCGCCGCGCGCGGCATCGACGTCGAGGGCGTCACGCACGTCGTCAACTACCAGACGCCCGAGGACGAGAAGACGTACCTGCACCGCATCGGCCGCACCGGCCGCGCGGGCGCGAAGGGTACGGCGATCACGCTGGTCGACTGGGACGACATCCCCCGCTGGCAGCTGATCAACAAGGCGCTCGACCTGAATCTCGGCGACCCGGCCGAGACCTACTCCACCTCCCCGCACCTGTACACGGACCTGAGCATTCCCGAGGGCACCAAGGGCGTCCTGCCCCGCTCGGAGCGCACCCGGGCCGGTCTGGACGCGGAGGAGATCGAGGACCTGGGCGAGGTCGGCGGGCGCGGACCGCGCGGACGCGGCGGCCGGGACGGCCGTGACGGACGCCGCGGTTCCCGTTCCGAGGAGCGGGAGGCGTCGACGCGTACGCCGCGCCGCCGTCGCCGTACCCGTGGCGGGACGCCGCTCGACGAGGCGGGCTCCCGGCCCGCCGCGCCGGCCGCAGTGGACGCCGGTGAGGCGGAGGCCGGCGAGGCCCCGCGTACGCCGCGCCGCCGTCGCCGCACCCGCGGCGGGGCCACCGCCGCCGTGAGCACTGTGGAGCAGACGGCCGCGGAGACCGCCGTCGACACGGCCGAGGGCCCGTCGGCGGAGACCGCGGAGACCACCGGGTCCGCCGAGACCTCCGCCACCGCGGAGAAGCCGCGCCGTCGCCGCACCCGCCGGTCGGCGGAGCAGGCCCCGGCCGTGACCGAGCAGCCGTCGGTTCCGGCGCCCGCCGCCGAACCCGTCGTGACCGAGCCCGTCCTGGCCGAACCCGTCGTGGCGGAGTCCGCTCCGGCGGAGGACGCCGCGCCGCGCCGTCGCCGTACCCGCAAGGCGGCCCAGCCCGCCGAGACGGCCGTCGCCACCGCCGAGGGCGCGACCGAGGCCGTCGACAGCACGACCGAGGCCGCGCCGAAGCGCACGCGCAAGGCCGCCGCGAAGGCGGAGGCCGCCGTCGACGCCGCCGAAGGCACGGTCGGGACGGCCACCGAGGCCAAGCCCCGCCGCACCCGCAAGAAGGCGGTCGCGGTCGAGGCGGACGCGGCGGCCGAGGCCGCCGTGGCCGAGGAGAAGCCGAAGCGCGTGCGGAAGACCGCCGCCAAGAAGGCGGAAGCCGCCGTGGACACCGCCGAGGGCGCCGAGGCCAAGCCGCGTCGCCGGACCCGTAAGGCCGCCGAGGCCGTGGAGATTCCGGCGCAGTCCGCGCCGGAGTCCGCCCCGGAGGCCGAGGAGAAGCCGAAGCGCGTGCGGAAGACCGCCGCCAAGAAGGCCGAGGCCGCCGTGGACACGGCCGAGGGCGCCGAGGCCAAGCCGCGTCGCACCCGGAAGACGGTGCCGGCGCAGACCGCCCCGGAAGGGGAGGTCGCCGAGGCCGCCGCCACGCCGCGCCGCCGCACCCGTAAGGCCGCCTCGTCCGCGCCGGAGGCCACGGAGACGGCGGAGCCGAAGGCGCGCCGTACCCGTAAGGCCACGGCCTCCGCGGAGTCCGCGGAGAGCTGACACCGCGCTGACGCCGACGGCCCGGTCCCCGCTCGTGGGGCCGGGCCGTCGGCATGTCCGCACCCGCTACCCTCACCCGGGTGATCACCACCGCCTCGCCCGTCCGGCTCCCCGAGCTCCTCCCCCGCCGACTCCCCACCACCCGGGGTGAGTTCGCCGTCCTGGACGTGCCGCCGGCCGCCGGCGTCCCGGTGCGGGGAACCGTGCTGCTGCTGCCCGGCTACACCGGCAGCAAGGAGGACTTCACTCTGGTCCTCGAACCGCTCGCCGCGCGCGGCTACCGTGCCGTCGCCGTGGACGGCCGTGGCCAGCACGCCTCGGACGGCCCCGCCGACGACGAATCCGCCTACGCGCAGGACGAGTTGGCAAAGGACGTGCTGGCGCAGGCGCGCGCGTTCGACGCGCCCGTGCATCTCGTCGGGCATTCGATGGGCGGCCAGATCGCCCGCGCGGCCGTCCTGCTGGACCACTCGCCGTTCCGCTCGCTGACGCTGGTCTCCTCGGGCGCCGCGCGCGTGTCCGCCTCGCAGGAGCAGCGGATCACGCTGCTGCGGGACGCGCTCGCGGTGATGTCGATGCAAGAGTGCTGGGAGGCGATCCTGGCGATGGGCCCGCCGGAGGAAGTGGGCGGCCCCGTACGGGGGATCGGAGGCCCGGAGCAGCTTCGGGAACGCTGGCTGAGCACCAAGCCCGCTCAACTTCTCGCCACCGGGCGTCAGTTGTGCGCGGAGCCGGACCGGGTCGCGGAACTGGCCGCCCTCCCGCTGCCGTTCCATGTGCTGTCCGGGTCGCACGACGACGCCTGGCCGGTCCCCGGCCTGGACGCGATGGCCCGCCGTCTGACGGCCCGTCGCACGGTGGTCGACGGCGCCGGCCACAGCCCCGCCGCGGACCGCCCCGCCCCCACGGCCCGGGCCCTCGCCGACTTCTTCGACACCGTCCCGGCGTGACCGACCCGCTCCTCCCGGGGCGGTCCCGCTTCGTCCAGTACCGCTAGCACTGCCAGTACCGCTAGTACTGCGCCTGAAGGTGGTCCCAGAAGCCGTCGCGCAGGGCGCGGCGCAGGTCGGCCTGGCCGCGCAGAGAGTACTGGAGAAGGCCCTCGGCCTCGACCAGGAGGTCCTGGTCGACGGAGCCGGGCAGGTAGGGGTGGCCGGGGAGCAGCTCCATCATGGTGTCGCGTCCGCGCGAGACCAGCCACTTCGCGGCGATCTGCGCGCCGACGAAGCGGACGTCCTCGCGGCTGGGCCGGCCGCCCGCCGGTTCGTACGCGGACGCGGTGCGCCGGGAGACGTACGGCTTGAAGAAGTCCAGGTCGAGGGTGCGCTGGCTGTCGACCTCCCAGAGCAGCGGCTCGGCCTGGTTGCGGCCCTCGGGCGCCTCGATGCCCCACAGGTGGACGCGGGCGCCGTAGCCCTGGGCGGCCTCGACGGCGGAGACCAGGTCCTCGTCGCCGCCGAGCAGCGCGGCGTCGCTGATGGCGCGGTGCCGGGCCAGTGACTCCAGGTCGGAGCGGATCAGGGAGTCGACGCCCTTCTGCTGGTTGTTGGCGTTGAGGTTGCCGAGGCGGACCTTGACGTCGGGCAGTTCGGCGATGGTCTGCTGCTCGGCGGTGTGGATGCGGCGCCGGGCGCCGTCGTACCAGTAGACGCGCAGCAGCCTGCTGTCGGCGAAGATGGTCCGGGCGCGGTCGATGAGGGCGTCGATCAGTCCCTCGGCGTCGAGGTCGAAGGCGCGGCGGTCCTCCGTGCCCGCGACGAGCCGCCCGGCGGCCGCGTAGAGGTAGCCGGCGTCCACGAAGATCGCGTGCGTCGACGGCGTCTTGGCCACCTCGGCGAGCATGCGCTGGAGCAGCTCGTTCGTGCGGTCGATACGGGTGTGCAGAGTCCCGAGGTCGTCGTTCATCACCTCTCATTGTTCCGCCGGTCACGCTACGAACACAACCGGTCCCGGTCGGTCCCGTTCGAAAACCTTACCGGTCAGTATTTAGACGATCGAAAAATTTCCTTAGCGTAGGGAATGTTTGCATCACACAGCTCGTTGGACACAGTGCTGCCCACGGGCCCGTCCGGTCCGTGAGCCTCCACCCAGTAGTTCTCCTCCAGGAGGATGACCAGACGAAGGGAGAAGCCCTTGCGCTTCGAAATCATGCGACTCGACGACGTCGACGGCACGCCCGTGGACTCGACCGTCGTGGACGCCGCCTCCGTCAACCGCATCGTTCAGCAGGCCGCCGCCGTAGGGCAGCGCCTGTGGATCCGCCCGGCCGACACACCGGCCTCGTAACTCCCGCTTCGCGGGCCGGCGGCCGTACGGGCCGCCTCCCGGTGCACTGCACGCATGCTTGAGGAGCCCCCGTACCACTCGGGTACGGGGGCTCCGGTGTGCCCGGGAGCACCGGGTCAGGCGCCCTTGATCACCTGCGTGACGCCGTTGATGATCTGCTGCACGGCGATGGCGGACAGCATCATGCCCGCGAGCCGCGTCACCAGGACCACGCCGCCGTCCTTGATGACCCGGATGATCAGCAGCGAGTAGCGCATCACCAGCCACAGCACGACATGGATGGCGAGGATCGCCGACCACACGGAGACCTGCCCCGCCACGCTGTCCGCCTTCTCCACGGCGAGGATGACCGACACGATCGCGCCCGGCCCGGCCAGCAGCGGCATGCCCAGCGGGACCAGTGCGACGTTGACGTCCTTGGTCTGCTTGGGCTCGTCGGTCTTGCCGGTGAGCAGGTCCAGCGCGATGAGCAAGAGCAGCAGACCGCCCGCGATCATCAGCGCCGGTATGGAGACGTGCAGGTAGTCCAGGATCTGGTGGCCGAGCAGACCGAAGACGACGATCACACCGCCCGCCACGCAGACGGCCTGGAACGCCATGCGCCGCTGCACCTTGGCCGGGCGGCCCGCGGTCAGCGCGAGGAAGATCGGGGTGATCCCAGGGGGATCCATGATGACAAAAAGGGTGAGGAAGAGAGAGCCGAAGACGGCGACGTCGAACATGACTGCCTTGCGCGAGAACGAAAGTGAAGTGAAAGAAGAAGGGTGAAGAAGAGGGCGGGGCTCAGGACGTGACGGTCCCCGCGGGGATCAGGCCGCTCCGCCGGTCCCCGGCACCGGGAACGCCCCGGTCGCGCGCCGCGTGATCTCGCCGTACACCTCGGGGTCGGTGGAGAACTCGCCGAGGACGCAGGTCTTCCGGCTGCCGTGGTAGTCGCTCGATCCGGTCACCAGCAGGCCCAGCTCGCCCGCCAGGCCGCGCAGGCGCGCCCGGGTGTCGGGGTCGTGGTCCATGTGGTCGACCTCGATGCCGTCGAGACCGGCCTCGGCCAGCTCCGCGATCGCGGACTCCGGCACGGTCCTGCCCCGCTTGACCGCAGCCGGGTGCGCGAAGACGGCGACGCCGCCCGCGTTCCTCACCAGCCGCACCGCCTCGAAGGGGTCGGTCTCGTGCTTCGGCATGTACGCCCGGCCGCCGTCGGCCAGCCATTCGGGCGTGAAGGCGTCGTTCACGCTGTCCACCACGCCGAGTTCGACCAGCGCGCTGGCCACGTGCGGGCGGCCCACCGAGCCGTCGCCGGCGATCCGCGCGACCTGGTCCCAGGTGACGGGCACGCCCAGCTCGTTCAGCTTGGCGATCATGCCCTGGGCGCGCGGCACCCGGTCGTCCCGGACCAGCTCGCGCTCGGCGAGCAGGGCGGGCTCCTCGGGGTCGAAGAGGTAGGCCAGCAGATGCATGCTGACGCCGTCGAGACGGCAGGAGAGTTCGGCGCCGGTCACCAGGGTGAGCCCCTGCGGCAGCGCCGCCAGCGCGTCGGCGTGGCCGCGCGTGGTGTCGTGGTCGGTGAGGGCGACGACGTCGAGTCCGGCCGCGGCGGCCTTGCGGACCAGCTCGGCCGGGGTGTCCGTGCCGTCGGACGCGGTGGAGTGGGTGTGCAGGTCGATACGCACGACGCGGTACTCCAAGCGGGACGGACGGATGGGGACGCTCCAGGATAACCGGATTTTCGGTCACCGCTGTCACACCCGAACCCGTTCGGCGCCCCCTACATCACCGGCCGGGCCGGCCGCGTCCTGCTACGTCTCCAGCAGGCGCGGCGACAGGGCGCCGCACGGGACCAGCTCCACCTCGGCGCCGGCGTCCCGCAGGTCGGCGAGCACCAGCTCGTCGTACATCAGCAGCCCCGACTGCTCGGGCCACACCACGGCCCACAGCCACAGGCCGAGCGCCTCGCCGGCGAACACGGCGCGGTCGTCGGGCGTGCGGGAGACGTGCCAGAGGGGGGTGGGGCGGCCCGCGGCCAGCACCTTGGCCTGGGGCGGCTTCTCGACGTTCATGTAGGGCCCGGGGTCGGGGCCGTCGATGCCCGCGTAGCGCGCGCCGAGTCCGACGCCGAGCTCCTCGGCGACCAGGATGAGCTCGCCCATCCCGCCGAGCGGCCCGGGGCCGGTGCACGCCACGGCCGTCGCCCGGCCCCCGCTGCGGTCGTCGCCCGCGGACGCGACGCCGGTGAACAGCCAGCCCACCGGCAGCGGCCACGGCATCCACACCGGCACCTTGGTGCGGTGCACGACGACTTCGAGGGCCTCGACGCTCGGCGGTATCACGGGCTGGAGCGGGTGCACGGTGCCGTGCACATCGCACTGCCAGGCATCCGAGAAGAGGCCGGGAGCCCTGACCCGGCCACCGCACTTCGGGCAACTGGGTTCGCCCCTCATAGAGCCCCACGGTCCTAGGTCCGCAGCGCCACGTCAAGGACGATCACCCGACCGGGCGGAACGCGCAGCTCACGGAACGAGATAGATGTAACTTGCATTAATTAGCTTGGCTAATCTATTGTGTGCATCTCGCATCTTTTCCCGTCGGCCGGCGGGCATCTCCCGCCCGGCGGCCGGCACTCCCCCCACATCCCGGGATTGGAGCACCCATGGACCCCATCGACACGGGATCGGGCAGCATCCTCAAGCAGCCGAAAGCCGTGTGGGCGACCGCCGGCGCGTCCGTCGTCGCCTTCATGGGCATCGGGCTCGTCGACCCGATCCTGCCGTCCATCGCCCAGGGCCTGGACGCGACCGCCGGGCAGGTCTCCCTGCTCTTCACCTCGTACTTCCTGATCACGGCGCTGGCCATGCTGGTGACCGGCTTCGTCTCCAGCCGCATCGGCGGGCGCCGGACGCTGCTGCTCGGGCTCGCGCTCGTCGTGGTCTTCGCCGGGCTCTCGGGCACCTCGGGCTCGGTCGGCGAACTGGTCGGCTTCCGCGCCGGCTGGGGACTGGGCAACGCCCTGTTCGTCTCCACCGCCCTCGCCGTCATCGTCGGCGCCGCGGCCGGCGGCAGCGCGGCCGCCATCCTGCTCTACGAGTCCGCCCTGGGCCTCGGCATGGCCTGCGGCCCGCTGCTGGGCGCGCTGCTCGGCGACGCGAGCTGGCGTTACCCCTTCCTCGGCACGGCCGCCCTCATGGCGGTCGGCTTCCTGTGCATCACCGCGTTCCTCGGGGAACAGCCCAGGCCCGCCCGCAAGACCTCCCTGCTGGACCCGCTCAAGGCGCTCGGGCACGGCGGACTGGCGTCCACCGCGATGTCGGCGTTCTTCTACAACTACACGTTCTTCACCGTGCTGGCCTTCACGCCGTTCGTGCTGGACATGTCGCCCTACCGCTCCGGCGCGGTGTTCTTCGCCTGGGGCGTGCTGCTCGCCGTGTTCTCGGTGATCGTGGCCCCCCGGCTGCAGAAGCGGTTCGGGTCGCTGACGGTGCTGGGCGGCTCGCTGGTGCTGCTGGCGGCCGACGTGCTGGTGCTCGGCCACGGGAGTCACACCACGGCGGTCGTGTGCACCGTGCTGTCCGGCGCGCTGATCGGCGTGAACAACACGGTCTACACGGAACTGGCGCTCGGGGTGTCGGACGCGCCGCGTCCGGTGGCGAGCGCCGGGTACAACTTCGTGCGCTGGTTCGCGGCCGCCGCCGCCCCGTACTTCGCGCCGAAGATCGCGGAGTGGAGCGACGCCCGCATGCCGTTCACGGTCGCCGCGGTGACCGCGGTGCTGGGCGCGCTGGTGGTGCTGGTGCGGCGCCGGGCGCTCACCGCCGAGGCGGAGGAGCTTCAGCCGAGCCACGCCACCGAGGACGGCGTGGGCGTGTTCGCCAACTGAGCTGCACGGGCGGGGCGTTGGTGAGGTTCCTCACTCCGGCGCTTGTGGCGCCGCTCAGTCCAGCGGCACGGACCTCCGGGACGGGTCCCTGAGGTCCGTGCCGTGGTTCAGCCACCGCTCCTGGAGCGCCTGGGCGCCGTGCACGCGCTTCCAGGCGGCCTCGTTCGGCGTCATCGGCAGCAGCGGCAGGAAGCGGACGGGCTCCAGCGGCGCGTCCAGTTCCAGGTCCTCCACCAGGCCGCCCGGCTCGGCGACCAGCACCGAGGTGAACGGGGCGCCGGGCCACAGCGGCTCCCCCACGTCCAGCGAGGCGCCGGGGGCCACGACCAGCCCCTCGACCTGGGGGGACGCGGCGAGCACGGCGAGCGGGCGGAGCGCCTTGTCGGTGTCGGCGACGCCGCCGCGCACCGACAGCACCAGCTCGGCGCGCGGTCCCGCGACCGGGTCCGCGATCACGGCCGTGGGGTCCGTCATGGGCTGCGCGGACATGCCGAGCGTCGCGTAGCGGACGATGTCCCCCTCGTGGAACCGCAGCACCTCGATGCGGTCCGTGCCCAGAAAGGTGACCGCCGCGCGCGCGTCCGGTTCGCCCAGCGCCGTACGCAGCCGGGCCTCGACCAGAGGAAGAACATCAGCCATGCCGCGAGCATAGAACTCGTCAGTACCGGGCAAAGCAGAGCCTTGACACAGCAGTCGGCTGATACGCTTGGCCGGTGGTTCGGGCAGCACGCGTCAAGCGTTCCGACACTGCCTGAACGCCTTGTGACACTCCCCGCTCAAGGGGGAATCCCCCAGGGGATCGCGATCGTCCCTCACGAGGGACCGGCCGGAGGAGGTGGGGCTGGCATGGACCGAAGTCGACCGTGCAGTATCACCCGCTCTTCCGCCCGCTGAGGTAGCTGTTCTTCTTTCGGCTCCCGTCTTTCGCTTCGCGCGTCTTCATCGGAAGAGCACTCGTTTCGTTCCGACTGATCTGCCCCAGTAGCTGTATCAGCGACGAAGCTCGCCACCGCGACGGTGCGGTGCTCCCCGCTTTGTGGACGTGCCAAACATGCGCAGTCCAGGACGTCCTCATTCCGGGTTGTTCCACCCGTCGCCCCGGCGCCTTTCGTTGCCCGTCCGCGAAGGAGCCCGCCATGTCGATGATCCGCGACCTGCGCGCCGTGGTCCGTCCCTCCCGTGTCTCGCTGCGCAAGGCAAGCGGCCCGTACGAGTCCACGCGTGAGCGCGCGGCGGCCACCGCCGTCGTCGACTGCGCCGTCTACCGGGACGGCCGCCGCCTGGACACCGAGGACGGCCCGCTCACCCCCCAGGACGCCATGCGCCGCGTGCGCCGCGACGGAGGCTTCGTCTGGATCGGCCTGCACGAGCCCACGGAGGCCGAATTCGCCGGAATCGCCGCCGAGTTCGGGCTGCACCCGCTGGCCGTGGAGGACGCCGTCCAGGCTCACCAGCGGCCCAAGCTGGAGCGCTACGACGACTCCCTGTTCACGGTCTTCAAGACCGTCCACTACCTCGAGCACGACCGTGTCTCCTCCAGCAGCGAGATCGTGGAGACCGGCGAGGTGATGTGCTTCACCGGACGGGACTTCTTCATCACCGTCCGGCACGGCGGCCAGGGCTCCCTGCGCGCCCTGCGCCACCGTCTCCAGGACGACCCCGAGCTGCTGGCCAAGGGCCCCTCGGCCGTGCTGCACGCCATCGCCGACCATGTGGTGGACGGCTACATCGCGGTCGCCGACGCCCTGCAGGACGACATCGACGAGGTCGAGACCAAGGTCTTCTCCCCCGGCCGCAAAGGCGCCCCGCGCGGCACGGACGCCGGTGAGATCTACCAGCTCAAGCGCGAGGTGCTGGAGTTCAAGCGGGCCGTGGCGCCGCTGCTGCGGCCGATGCAGCTGCTCAGTGAGCGGCCGATGCGGCTGATCGACCCGGAGATCCAGAAGTACTTCCGGGACGTCGCCGACCACGTGGCCCGGGTGCAGGAGCAGGTCGTCGGCTTCGACGAGCTGCTGAACTCCATCCTCCAGGCCAACCTCGCGCAGGCGTCCGTCGCGCAGAACGAGGACATGCGCAAGATCACCTCATGGGCCGCGATCATCGCCGTCCCGACCATGGTCTGCGGGGTGTACGGCATGAACTTCGACTACATGCCGGAGACCCACTGGAAGTACGGCTACCCGGTGGTCCTCGGCGTCACGGTCGCCCTCTGCCTCGGCATCCACCGCACGCTCAAGCGCAACGGCTGGCTCTGAGACCCCGCCGGACCCCGCCTGGATAGGCTGGGCGCATGACTGGCGAGCTGCTCGACCGGGCCCTCATCGAGGAGGCCTCAAAGAAGTCCGGCCTCATCTGGGTCGAGGGACCCGGCGTCCCTGCCCGGCCCCTGTGGCACGTGTGGCACGAGGGCGCCGCCTGCGTGATCGGCGACGGCCCCGGCGAACAGCCCCTGACGGGACTCGCCGACGGGGCGCGGGCCGAGGTGACGGTGCGCAGCAAGGACAAGGGCGGCCGGCTGGTCACCTGGACCGCGGCGGTCCGCGAACTGGCCGCCGGCTCCGAGGAGTGGACGGCGGCCGTCGCCGACCTGAAGGGCAAGCGGCTCAACGCGCCCGACGGCGAGGCGATGCCGGAGCGCTGGGCCCGCGAGTGCCGGGTACTGCGCCTCGAGCCGACCGGCGCGACCGGCGCGCTGCCCGACGGCGACCTGGCCGCGGCCCCGCTGCCCACCCCGGCGACGACCCGCACGCCGGTCCCGGCCGGGCTGCCGCGCCTGCTGGCGAAGCGCAAGCGGCGCGGCTGACCCGTACGCCCGGGGAGGGCTAGGACGTCGGGAGTTCCTTGCCGTAGTCGAGGGTGTCGTCCTTGGCCGGCTTCTGCAGCGGGAAGTCGGCGCCCCAGGAGGAGAAGGTGAGGGTGCCCGCCTCCCCGGCGCGCACCAGCCGCAGCGGGTACGGGGTGCCCTCGAGGGAGACGTCCAGGGTGCCGCCGGCCCCGTCGTCGCCGGTGACCCGGACGGTGCGGACGCCGTCCT
>MUNG01000148.1 GCA_002154585.1 Streptomyces pseudogriseolus
GTGAGCCGCGTCGCCGATGTGGACGATCAGGGGGTGAGAGGGCGGGCGCCCCTTGACCTGGAAGATGCGGGAGACAGCGGCGGGATCCTCCGCGTTGGCCCCCAGACCGTAAACGGTTTCGGTCGGGAGGGCCACCAGGCCGCCGGCGCGCAGCACCTCGGCCGCCTTCTCGATATCACTGGTTCTTGCCATCACTCTCGCGATTCTCCCACCGCTCCGCTGCCAGGGAGTCCACGCCCTCGCAGCGGGCTGCTCTCGGGCAGATGCGTGCGAAGACGATCCTGGTTGCCGCCCGACGAGCTGCTCGTGATGCTCTTGCGCTCTCTCGACAGCAGCAGGCTCGAAGCGCCCACCACTCCGGCAGCCGCAGACCGCATTGCCCGCACTGCACGACGGCATACGAGGAGCTGGCGGCCCTGCGGGACGCACCGCGCACAGCGCCGGCGGAGGGGCTGTTGCCGTGGGGCGGCACGGCGTACGCGGCGGGTGGCCCGGACGAGCGGGCGGCCGGTGGCACCGGCGTGTGGCGGAGCGGGTCCGGCCCTGCCGGATCCGGGCGGGAATCGGAGGACGGGGAACGGGCACCGGACCGCCGGCGCACCGTGCTGGTGTCGGCGGTGCTGGGGGCGGCCCTATGCCGGTGGCGGTGTTCCTGGCGGCGCAGGGCGGATCGCCGTCCCCTGACCCGGTGGGCTCGGCGAACACTCAGGTGAGTCCACCACCGGTGGCGGTGACGGTGACGGCTACGGTGTCCAGGACGCCGTCGTCGGTCTCGACCTCGCCGTCACCCTCGCCGTCGCGGACCTCGAAGTCGCCCTCCCCGACAAGGGGTCCGTCACCGACGAAGACCGCGAGCCCGAAGCCGCCGCCCTCTTCCACGCGCCCGCTCTCCGGCTCGTTCGCGCAGGTGGTGAACGTCGCGTCGGGCCTGTGTCTGGACGTGAGCGGCGCCTTCACCAACGGAACCGATGTGATCACGGCCCTCTGTTCGTCGTCACGCGCGCAGCGCTGGCGCGTCGACGACGACCGAGGTTTGCTCCAGTCGGCCGCCGACCCCGACTTCTGCCTCGACAGCCGGGGAGCGACGCACCGGGGTGTCGGGATCTGGGAGTGTGACTCGGTGGAGGGCCGCAACGGCCGGAACCTGATGTTCGCGGTGGACGAGGACGGGCTGATCCGCCCAATCATCGCCCTCGGTACGGCGGTCACTCCGGACGGCGGAGCTGGGGACGGGCTGTCACTGGAGCGGCAGAGGGCAAACTACGTGCCGCCCGCAAACTGGCTCGTGAGCGTGTCGTCGCACGTATCGAGGCACGGCATGTTCTGGAGACAGCGGTTGTGGTGAACGCGGACGATCATTCCGAGGCGAAGCCTCGTACAGGCGACACGCCGGACGGCAGTGGACACCACTGAGAAGCACAGACACCCCGCAACACCACGCCGGACAAGCCGTTCCTCCACAGGGCGACCGATCGCGGCGCCGTCCACCAGCCCAGAGCCGTCGCTCCGCTCCGCAACACAGGTGCCGTCCTCGCACGCACGGATCGGCAGGAAATGTGTCGCCGGGTGCCAGGGTGCGTAGACGCTGCGGACCGTCCCGGAACCGTCCGCCCAGGAACCGCTGACAGGGTCAGGTTGTCTCCGTCGACTGCCGGCCCGCCGGGCGCTGGAGCGATGTTCGACTCGACGCCATGTCCAGGATCGGGCCATGCCCCGAGACCCTGAGGCGCGGCACGGACAACGCCGAACGGCTCGGGTGCGTCCGGCCACCGGCCCGCGTTATGCCTGACGGGTATCAGAGGAGTCGAAAGAGGTCTTGGACGGGGTGTCGTTGCCGGACGGAGGCTGTGGGGGCAAGGACATCGAGCCACTGACAGGAGCCAAGACCATGAGGGTGTTTCTCACCGGCGGATCCGGATACATCGGCAGGGCGGCCATCAGCGCATTGATCCGGCACGGACACACCGTGGAGGCCCTGGCCCGCAGCGACCGCGCCGCCGAAACCGTCCGTGCCCTCGGCGCTACACCGGTACGCGGCGGGCTCAAGGACCTCGGCGAGCTGAACGCCGCGGCTGCCCGTGCGGAGGCCGTCGTCCATCTGGCGCAGGCCGCAACCGGTGCCGAGGACCTGGAGGCCGCCGCCGCCATGCAGGACGGCATCGGCAGCGGCCCCTACGTGCACACAGGCGGCACCTGGGTGTACGGCGACACCCAGGGCGTGGCGGACGAGAGCGCCCCGTGGAACCCGCCGCCGCTGGTCGCCTGGCGCAAGCCCGTGGAGGACGCCGTCCTCGCACGCGCCCAGCGCGGTGGCCGCCCCGTCGTGGTACAGCCCGGATTGCTGTACGGCGGCGAGAGCCGTCTGATCGACATCTTCTTCACCACACCGGGCAAGGAGGCCGGCGCCATCCCCTGCATCGGCGATGGAACCAACCGCTGGGCGCTGGTGCACATCGACGACATCGCCGAGTTGTACGTCGCCGCGCTCAAGGCTGAGCCGGGTTCGGTGTACGTCGGTGTCGGTGGTGTCAACCCCACCGCCAAGGAGTGCGCCCTGGCGCTCAGCCGGGCTGCGGGCATCGAGGGCAGGGTCGCCTCGATCAGCTTGGAACAGGCCCGTGAACAGATGGGCCCGATCGCCGACGCCTTCGCGCTCGACCAGCAGTTCGCTCCGGCCCGGGCCAGGGAGGAACTGGGCTGGACTCCCGCGCATGTCGACCCGCTGGCCGTTCTCGCCCGTGGCTGAGCAGGCCCGCGCATCGCTGCCCGACAGCGTCGGCGGCGATGCGCGCCCGCCCGGTAGATTGGTGATCGACTGCCCTGGCCGTGCCGGAGGACGTCCAGGACGGCCAGGGTCCACAACGGCCGGCCGATCGGGTACGCCGTGGCGACAGAGCAGGCGGTGATTCCGGATGGATCTTGATCTGCGGAAGCTGCGCTATTTCGTAGCCGTGGCGCAGGAACTCCATTTCGGACGGGCCGCGGAACGGCTGCACATCGCCCAACCGGTACTGTCCCGGCAGATCCGCAGCCTTGAGGACGACCTCGGAGCGGAGGTGTTCGACCGTGGCCGCCGCGGAACGCTGCTCACCCCGGCCGGAGAGCAGCTGCTGGAGGACGCCCTTCCCTTGCTCGCCTCGGCCCAGGCACTGACAAGGCGCGTCAGATCGGCGGCCCAGGGCACCCAGGCGCTGACCATCGGCTTCATGCCCGGCATCACGGTCACCCCGGCCATGGTCGCCTTCACCGCGCACCATCCGGACGTCAGCGTGCGCCTGCTTCGCACCACGTGGGACGACCAGGTGGAGGTGCTGCTGGACGGCCGGGCCGACGTCAGCATCGTGCGCTTGCCCATCGACCGCAAAGGTCTGCAGATGCGTCCGCTCTTCCGGGAGCCCCGCGTCGTCATGGTGCCGGCCGGGCACCCCTTGGCCGGGAGGACGTCGGTGAGTATCAAGGACCTCGCCGCCGAGCACCTGCTGCAGAATCCCGACGCCGTGCCCGAGTGGCGCGACGTGGCACAGGAACCGCAGGGCGGGCGGCGCCCCGAGGTCCCGGTGATACTCCAGGTGGAGGAGAAGCTGGAAATGGTGGCGGCCGGAGCGGGTGTCTGCGTGCTCCCGCTGTCGACCGCCAATTTCTACACGCGGCCGGACGTGATCGCGCTGCCCGTGGAGGACATCGGCCCCAACCAGGTGGCCCTCGCCTGGGTGGCGGCCCGCCGCTCCCGCCTCGTCCACGACTTCACCCAGGTTGCCGCCGAAACCCTCGCCCGGCCCCACACCGAGGACCCGCCGCCGTCTTCGGAGTGAGCGGTTTCCACGCGGACCGGCCCCTCGACTCCAGCAGAGGGCGGGGCGCTCGCCGGGCGAGGTCGCCGCCGCCCAGCGGCAACCGTGAACCCGCCGGGCCCATGCGTCCCGGCGGACGACGAGCCTCCACCACCTACGCCGCAAGCGATGTCAACGGTCCCTTCATACGATGACGGTCGTCATGTCGATACGGGTACCGCCCCCTGGGGTACCGCGGGCGACGAGGCCGGTGACCTGGCCTTGCGGAAGCTGCTGCCTCGAAGCTCCTGCGGGACAAGTTCTCACGCATGCGGGACAAGCTCGAGCTGACCGGGGAGCATCCCGGCCACGGCCCAAGTGGTCGGTGAGTGCACCCCCAGCGGCCGCTCGGTCAACTGCTCGCAACCGCCCGAGGTTGGTGACACGGGAGCGGCTGCACGGCTCCGAGCCCTTCAGCGGGAGGCTTCGACGAGGCTGAGCAACACGGTGGTGATGGTCGATCGGGCGAGTTCCGGGCTGATCGTTTCACGGGCGGCCGCATAGCCGAGCGCGTCCGCGGCGCCTACGAAGGCGATGGCTGCTTCCTCACTGAGGTCCGCACCGCCGTCGGCGCTTCGTATGGCTTGCCGACAGATGTCCACGTAGCGGCGTTCGGATTCCCGCCTGGCTTCGTCGAGGGCTGGTGTGCCGGCGAGTGCGGCCGCCACTCCGCTGAGCTCGACGCCCTGGGAGACGATGCACGCGACGTGGGCCGTCGCGATCGCTTCGACCCGCTGCCGCAGATCCGGCGGCGTGTGCGCCAGCGCGGCATGCAGGTCGGCGAGGTGCCGCTGGTCGAAGTCCTGGTACAGCGAGAGGAGAAGCGCCGAGCGCGAGGAGAAATGATCATAGACGACGGGCTTGGAAATCCCTGCTCTGCTCGCCAGGTACGCGAGCGTGAGCGCGTCCGCACCTTCGGTGGCGATCACGTCGCGGGCAATGCCGACGAGCTGCGCCCGGCGCTCGGCACTGGAAAGTCGTCGCTCGGCCATGCCCGGCATTCTCTCACCCACGAGTAACCTACTACTAGTAAGCTACTAGTAGTAGGTTGTTCCCGAGGGAGAGAAGCTGTCGATGCACACGCTGCTGGTCGCCGCGAACCCTGACCCTTCGTCTCTCACGCATCATGTGAGGAAAGAGCTCGAGGCGGCACTCCGTCCCGTGTCCGTCGAGGCCGCCGACCTGGCCAAGGAGCGGTTCGATCCCGCGTTCACCCTGGCGGACCGACGGGCCTACCAGGGGAGCGGCACCTATCCGGCCGACATCGTGAGAGAGCACCGCCGTCTCGAACGTGCCACCGACCTTGTGTTGATCTTCCCCGTGTACTGGTGGTCGATGCCCGCGCTGCTGAAAGGCTGGATAGACCGCGTCTTCGTCAACGGCTGGGCCTTCGAGCACTCCCCGGCTTCGGGTCTGCGACCGAAGCTTCAGGCGCTCACCACGCACCTTCTGCCCATCGCCGGCGGCGACTCCGGCGCATATGAGCGCCACGGGTACGAGGAAGCGCTGCGAACGCAGATCGAGCACGGAATCGTCGACTACTGCGGCAGCCGGCGTGGTGCCACGGCGTTCGTCTACGAGTCCGAGCAGCCTTCCTCGGAGGCCACGGCGCGCAGTGTCGACCGCGCAGTGGGGATCATCAGTCAAGCCATTCATGCCCGCTCCCGGGCACTGCTCTGAGACCGTGTTCCGGTTGGCGGGTCGGCAGCAGTCGGTGCGGGCGCGGCGCTGCCGACCAGGGCCTGCCCGGAGACTGTTCTCACCGTGAGCGCCGGGCTCGTCGAGGACGACACCGGCGCAGGTGCATTCCGAGGCGACCGTGAGGTGGACGCCGCCGGCTATGCACAACGACGTCGTCGACGGGCACCCTCGAGCGTTCGGCGCGCCCGGTTGACCTGGGCGGGCCGAACGCCAGCGGGTGTCTTACGCGTCACCGTCCAGGACTTGGCGCAGACGGAGCGCGAACTCGTCCGGCTTCCCCGGGTATCCGAACTCCCCACCGCAGAAGCCGCCATGATGGCTGGGGAACACGACCGCCTTCTGCCCGAGGAGTTCGGCTGCCGCGGCGGAGGTGCGTGCCGTCAGCAGGTTCTCGGACTCCTCGCCCACCGCGATCACCACGCGGGTCGGCGCGGCGGTGATCGCGTCGGCGTCCGGCCGATAGCCGCTGACCGCCCACGACCGGTCCGACAGCAGGGGATCGTCGCGCGAGCCGTCGTCCTCGGTGGGCATCCCGAACGCGGCGGGGTCGGCCGCGGGCTGTGCGAAGTACGCGTCGGTGAACTCGCCCACCCACGAGGTCATGGCCACGAACGCCGCCATCCCGGCCCCCCACCCCCGCTCCTCGTACGCTTCCCGAACCCTGGCCCGCGCCCGCACGGCTGCGGGGCCGTCCGGTGTCAGGGTGATGAGCGGCGGCTCGTGCGCCACCAGCGTGGTCACGTCCGAGGGGTACTTCTCGACCACCGCGAGCGCGGTGACCGCTCCGCCGCTGCTGGCGAACATCTCGACGGGCCCGGCCCCGAGCGCCTCGATGACGGCGTGCACGTCGTCGGCCTGGGTCCGCGGTGCGTGGTCGGTTCGTCCGTCCCTGCGGACACTGCGGCCGAGGCCGCGCGGGTCGTAGGTGACGACGGTCCGTTCCGGGAAGCGCGTGGCGAGCGTGGCGAAGCCGGAAGCGTCCATGGGCTGCCCGATCATCATCAAGGGCGGTCGTCCGTCACCGGCCGGCAGCGGCCCTCGCACGTCGTAGACGAGGTTCGCGCCGGCTGTCTCAAGAGTGTGCGTCTTCATGCCCTTTCAGACCGACCCCGCCGCGGAAACTCATCGGTGCGGCTTGCGTCGGGTGGCGGACACGGGTGATGCGGCGTCACCGGCGTGGCGTCCGGCTCCTCCGTGCCTTCGCCCGGACCGTCGCCGCCCCCCCCGCAGACCCGTTCACGCCGGTGCGCACGGCGCGGCGGCATGCCCTGGAGCACTCCATCAATACTCTGTGCGCCCTTTTCGGCGCGAGGGGTGACGGAAAGGATGAGCGCACCACTCACAACCAGGCGATCCGGCCCGCGGTCAGCGACCGGGCGGGTTCGTGGCGAAGGAGGCCAGGTGTTGCTTCTCATCTCCCCGGACGGTGTCGAGGAAGCGCTCGACTGCGCCAAGGCGGCGCACCACCTCGACATCGTCGACGTCAAGAAGCCCGACGAGGGCTCTCTCGGCGCCAACTTCCCCTGGGTCATCAGGGAGATACGCGAAGCGGTCCCGGCGGACAAGCCGGTGTCCGCGACCGTGGGAGATGTCCCCTACAAGCCCGGCACGGTGGCCCAGGCCGCTCTCGGTGCGGCGGTCTCCGGGGCCACGTACATCAAGGTCGGTCTCTACGGGTGCACCACCCCTGACCAGGGCATCGACGTCATGCGCGCCGTCGTCCGGGCGGTGAAGGAGCACAACCCGGACGCACTCGTCGTCGCCTCGGGCTACGCCGACGCCCACCGGATCGGCTGCGTCAACCCGCTCGCGGTGCCCGACATCGCGGCCCGCTCCGGCGCCGACGCGGCCATGCTGGACACCGCCGTGAAGGACGGGACGCGGCTGTTCGACCATGTTCCGCCCGACGTCTGCGCCGAGTTCGTCCGGCTGGCCCACGCCTCCGGCCGGCTCGCGGCCCTCGCGGGCAGTGTCCGGCACGACGACCTCGGCGAACTCACCCGCATCGGCACGGACATCGTCGGCGTGCGGGGAGCGGTCTGCGAGGGCGGCGACCGCAACGCCGGGAGGATCCAGCCGCATCTGGTGGCCGCCTTCCGGGCGGAGATGGACCGCCACGACCGGGAGCGCACCGCCGGCCTCCCCGCAGCGCGCTGACCGCCGCCATGCCGACCACCGACCCCGCCCGCGTGCCCGACCCCGGGGCGGCCCGCTTCCCAGTCGTCGACCCCGCGACCGGGGACGTGTTCGACGAGGCCCCCGACCAGCAGCCGGACGAGCTGGACGCCGTGATCGACCGGGCGCAGCGGTCCTGGAGCGGCTGGCGGACCGACCCCGCCGCGCGCACCACCGCGTTGCGCGCGGCGGCCGACGCGGTGGAGGCGGCCGGCGAGGTCCTCGCCCGGTCGCTCACCCGGGAACAGGGAAAGCCCCTGGCCGAGTCGTACGCGGAGGTCGCCCGTACGGCGGCCCGTCTGCGCTACTTCGCGGACCTCGCTCCCCGGACCCGGCCGATCGACGACGGCCGGCCGGTGCGCAGCGAGATCCGGTGGCGGTCGCTCGGGCCCGTCGCCGCGATCGTGCCGTGGAACTTCCCTCTGCAGCTCGCGGCGGCGAAGTTCGCGCCCGCTCTGGCCGCCGGCAACACCGTCGTCCTCAAACCCTCTCCGTTCACCCCGCTGGCCACCCGCATGCTGGGGTCGGTCCTCGCCGCCGTCCTGCCGGAGGACGTCCTGACCGTCGTCACCGGCCGCGACCCCCTCGGTGCCCGTCTCGTATCCCATCTGGGAATCCGCCACGTCACCTTCACCGGATCGGTGCCCACCGGGCGGGCCGTCGCACGGGCGGCGGCGGCCTCGCTCACCCGGGTGACGCTGGAGCTGGGCGGCAACGATGCGGCCGTCCTGCTCGACGACGTCGACATGGAGCGGATCGCCGACCGGCTGTTCTGGGCGGCGTTCCGCAACTGCGGACAGGTCTGCATGGCGGTCAAACGCCTCTACGTCCCCGCCCGGTTGTACGCCGACGTCGTCGAAGCCCTTGCCCAGCGGGCGAAGACCGTCGCCGTCGGGCCCGGCCTGGACCCCGCCACCGAGCTGGGCCCGGTCAACAACGCCCCGCAGTTGGCCCGCGTCGAGGAGCTCGTACGGCAGGCACTGGCGGACGGCGCGCGGGTCGCGGCGGGCGGCCACCGGCTGGACGGGCCGGGCTACTTCTTCGCTCCCACCGTCCTCGCCGACGTGCCGCCGGACAGTCCGGTGGTGACCGAGGAGCAATTCGGACCGGTGCTGCCGGTGCTTCCGTACCGGAGTCTCGACGAAGCCGTCGAAGCGGCCAACGGAACAGGCTTCGGTCTGGGCGGCTCCGTATGGGGCACCGATCTCGACCGCGCCGAGGCGGTGGCCGAGCGACTCGACTGCGGCACCGCCTGGGTCAACCACCACGCGGAACTGTCCCTGGCCCAGCCTTTCGCCGGCGTCAAGGACAGCGGCGTCGGTGTCGCCGGCGGGCCGTGGGGGCTGTACGGCAACCTCCGGCCGTTCGTCGTCCACCGCCCGCCGGAGGCGTGACACATGAGATTCCAGGCAGCCGTACTGCGCTCGTACGACGCCCCGTTCACCATGGAGGAGGTGGTTCTGCGGACCGAGCCGGCCGTCGGCGAGATCCTGGTCGAGATCGCGGGCACCGGAATGTGCCGGACCGATCTCGCGGTCCGGCGGTCGGCCGGCCGGAGCCCGGTCCCCGCCGTCCTCGGCCACGAGGGCGCCGGGGTCGTGGTGCGCACGGGAGGCGGCACGGACACCGGGATCGGTGTCGGTGACCACGTCGTGCTCAGCTTCGACTCCTGCGGGCGCTGCCCGACCTGCCGCGGTGCAGCCCCCGCCTACTGCGACTCCTTCGCCTCCCTCAACCTTTTCGGGGGACGCGAGGAGGAACCGCCCCGACTCACCGACGCGTCCGGCGAGGCGCTGGCACCCCGCTGGTTCGGGCAGTCCTCGTTCGCCGAATACGCCCTCGTCTCCGCTCGCAACGCCGTACGGGTCGACCCCGCCCTGCCGCTCGAACTGCTCGGTCCCCTCGGCTGCGGCTCCCTCACCGGTGCCGGAGCCGTGCTGAACACCTTCGGCGCCGGCCCCGGCGACCCGCTCGTCGTCCTCGGCGCGGGTGCCGTCGGCCTGAGCGCGGTGATGGCGGCGACAGCCGCGGGGGTGCCGACCGTGGCCGTCGACCGGCATCCCGGGAGGCTCGCCGCGGCCGAGCGGTTCGGCGCGATCCCACTGCCCGCCGCCTCACCCGGCCTGCCCGAGCGGATCCGGCGGCTGACCGACGGCGGCGCCCGCTACGCGCTGGACACGACCGCCTCACCCGAGCTCGTCAACCAGGCGCTCCACGCGCTGCGTCCCACCGGCACCCTCGGCCTGGTGGCGCGGCTCCACGGTCCGCTCACCCTCGAACCGGGCACCCTCGACCGCGGCCGCAGCGTGCGCCACATCTGCGAAGGAGACGCCGTGCCGGCGCTGTTGATCCCCCGGCTGATCGGACTGTGGCGGGCCGGACGCTTCCCTTTCGAGGAGTTGATCCGCACCTACCCCCTGTCCGACATCAACGAGGCCGAACACGACTGCGACGCGGGCCGTGCGGTCAAACCCGTCCTGCTCCCGGACCGGACGACCCGATGACCGACGACCGATGACCGATGACCGATGACCGAT
>MUNG01000149.1 GCA_002154585.1 Streptomyces pseudogriseolus
GTACGGCGTCGGGGCCCTCGGTGACCAGGATGCGCACCGCCTCCTCGTCGCACAGGCCCGCGCCGGCGACCAGGGTGTCGTCGAGGTGCTGCTCGGGGGTGTCGCCCTCGCCGAGGGCCCCGACGCCGTACGGCGGCTCATCGCGACCGGCGCGCGGTTCGACGCGTCCACCGACGGCGACCTGGAACTCACCCGCGAGGGCGGCCACCACCGCCGCCGCATCGCCCACGCGGGCGGCGACGCCACCGGCGCGGAGATCTCCCGCGCCCTGGTCGAGGCGGTCCGCGCCCGCGGGCTGCGCACCGTCGAGAACGCGCTCGTCCTCGACCTGCTCACCGACGCCGAGGGCCGCACCGCCGGCGTCACCCTGCATGTCATGGGCGAGGGCCAGCACGACGGCGTGGGCGCGGTGCACGCGCCCGCCGTGGTCCTCGCCACCGGCGGCATGGGCCAGGTGTTCTCCGCGACCACCAACCCGGCCGTCTCCACCGGCGACGGCGTCGCCCTCGCGCTGCGCGCGGGCGCCGAGGTGAGCGACCTGGAGTTCGTCCAGTTCCACCCCACGGTGCTGTTCCTCGGCGCGGACGCGGAGGGCCAGCAGCCGCTGGTCTCCGAGGCGGTGCGCGGCGAGGGCGCCCACCTGGTGGACGCCGACGGCGTGCGCTTCATGCTCGGGCAGCACGAGCTGGCCGAGCTGGCCCCGCGCGACATCGTCGCTAAGGGCATCATGCGCCGCATGCGGGAGAACGACACCGAGCACATGTACCTCGACGCCCGGCACTTCGGCGCCGAGATGTGGGAGCACCGCTTCCCGACGATCCTGGCCGCCTGCCGCGCCCACGGCATCGACCCGGTCACCGAGCCCGTCCCCGTCGCCCCCGCCGCGCACTACGCCTCCGGCGGCGTCCGCACCGACTCCCACGGCCGCACCACGGTGCCCGGCCTGTACGCGTGCGGCGAGGTCGCCTGCACCGGCGTGCACGGCGCCAACCGGCTCGCGTCCAACTCGCTTCTCGAAGGCCTCGTCTACGCCGAGCGCATCGCCGCCGACATCGTCCGCACCGGCCTCCACGCGCGCGTGCCACAGCCGCTGCCCACCTCGCAGCGCCCCGCGCACCCGCTGCTCCCGCCGGAGGCGCGCTTCGCCGTCCAGCGGATCATGACCCGCGGCGCGGGCGTGCTGCGCTCCGAGGCGTCCCTGGCCGAGGCCGCCGACCGCCTGCACCGGCTGCACGCCGACGCGCGCGACGCCCTCGACGAGAACGGCAAGACCGCCGAGCCGGGCGTCGACACCTGGGAGGCCACCAACCTGCTGTGCGTCGCCCGTGTCCTGGTGGCCGCGGCTCGGCAGCGCGAGGAGACCCGCGGCTGCCACTGGCGCGAGGACCGTCCCGAGCGCGACGACACGGCGTGGCGCCGCCACATCGTCGTACGGCTGAATCCCGACCGATCGCTGGCGGTGCGCACCACCGACACCACAGACTTCCCCCCGACCCTCCCCCAGGCCCAGGAGCAGTGACAGCAGTGACCACCCCCGACCTTCCCCTCGTCTCCTCCTCCGGCGGCTGCGGCGACGGCTGTGCCTGCGGCGCCGGCGAGGAGGACGCCTATCTGGAGTGCGGGCTCGACCCCGCGCTCGCCCAGCTCCTGGCCGACGCGGGGCTCGACCCCGTCGAGGTCGAGGACATCGCCAACGTGGCCCTCCAGGAGGACCTCGCCCACGGCGTGGATGTGACCACGGTCGCGACCATCCCCGAGGACGCCGTCGCCACCGCCGACTTCACCGCCCGCGAGGCGGGCACGGTGGCCGGCCTGCGGGTCGCCGAGGCGGTCCTGTCGATCGTGTGCACCGATGAGTTCGAGGTCGAGCGGCACGTGGAGGACGGCGACCGGGTGACGGCCGGCCAGGTGCTGCTGTCGGTCACCACCCGCACCCGCGACCTCCTCACCGCCGAGCGCAGCGCCCTGAACCTGCTGTGCCGGCTCTCCGGCATCGCGACGGCCACGCGCGCGTGGGCGGACGCGCTGGAGGGCACGAGGACGAAGGTGCGCGACACGCGCAAGACCACGCCGGGGCTGCGCAGCCTGGAGAAGTTCGCCGTGCGCTGCGGCGGCGGCGTCAACCACCGCATGTCCCTCTCGGACGCGGCGCTGGTCAAGGACAACCACGTGGTGGCCGCCGGCGGCGTCGCGCAGGCCTTCAAGGCCGTCCGCGAGCGCTTCCCCGACGTCCCGATCGAGGTGGAGGTCGACACCCTGCACCAGCTTCGCGAGGTGCTGGACGCGGGCGCCGACCTGATCCTGCTGGACAACTTCACGCCCGGCGAGTGCGAGGAGGCCGTCGCCCTCGTCGACGGCCGCGCCGCGCTGGAGGCTTCCGGCCGCCTCACCCTGGCGGGCGCGAAGGCGTACGCCGACACGGGCGTCGACTACCTCGCGGTGGGCGCCCTGACCCACTCCTCGCCGATCCTCGACATCGGCCTCGACCTGCGCGCCGCGGAGTAGGACGGGCCATGCTGCTGACCATCGACGTGGGCAACACGCACACCGTCCTCGGGCTGTTCGACGGCGACGAGATCGTCGAGCACTGGCGCATCTCCACGGACGCGCGACGCACGGCGGACGAGCTGGCCGTGCTCCTCCAGGGCCTGATGGGCACGCACCCGCTGCTGGGCGAGGAGCTGGGCGACGGCATCGACGGTATTGCCATCTGCGCCACCGTCCCCTCCGTGCTGCACGAACTCCGCGAGGTCACCCGCCGCTACTACGGCGACGTCCCCGCGGTGCTCGTGGAGCCGGGCGTGAAGACGGGCGTGCCGATCCAGTTCGACAACCCCAAGGAGGTCGGCGCCGACCGCATCATCAACGCGGTCGCCGCCAACGAGCTGTACGGCGGGCCGGCGATCGTCGTCGACTTCGGCACGGCGACGACGTTCGACGCGGTCTCCGCGCGCGGGGAGTACGTCGGCGGGGTCATCGCGCCCGGCATCGAGATCTCGGTGGAGGCGCTCGGGGTCAAGGCGGCCCAGCTGCGCAAGATCGAGGTGGCCCGGCCGCGCACGGTGATCGGCAAGAACACGGTGGCGGCGATGCAGTCGGGGATCGTGTACGGGTTCGCCGGGCAGGTCGACGGGGTCGTCAACCGCATGGCGCGGGAGCTGGCGGAGGATCCTGACGACGTGACCGTCATCGCGACGGGAGGGCTGGCGCCGATGGTGTTGGGGGAGGCGGCGGTGATCGACGAGCATGAGCCGTGGCTGACGTTGATCGGGCTTCGGCTGGTGTATGAGCGGAACGTGTCGCGTATGTGAGGGGGTCTCCCCCCGGGCGGGTGTGGACAGGGGGCCTGGGCCGGGCAGTGACCCGGGTCTCGCCACCGTTTGCGCAGTTCCCCGCGCCCCTTGAGGGTGTTGCAGTTGCCCGTCGTGTTCGCCAGGGCGCGTTCGCGGCCAGGTGGGTGTTGGGGTGCGCCACACCCTGTCCTGTATGCCGTGTTTGTCTGATTAGCGCGTATCGTCGGCGCATGCCCACGCCCTACGGATCCCGCGGCGGCCTGGCGTTCGGTGCGGAGGAGCTGCGTGTGCTCCGCCGCGCCCTCGCCCTCGCCCTGCACCCCAGCCCGGTCACGGCCGACGACGTCCAGGACTGCCTGCGCCTCGCCGCGTCCCTCGACGAGGCGACGCGCGAGAGCGCCCGGCTGCGCGCCTTCCTGGTGGCCGATCTCGGCCGCTACCGCGCCGCCCTCCCCGGCACCGCCGCCGGCTATCTCGCGCTGCTCGAGGAGGCGCTGGGCGCCGGATACCGGCCCCAGCCGGACGATCTGGCCGCCCTGCGCGCCCTGCGCGGCAACCCCACCGCCGCCGCCCTGCTGCGGCACTGCGAGCGCGTCCGCCTGACCGCCCTGCCCGGGGGCCTGTCCGCGGCGGGCCAGGAGCAGGAGCGGGAGCGGGAGGAGGGGGAGGAGAAGCCCGAGGAGCGGCCCTCCGCGCCGAACCCGGGACCGAGCCCCGCGCCGGGCACCCCCCGTCCGGCCCGGCGGCCCGTGCCCACGCCCGGCGAGGTCTTCCCCCGGCGCAAACCCGCGACGCCCCCGCCGGACCAGCACCTGGCCGCCGGCTGACCCGTCCGGCTGGCTACCCTGGACGCATGGACTACGTCTCCGCGCTCCTGCCCCCGGTCGTCATGGCCGTCTTCTTCATCGGCGTGATCCGCGTCATCGTGAAGACGCAGGGCGGCGCCAACAAGACCAAGGAGGACGCCGCCGTCGACGCGGCCCTCGCCCGGGCGGACGGCGCGCCCGCCGGCAAGACCGACGCCTGACCGGGACCACCCCGGCCCCTCAGGGGCGTACGACCCGCGGTCGTACGCCCCTTTTGTCATGCTTCGCCGGGTATCGCGCACGTCCGGCACGCCATTGCCGGGATCTCCCACTATTGTTCTGAGTTGTGCCTCGCCCATTGGGAGAACTCGAAGACGCGGTCATGACGCGGGTCTGGAAGTGGAACCGGCCGGTGACCGTTCGGGAAGTCCTGGAAGATCTCCAGAAGGAACGGTCCATCGCGTACACCACGGTGATGACCGTTTTGGACAATCTCCATCAGAAGGGCTGGGTGCGACGCGAGTCCGAAGGGCGCGCCTATCGATATGAGGCCGTCTCCACCCGCGCCGCCTACGCCGCCGCCCTCATGAACGAGGCGTGGTCGCGGAGTGACAACGCCGCCGCGGCTCTCGTCGCGTTCTTCGGCATGATGAGCGAGGAACAGCGGCAGGCTCTCCAGGACGCCGTGCGCATCGTCCAGCTGCCGCAAACCGCCGGCGGCGACACCGGCAACACGGGCTCCGCCGAGGACGAGAACCCCGCCTCTCGCGACGAGCCCGGCGGGCGATAGCGTCCGTCCATGTCAGCAGACAGCCCCGAAGTCACCGCGAATGCCCTCACCGTGCGGCGGGCCCGCACCAGCGATGTGCCGGCCGTACGCCGCCTGCTCGACGTCTACGTCCGCGAGGGCATCCTGCTCGACAAAGCCACGGTGACGCTTTACGAGGACATCCAGGAGTTCTGGGTGGCGGAACGGGACGACAACGCGGAGGTCGTCGGCTGCGGCGCCCTGCACGTGATGTGGGAAGACCTCGCGGAAGTGCGCACTCTCGCCGTGAAGCCGGGCCTGAAGGGGGCCGGCGTGGGCCACCGCGTGCTGGAGAAGTTGCTGCAGACGGCCCGCTGGCTCGGTGTTCGGCGCGTATTCTGCCTGACCTTCGAAGTGGACTTCTTCGCCAAGCACGGCTTCGTGGAGATCGGTGAGACGCCCGTCGACCGCGATGTGTACGCGGAGTTGCTGCGCTCCTATGACGAGGGTGTCGCGGAGTTCCTGGGTCTCGAACGCGTGAAACCGAACACCTTGGGCAACAGCCGGATGCTTCTGCATCTGTGATCTGTGTCAGGACCCCTATGCGGGGCCCTATGTCCGAAACGCGCATGTTTCCGGGGTGCGCGCGCCCCCCTGCCCTTCGCCGGGGGTTTGTGTTTTTACGGCAAAAGCGGTTTGCTTTCCGAGGTACTGCAGTACTGCATATAACAAGGGGCGGCGATACGGCGGACGCCGGCTCACCCCGGCCCACAAGTTATCGATGAAAGGAAATCCGGTGGCACAGAAGGTTCAGGTCCTTCTTGTCGACGACCTCGACGGCGGCGAGGCGGACGAGACCGTGACGTTCGCGTTGGACGGCAAGACCTACGAGATCGACCTCACCACCGCCAACGCGGAGAAGCTCCGCGACCTTCTCGAGCCTTACGTGAAGGGCGGTCGTCGTACCGGGGGCCGTTCCTCGGGCGGGCGCGGAAAGACGCGTTCCTCCTCGGGCGGCAGCCAGGACACCGCGGCCATCCGCGCCTGGGCCAAGGAGAACGGTTACGAGGTGAACGACCGCGGCCGCGTCCCCGCGTCCATCCGCGAGGCCTACGAGAAGGCGAACGGCTGATCCAGGCCGTGCACGGCGGCGCCCGCACCGGAGCGCCGCAGGCGCACGCGGTGGATCTGCGTCGCCAGGGTGTTGACCAGTCGCACGAGGTCCGGGGGGCCGTCACCGTCCCCTCGCGGGCTTCTCGTGCCCATCGCCGACAGCGTCGGCAGCGAGGTCTCCGCCTCGCGACCCGGCTCGGGGGGCCGCAGCCATACGGCGGCCCCCTGCGAACCGTCACGACCGTGCGGGCCCTCCTCGCCGGGCCGCCCGGCGTCCGGGCGCCCGCGCGGCAGGCCGGCCCCGGCGGCCGTCCCTCCGGTCCACGGTGCGGGGGCGTCCATGCGGCAGCCCTCGCCGAGCGCCCACAGGTCGAGCCCGAGACCGCCCCACTCCAGCCACTCCAGCAGGCCCGGCAGCTCGTCCGCGCCGCCCGCGGCGACCAGCAGCCGCATCCGGCCCCTCTGGAGGGCCACCGGGAAGCCCGTCGCGGCCCCGCCCAGCCGCTCCAGCGCCGCGTGCCCCGCCTCCGCGGGCACATCCAGGACGTCGAAGCGCACGCCCACCACCAGCCGCGGCGGAACGCCGGGCACCGTGGGCCATCCCAGGACGTTCTCGTACCAGAGGCGCGTCCGGTCGCCGTGACGCCCCTCGCCCCCCTCGCGGGCGGACGCGTCCGGCCGGCGGGGCGACGGGAGGGCGGCGGAGCGGGTACCGGCCATGCCCGGGGCAACGCACGCCGGACAATCGGGGTTACGCTGGGTGTCTGATCGTGCGCGCAGAGTGTCGAACACGGGGGCGCGCGGGGGTGCCGGAGGGCGCAAGGTTGTTCGCCCGTAGCGGAGGGAACCCGTGCACTCGGCATGGACTGTCAGTAGCAGCGGGTAAGACATCCCTAGTGGGAGGGGGCGACACGCAGGGCGGAACGGCTCCCGTTCGCCACGGGCGTACTGGCGAAGGGGGTAACTGCCTGGCCTGCGGGAACATCGTCTCGCACCATCGGGTTGGAGCAGATGTCGGCGTGAGCGGGGTCAGGAGGCCATCGACGGTGTCGGCAGTTGGAATGAGCGGTCCCCGCTTGCGGGACTAAGCTGCGGAAGGACAGGGAGGGGAAGTTCCCCCCACTGCCTGACCGCTCTGAGGAGCGATTAACGATGTTCGAGAGGTTCACCGACCGCGCGCGGCGGGTTGTCGTCCTGGCTCAGGAAGAAGCCCGGATGCTCAACCACAACTACATCGGCACCGAGCACATCCTCCTGGGCCTGATCCACGAGGGTGAGGGTGTCGCCGCCAAGGCCCTTGAGAGCCTCGGGATTTCGCTCGAGGCGGTCCGCCAGCAGGTGGAGGAGATCATCGGGCAGGGCCAGCAGGCCCCGTCGGGTCACATCCCCTTCACCCCCCGTGCCAAGAAGGTCCTGGAGCTGTCGCTCCGCGAGGCCCTTCAGCTGGGCCACAACTACATCGGCACGGAGCACATCCTGCTCGGCCTGATCCGTGAGGGCGAGGGCGTCGCCGCCCAGGTCCTGGTCAAGCTGGGCGCTGATCTGAACCGCGTGCGGCAGCAGGTGATCCAGCTGCTCTCCGGTTACCAGGGCAAGGAGACCGCCACCGCCGGCGGTCCTGCGGAGGGCACGCCTTCCACGTCCCTGGTCCTCGACCAGTTCGGCCGGAACCTCACCCAGGCCGCTCGTGAGTCCAAGCTCGACCCGGTCATCGGGCGCGAGAAGGAGATCGAGCGGGTCATGCAGGTGCTGTCCCGCCGTACCAAGAACAACCCGGTGCTGATCGGTGAGCCCGGCGTCGGCAAGACCGCCGTCGTCGAGGGCCTCGCCCAGGCCATCGTCAAGGGCGAGGTGCCCGAGACCCTCAAGGACAAGCACCTCTACACCCTGGACCTCGGCGCCCTGGTGGCCGGCTCCCGCTACCGCGGTGACTTCGAGGAGCGCCTGAAGAAGGTGCTCAAGGAGATCCGCACCCGCGGCGACATCATCCTGTTCATCGACGAGCTGCACACGCTGGTCGGTGCGGGCGCCGCCGAGGGCGCGATCGACGCGGCGAGCATCCTCAAGCCGATGCTGGCCCGCGGCGAGCTCCAGACCATCGGTGCGACCACGCTGGACGAGTACCGCAAGCACCTGGAGAAGGACGCGGCCCTCGAGCGCCGCTTCCAGCCCATCCAGGTCGCCGAGCCGTCCCTGCCGCACACGATCGAGATCCTCAAGGGCCTGCGCGACCGCTACGAGGCGCACCACCGCGTCTCCATCACGGACGAGGCGCTGGTCCAGGCCGCCACCCTGGCCGACCGCTACATCTCGGACCGCTTCCTGCCGGACAAGGCGATCGACCTGATCGACGAGGCCGGCTCCCGGATGCGCATCCGCCGGATGACCGCGCCGCCGGACCTGCGCGAGTTCGACGAGAAGATCGCCGGCGTCCGCCGCGACAAGGAGTCCGCGATCGACTCGCAGGACTTCGAGAAGGCCGCCTCGCTGCGCGACAAGGAGAAGCAGCTCCTGGCCGCCAAGGCGAAGCGCGAGAAGGAGTGGAAGGCCGGCGACATGGACGTCGTCGCCGAGGTCGACGGCGAGCTGATCGCCGAGGTCCTCGCGACCGCCACCGGCATCCCGGTCTTCAAGCTGACCGAGGAGGAGTCCAGCCGCCTGCTCCGCATGGAGGAGGAGCTGCACAAGCGGGTCATCGGCCAGGACGACGCCGTGAAGGCGCTGTCCAAGGCGATCCGCCGTACGCGCGCCGGTCTGAAGGACCCGAAGCGTCCGGGTGGCTCGTTCATCTTCGCCGGCCCGTCCGGTGTCGGTAAGACCGAGCTGTCCAAGGCGCTCGCGGAGTTCCTCTTCGGCGACGAGGACGCGCTGATCTCCCTCGACATGTCGGAGTTCAGCGAGAAGCACACGGTGTCGCGTCTCTTCGGTTCGCCCCCCGGTTACGTGGGCTACGAGGAGGGCGGCCAGCTGACGGAGAAGGTGCGCCGCAAGCCGTTCTCGGTCGTCCTGTTCGACGAGGTCGAGAAGGCCCACCCGGACATCTTCAACTCGCTGCTGCAGATTCTGGAGGACGGTCGCCTGACCGACTCCCAGGGCCGGGTCGTGGACTTCAAGAACACGGTCATCATCATGACGACCAACCTCGGCACCCGGGACATCTCCAAGGGCTTCAACCTGGGCTTCGCCGCCGCGGGCGACACGAAGACCAACTACGAGCGCATGAAGAACAAGGTCTCGGACGAGCTCAAGCAGCACTTCCGGCCCGAGTTCCTCAACCGCGTCGACGACGTGGTGGTCTTCCCGCAGCTGACCCAGGGCGACATCCTGCGGATCGTCGACCTGATGATCGGCAAGGTGGACGAGCGCCTGAAGGACCGGGACATGGGCATCGAGCTCTCCCAGTCCGCCAAGGAGCTGCTGTCCAAGAAGGGCTACGACCCCGTGCTGGGCGCCCGGCCGCTGCGCCGGACCATCCAGCGGGAGATCGAGGACTCGCTGTCGGAGAAGATCCTCTTCGGCGAGCTGCGTCCCGGTCACATCGTCGTCGTGGACACCGAGGGCGAGGGCGAGAGCCAGACCTTCACCTTCCGCGGCGAGGAGAAGTCGGCCCTGCCCGACGTCCCGCCGATCGAGCAGGCGGCCGGCGGCGCCGGTCCGAACCTGAGCAAGGACGCGTAAGCGCCCTGCCTCACGGCCTGTGAAAGGGGCCGGCACCCGCGAGGGTGCCGGCCCTTTTCGTGTGCCCGGGGGCGGTCAGGACAGCTGGCCGTCGTAGTCCGGGAGCTTGAAGGTGCGCTCGGCGTGGCCGCCGGAGAGGTCGGTGGCGCTGTTGCCGATGTTGGCGATGATCGTGTAGCCCTTGCGCTCGATGTCGACGCGCTGGGCGGTCTTGTACTCGGCGACATTCCTGAAGAGGTCCAGGAAGCCGCGGACGTACAGGCCGGAGGACTCGTAGCCGGCGTGGTCGAGGTTCCACTCTGTGGGCGCCTCGATGATGCCGGGGCGGGCCGTGACGAAGAACAGGTCGACGCCGCGTTCCTCGGCGTACCGTGCGACCTGAAGGACCGGGTCGTTGGCGGGCTGCGGGAAGGAGAAGCCGAAGTCGGTCTCCAGGGCGGTGTTGTCGATGTCGAGGACGATCGCCTGCTTCTCGCCCGGCCGGGCGTCCGCGATGCGCTGCCGCACATAGGGCAGGGCCTGGTCCATGACGGCCTGGCAGTCGCGCTGCCAGG
>MUNG01000015.1 GCA_002154585.1 Streptomyces pseudogriseolus
CGTACGGCGTGACTCCGCCCCCGAGCGCCACCGCCCCCGCCCGGGTCGCCGCGGCCGCCGAAGCGTGCCGCCGCATCACCGTCTCCAGCCCCTCCGCCTCGATCCGCTCCACGCACGCCTCCAGCGCGAGCATCTCCAGCTGCGCAGGGGCGTGCAGCAGCGTCCTGCGGCCGCCGTCGATCCACCGCTCCTTCCAGTCGAGGAGGGAGAGGTAGGAGCGGCGCGGCGCGTTCGGGTTCGCCGCCATACGGGCCCAGGCCCGCTCGCTCACCGAGACCGCCGACACCCCGGCGGGCCCGCCCATCGCCTTCTGCGCCCCGATGACGCACAGGTCCACGCCCCAGGCGTCCGGCAGCACCGGCTCCGCGCCGACCGAGGCGACCGCGTCCAGGTAGAACAGCGCGCCGTGCTCCCGCACCACCTCGCCGATCGCGGCGACGGGATTGGTGTTGCCGGTGGCGGCCTCGGCGTGCACCAGCGACACGAAGTCGATCTCCGGGTGCTCGGCGAAGGCGTCCCGTACCTGCGCGGCGGTCACCGCCGTGTGGAACGGTACGGCCAGGTCGACGACGGTGGCGCCGCAGTCCCGCAGCCAGTCGCCGAAGGTCTGCCCGTAGGGGCCGGTGATGACGTTCAGCGCGGTCGTCCCGGGCCCGGCCGTCGCGCGGATCGCGCCCTCCAGCGGCAGCAGGGCCTCGCCCTGGGTGATCACCACGTCCTGCCCGGTGCCCAGCAGCCGTGCCACCCGGTCCTCGATGGAGGCGAAGCGGGCGGCGCTCAGCGGGGGCAGGTCCAGGAGGAGGTTCGTCACGGTGGTGTTCTTTCGCTCAGGATCGCGGTATGCGCCTGCGAGCCTAACCCCTTGTCCCGCACCGCCCGCTCGGACCGGCCCCGCAGGATGGCCGACCCGCCACGTTGATCTTGTCCGCCCGTCTCACTACCGTGACGCCTCTGCTCCCACACCCCTCACAAGGAGGCGCCCGCGTGCGAAGACGTCCACGGCTCGCCGGCATACTCGCCGTACCCGCCCTGCTGGGCCTCTCCCTGGTGGCCCCCACCACCGCCCGGGCCGCGGACGTGACGTCCGGCGACTACAAGGCGGTGTTCAACTACACCAAGCCGGGCAGCACCACGCTCGACCACTCGATCCTCAACGACCTCGCCGGTCTCGTCGACCATGCGGCGCCGGGCTCCACCGTCTACATGGGGATGTACTGGTTCGGGCTCGAAGAGCTGAAGGCCAAGATGCTCGAGGCGCAGGACCGCGGGGTCACCTTCCGCATGGTCTCCGAGAAGCGCAACGAGTCCATCAGCACGCCCTTCACGGCCGCCGAGCTGAAGAACGGCTCCACCTGGACGTGGTGCACCAACAGCTGCCTGGGCAACGGCCCCGACGACGTCAACGCCATCAACCACGACAAGTACTTCGTGTTCACCGCCCTCGACGACGGGCGGAAGAACGTGGTCTGGCAGAGCTCCGAGAACATCGCCGTCTCCCAGTCCGGCGAGCTCAACAACGCGCTGATCGTGTCGAACAACGCGCAGCTCGCCGCGCGCTACATCGCGCACTTCCAGGACCAGGTCAAGCACGCCGGCGACAGCGCGCACACCACGTACGACCACACGACGAGCGATCCGGACGCCCCGGTGGAGGCGTTCTTCTTCCCCCGCGACACGGCGTCCGACGCCTCGCACTACGGCAACGCCGACATCGTCGCCTCCTTCATCGACGACGTCGACTGCGCCCGCGGCGGCCGCATCCGGATCTCCGCCGCCGAGCTCGACGAGCGCAGCTCACGCCCCGCGATCTACACCGCCCTCGAGGCCAAGAAGGCCGCCGGCTGCGCCGTCGAGGTCAACGGCCGGGACCTGAGCGACCCCAACGGCGACGGCGACAACGCGGGCGTCAACGAGCTCACCGGCCTGGACATCCCCGTCCACGCCAACCGCCCCGGCGGCTGCCGCTACGCGACCGTCACCTGCAACCGCGGCACCACCCACTCGAAGTATCTGCTCACCGAGTGGCGGAAGGCCGACGGCACCCAGGTCCGGCACGTCTTCACCGGCTCGCACAACTGGACCAAGGGCGCCCTCCAGCGCAACGACGAGACGCTGCTGCGGATCGACGACCCGGTGATCTACCAGGCGTACGTCGACAACTTCGACGCGGTGCGCCAGGGCACGTACGACATCGACTCCACCGTCTACGGCTCCACCGCCCAGCACTACTCGCGGGTCAACACCAAGGCCGACGGGGACCAGCACTACAGCGCGGTCGCCTCCGGCGGCACCGGCTCCACCACCTGGACCGCGGTGGTCTACGAGGAGGGCGACCGCCACGACTCCTCGGACACCGAGCTCGGCACCGACGTGTACCTCCGCTTGTACAGGGACGGCGTGCCGCTGTGGAGCGAGAAGAAGCTCAGCCCCGGCGGCACCGGCGCCACCTGGTCGCACCAGAAGCCCGACGTGGGCGTCGACGCGAACGGCAACGCGATCGTCGTGTGGACCGCCGACGACGACGGCAACAAGTACGGTGACATCGCCGTGCGCAAGGTCGCCCCGGACGGAACCGTGACGAGCCTGCCGCGTCCGCACGCCTCGGGCGACGGGGACCAGCTCCGGCCGACCGTCGCCGTCGCCCCGGACGGCTCCTACGCCGTGGCGTGGGAGTCCACCGCCGACGGGTCCACCCTGAACCAGGTGTACGCCGGCAGCTGGTCCGGTACCGGCGCCCTGCGGTACCAGGACGTGCGGGTCAGCACGATCAACTCCGGCGCCGCCGGCTCCAACCGCCGCCCGGACGTCGCCCTCGACGACGCCGGCCGGGCGACGGTCGTGTGGGAGGAGGACGCGGACGGCAACGGCGGCCTGAACATCGGCCTGGCCACGCTGGACACCTCGGGCGGCTTCGCGGTCGCGCGCAAGGTCGCCAACACGCTCACCGACGGCCGGCAGACCAGGCCGGCGGTCGCGGTGGCCGGCGACGGACGGATCGTGGCCGCGTGGGCCGACGCCTACACCACCGGGAGCGGGACGGTGGAGCGCCCGCAGCGGGTGTACCACCGGATCTTCTCGGCGTCCGGCGCCCCCGCGGGCGCCGAGGTGCGCACCACGCCGGACACGTCCCAGGTGCCGTCCGGCCGTCCGATCGGCACCCAGGCCGACCCGGACGTGGCCGTCTCCGACGCCGGTGACTTCGTGGTGACGTGGAAGGAGGCGTTCGTCGACGGCCTCGACGACGTGTGGGCCCGCGGCTTCAACGCCGACGGCAGCACCACCGGACGGCTCCCGGCGCTGCGGATGAACGTCGTCTCGGGCGGCGGACAGGGCGGCCCCGCGGTGGCCCTCGCGCCGAACGGCCGGCTGTCCCTGACGTACGCGGACGACTACGACGGCAACAAGTTCAACGAGATGCGGCTGCGGGACGCCTTCGCCAACAAGTAGGCGCACCCCTGACGTCCCCTTCCGTCCGACGGCCCGGACCGCTTCCCGCGCGGTCCGGGCCGTCGGCGTGAGGCGGAAGATCGGAGGCCGAACGGCGTACTCCTCCTCCGATTGATGTGAGGTGCTCAAACCTTTCCTTATAATCGGAACTTCTCGTTCGCTTACTGGAGGCTCCTCGTGAACACGCTCCTCGGCCGCAGGACCCGCGTCCTGGTTGCCACCACCGCGACGGCCGGGATGGTGCTCCTCGCCGCCTGCACGTCCACCGACGACTCGGGCGGCGGATCCACGACCGTCGGCGGGGTCGAGCTCGTCAAGGCCGGGCAGCTCACCACCTGCACCCACCTGCCGTACCCGCCGTTCCAGTCGGAGATCGACGGCAAGGTGCAGGGCTTCGACGTCGCCCTGATCGACCTGGTCGCCGAGGACCTGGGCGTGAAGCAGGAGATCCTCGACACGCCGTTCGAGAACTTCAAGACCGGCGCCTTCCTCAACTCCGGCGAGTGCGACCTGGCCGCCGCCGGCATGACCATCACCGAGGAGCGCAAGAAGAACGTCGACTTCTCCGACCCGTACTTCGAGGCCACACAGGCCGTCCTGGTCGACAAGAAGAGCGGCATCTCCTCCTTCGCGGACCTCGAGGGCAGGAAGGTCGGCGCCCAGGCGCAGACCACCGGCGAGGACTACGCCAAGAGCAAGGGCCTGGACCCGGTCTCCTTCGAGTCCTCCGACGCCGTCCTCAACGGCCTGCGCACCGGCCAGGTCGAAGCCGTCGTCATCGACTACCCGGTCGTCCAGGGCTGGCTGAAGGACAAGGCCAACGCCGCCGCCTTCGAGGTCGCCGAGCAGGTCAACACCGGCGAGCAGTACGGCGTCACGGTGAAGAAGGGCAACGACAAGCTCCGCGAGGCCGTCAACAAGGCGATCAAGGACGCCAAGGCCGACGGCACGTACAAGAAGCTGTACGAGCAGTGGATCGGCCCCTACGACGAGTCCGCCGCCTCGCCGGCCGCGTCCTGACCCCATGACCGACACGGAGAAGACACCGCTCCCGCCGAAGCGGAAGGGCCTGACCCGGCGGCAGAAGCGCAGCCTGTCGCGCGGCGTCCAGTACGCCGTGTTCGCCGCGGCCGTGATCGCCTTCGGGGTCACGGCCGACTGGGGACGGCTGCAGAACCAGTTCGCGCAGGTCGAGATCGCCGAGCGGATGTTCCCGGACGTCATCACGCTGGCGCTGAAGAACACCGTCCTCTACACGGTGACCGGCTTCGGCGTCGGGCTGGCGCTCGGCATGGTGATCGCCCTGATGCGGCTGTCGTCCGTCGGCCCCTACCGGTGGCTGGCCGGCATCTACATCGAGATCTTCCGCGGCCTGCCCGCCCTGCTGATCTTCATCTTCATCGGCGTCGCCGTCCCGCTCGCCTTCCCCGGCACCGAGATCGTCGGCGGGACCTACGGCAAGGTCGCCCTCGCGCTCGGCCTGGTGGCCGCCGCCTACATGGCGGAGACCATCCGGGCCGGCATCCAGGCCGTGCCCAAGGGCCAGATGGAGGCGGCCCGCTCGCTGGGCTTCTCGCCCGCCCGCGCCATGGTGTCGATCATCATCCCGCAGGCCTTCCGGATCATCCTGCCGCCGCTGACCAACGAACTGGTCCTGCTGTTCAAGGACTCCTCGCTGGTGCTGTTCCTCGGCGTCACCCTGGAGGAGCGCGAGCTGTCCAAGTTCGGCCGCGACCTGGCCAGCCAGACCGCCAACTCCACGCCCATCCTGGTGGCCGGCCTGTGCTACCTGCTGATCACCATCCCGCTCGGCTTCGTCGTGCGCCGCATGGAGGCCAAGGCCCAGGAGGCCGTGAAATGAGCACGAGCCGACCGGAGATCCGCGTCAGCGGACTGCACAAGTCGTTCGGCGACAACCACGTACTGCGCGGCATCGACCTGGAGATCGGCCAGGGCGACGTCGTCTGCGTCATCGGCCCGTCCGGGTCCGGCAAGTCCACCCTGCTGCGCTGCGTGAACCTCCTGGAGGAGCCCAGCCAGGGCCAGGTCTTCGTCGGCGGCATCGAGCTGACCGACCCGGACGTCGACATCGACGCCGCACGCCGCCGCATCGGCATGGTGTTCCAGCAGTTCAACCTCTTCCCGCACCTCACCGTCACCGAGAACCTCACGCTGCCGCAGCGCCGTGTGCTCCGGCGCGGCAAGGCGGAGGCCGCGAAGGTCGCCGCGCAGAACCTGGAGCGGGTCGGCCTCGCCGAGAAGGCGGACGCCTACCCCTCCTCCCTCTCCGGCGGCCAGCAGCAGCGCGTCGCCATCGCCCGGGCGCTCGCGATGGGCCCCGAGGTGATGCTGTTCGACGAGCCGACCTCGGCGCTCGACCCGGAACTGGTCGGCGACGTCCTCGCGGTGATGCGGATGCTCGCCGACGAGGGCATGACGATGATGGTCGTCACGCACGAGATGACCTTCGCCCGCGAGGTCGCCGACCGGGTCGTCTTCATGGACGGCGGAGTGATCGTCGAGGACGGCGCCCCCGACCGCGTCATCGGCGCCCCGCAGCACGAACGCACCCGCCACTTCCTCTCCCGCCTGCTCGACCCCGCCATGGCGGAGGTCGAGGAGGAGACCTCGGACCAGGTGGGCGGGTCCGCGTAGCGGGTCATTAGGGTGCGGTGCATGAGCGAACGCGCGGTGCTGCACGTGAAGGGGCGGATCCTCGTCGGCCCGGACGAGGTCCGCGACGAGCTGTGGGTGGTCGGCGGGCGCATCTCCTACGACCGCCCGGCCGGCGCCCGCGACGTCCGGACCGTCGACGGCTGGGTGCTGCCCGGGCTCGTCGACGCCCACTGCCACGTGGGCCTCGACCGGCACGGCGCCGTCCCCGAGGACGTCGCGGAGAAGCAGGCGCTCACCGACCGGGACGCCGGCGCGCTGCTGCTGCGGGACGCCGGCTCGCCCTCCGACACCCGGTGGATCGACGACCGCGACGACCTCCCGAAGATCGTCCGGGCCGGCCGGCACATCGCCCGCACCCGGCGCTACATCCGGAACTACGCCTGGGAGGTCGAGCCCGACGACCTCGTCGCGTACGTCGCCCAGGAGGCCCGGCGCGGCGACGGCTGGGTGAAGCTGGTCGGCGACTGGATCGACCGCGACCTGGGCGACCTGTCTGCCTGCTGGCCGCGCGGCGCGGTCGAGGCGGCGATCGCGGAGGCGCACCGGCTGGGCGCCCGCGTCACCGCCCACTGCTTCGCCGAGGACTCCCTGCGGGACCTGGTCGAGGCCGGCATCGACTGCGTGGAGCACGCCACGGGCCTCACCGACGACACCATCCCGCTGTTCGCCGAGCGGGGCGTGGCCATCGTCCCCACCCTGGTCAACATCGCCACGTTCCCCGCGCTCGCCGACGGCGGCGAGACCAAGTTCCCCCGTTGGTCCGCCCATATGCGCCGGCTCCACGAACGCCGCTACGACACCGTGCGCTCCGCGTACGACGCCGGCATCCCCGTCTTCGTCGGCACCGACGCCGGCGGCACCCTCCCGCACGGGCTCGCCGCCGAGGAGGTGGCGGAACTGGCCAAGGCCGGTATCCCGCCCGCCGAGGCCCTCGCCGCCGGCACCTGGAAGGCCAGGGCCTGGCTCGGCCGCCCCGGCCTGGACGAGGGCGCCCCGGCCGACCTGGTGGTCTACGACGCCGACCCGCGCGCGGACCTCGGGGTGCTCACCGCTCCGCGCCGGGTGGTGCTCAACGGGCGCGTCGTCGCGTAGGACGCGCCCACCGGTGGGGCCCCGGAGGGTGACGGCGGGGAACAGCCGTACCCAGGGAATCGAAAAGGTGCTCCGGTCTTCCCCGAAGGGGTGAAGAGTCGCCGGAACGCTGACGCGGCGGGGCGGGCCCGGACATTCTTTCCGGGTCCCAGCACAGTCCCATGGGGGTCCCACCGCCTTGAACACCATCAACGTGCCCACGCATGCCCGCCGTTGGTCCGCGGTCGCCGCGGCCTGCGCGCTCACCGCCGGACCCGTCGCCCTCGCCGGCGCGGGACCCGCGCACGCCACGGAGGGCCACGGCCACGCGAGCGCCTCCGTGCTCCGCACCGACCTCGACGTGTCCCTGCTCAACAAGTCGGTGCAGGTCCCGCTCACCGTCTCCCTCAACGAGGTCGAGGCCCCGCGCAGCGCGCGGAAGACGGCCCTCACCGCCACCCTCGACGGGGTCGACCACGGCAAGCCGTTCAGTGTGCTGAGCGCCGGGACGGCCGACGCGGTCGCGACCGTCGAGGGGGACACGGCGGAGGCGTCCACCACCCTCGCGGACGCCCGCCTGCACGTCCCCGGGCTGCCGCTGCTGTCGCTCGTCGAACTGGAGGCGCTCAGCTCCAAGGCGGTCTGCGAGGCCGGGAAGAGCCCGCACGCCTCGGTCACCCTGCCCGCCGCCGTCACCGTCCTCGGCAAGCGGGTCGCGCTGAGCGCCGGCGGCCCGACCCACGTCGAGGTGCCGGGGGTGGGTGCGGTCCGGCTCGACCTGTCACAGACGGAGACGACGTCGGCGACGGCCGCGGCCACCGCGCTGAGGCTGGAGGTGTCGGTGAACCCGGCGAACCTGAATGTGGCCGAGGTGGAGGGGCGGCTCACCTTGGCGGAGTCCCGCTGCGAGACGCCTGCGGCGGCGGAGGAGGAGTCGGAGGCGGCTGCCCCCGAAACCCCCGCCGACGAGGACGCGGCCGTCGAGCCCCAGGGCGCCCGAGCGGAGACGAACCTCGCGGAAACGGGCGGGGATTCGGCGACGCCGTACGTGGCGGCGGGCGCGGTGGCGCTGCTCGCGGCGGGCGGGGGAGCGGTGCTGGTGTCACGGCGGGGGCGCCGCAACTGAGGCACGGGTGCCGGGGCGCCCCGTCAGGGGCGCGGG
>MUNG01000150.1 GCA_002154585.1 Streptomyces pseudogriseolus
CCACGGCCGGCCGTGGGGCTGGCGGAGGATGTGCGGCTCGCGTCGGGGGCGTTGCGGGACTCGGCGTCCCGCGGGGCCCGGCTGCGGGCGCTGCTCGCGCCGCGGTCGGCCGTGCGGGTGGTGTGGGCGGTGTCCGACCGCTGGGCGTCCCTGCGGGACCGGTTGGCCGCCCTGCGTCCGGACTGGCATCTGCCTACGCGCCAGCGCGGCTGAGGTCGCGTCGGCGGCCCCGGGCCGTCAGGGGCTGTTCGCGCAGTTTCCCGCGCCCCTCCAAGGGGCGCGGGAAACTGCGCGAACAGCCACACGCACCCGCGGATACGACTCAGGGGCGCCCACCCCGTAGGTGAACGCCCCTGAACCGAAAGATCACGTGGGCCTCAGTGGCCGCCGCCCTGCTCGTCCCGGCGCCGCTGCCACCGCTCCTCGATGCGGTCCATCATCGAGCGCCGCGCTCTGCCCTGGCGGCCCGCCCGCGGCGCGGCCCCCGCACCGGCGGCCTGCTCACCCGGCTTGGGCGCCTTGCGCCATCCGGTCACCGCGAGTACGGCGCACCCCAGCATCACGAGGAAGCCCACGACGCTGAGCCACACCTGCTGGGCGACCATACCGGCCATGAGGAGCGCAATACCTACGAGGAAGCCCGCGACCGCCTGGTAGACCCGTCGCCGGGTGTACGTACGCAGCCCGCTTCCCTCGAGCGCCGTCGCGAACTTGGGATCTTCGGCGTACAGCGCTCGCTCCATTTGCTCGAGCATGCGCTGCTCGTGCTCCGAGAGCGGCACGGAGTCCTCCTCATCGTGCAGTCGCCGGGGCGACCCGGGGGGTCCCTTCAGGATAGGCAGGGAATCGCCCCCGTGAAACCCGCCCCTCTGCGCCAATTGCCGACCGGAGTCCGCCATCACGCACCGGTCCGCTGAGGCTGTCATTCCCCGGCGGCCGACCCGTCATGCCGGGCGGTCTCCCTCGATCATACGGCTCCGAGCCGCCATTCGGGGGGCCTGTGGCACAGTCCATGCGCCCTGGGGCCGGCGCACGCGCCGCTGATCAGCGCCGTGTCACGGACGGCCGCTCACGCCCCGTCGGTCCCGCCCGTCTCACCGAGCACATGAAGCTGCGTGGCCACGGAGTGGAACGCGGCGAGCTCGGCCGCGGCGGCCTCCAGCTTCAGCAGGGCCTCCATCGCCCCGGGCTCGGTGTCGACGAGCACGCCGGGGACGAGGTCGGAGAAGACGCGGACGCCGTGCACCGCGACGGCCTCCAGGCCCGCGCCGCGCACCAGCGCGGTGAGCTGGTCGGCGGTGAAGCGGCGCGGCACGGGGTCGCCGTCGCCCCATCGGCCGTTCGGGTCGCCGAGGGCCTGCCGGGCCTCCGTGAAGTGCCCGGCGAGGGCGCGGGCGAGCACCGCGCCGCCCAGGCCCGCGGCGAGCAGGCTGAGGACCCCGCCGGGGCGCAGGGCGGCCACCGTGTTGCGCACGCCCTCCGCCGGGTCGTCGACGTACTCCAGGACGCCGTGGCAGAGGACGACGTCGTAGCCGCCGCGCTCGGCGACGTCGAACAGGCCGCGGGCGTCGCCCTGCACGCCCCGCACCCGGTCCGCGACGCCCTCCTCGGCGGCGCGGCGCTCGAGGGCGAACAGGGCGTTGGGGCTGGGGTCGACGACGGTCACCCGGTGTCCGAGCCGGGCCAGGGGCACCGCGAAGTTGCCGCTGCCGCCGCCGGTGTCGAGGACGTCCAGGGCCTGGCGTCCGGTGGCCTTGACCCTGCGTTCCAGGGCGTCCTGGAGGACGTCCCAGACAACGGCGGTACGGAGAGCGGCGCGGGGGCGCATCGGGTCCGACACGGTGGTGACTCCTCGGCGGGGCACCGCCTGGGGTGGGGCGGGGCGATCGGGTTTCAGGCGCTGTCCACCCTATGGCCTGCGCGGCGGCCCGCCGTCACCCGGTGGGCTCCCGGTCAGCCCGCGTCGGGCAGGCCGCCGCGCGGGCCGGGGTCGGGGCCCGCGTCCCGGTCGGGGCGGGGCTGGGGCAGCACCGGCTGGAGCACCAGCATCCGCTCCACCAGGCGCAGGAACATCGCCACGTCCCGGATCAGGTCGTCGGCGTCCCGCACGGTCGCCGCGCCCTGGATGCCCGCCTCGGCCCGGGCACGGCGCCGGGCGCCCGAGGCGAACAGGGCGCTCCACTCGGTGAGTTCGGGCGCGATCTCCGGGAGCACCTCCCACGCGCTTCGTATCTTGGCCCGCGCCCGGGGCGAGGTCTCGGGCCTGCCCCGGGCGGCGAGCACGGCGGCGGCGGTGCGCAGGGCGGCCAGGTGGGCCGTCGCGTAGCGCTCGTTGGGGGTGTCGAGGACGGCGGCCTCGTCGAGTCCGGCGCGGGCCTGGGCGAGCAGGTCGAGGGCGGCGGGCGGGGCCGCGGCGCGGCGCAGCACCGGGTGGATGTCGCTCGCCGGGCCGTTGTGCAGTGAGGGGGCAGGGCCGGATGCGCGGCGCCGACGGGCGGCGGCTGCGGACGAGTGGGCCATGACGAACCTCCTGTCGTCTTCGTGACGGCATGCCATGAGGCACGTGCCGTATGTGCACATCGTGCGGTATGGCACTGACAATCCGTTCTGACCTGCGACGTTGCCTCGTTCGCCCGTTCGAGCTAACTTTTGGACTGACCAGTCAGTTCAAAAGATGGCGCCGTGTTCCGGCGCCCGGTTCCAGGGGGATCCGTGGACGATCCGAGCGGACTCGCCGTCGTGGCCGACGGCCTCGGCCTGAAGGGGCCACGGGGGTGGGCCTTCCGCGACGTGTCGGCCGACGCCGCGCCCGGCGCGCTGATCGCGGTGACGGGGCCGTCCGGCACGGGCCGCACCTGTCTGCTGCTCGCGCTCACCGGGCGGATGAGGCCGACGGAGGGGCGGGCCGTCGTCGGCGGGCTGGAACTCCCCCGGCGCATGGCCGCCGTACGCCGCCGCAGCACCCTGGCGCACGTCGCCGGGGTGACCGATCTCGACCCGGCGCTCACCGTGGCCGAGCATCTGCGCGAGCAGGAGCTGCTGTCGCGGCGCTTCGGGGGCGCGCGGGGGGCGCTCCCGGGGCCGCGGCGGCTGATCCGTCCGCGCGCCGAGCGGCGGGAGGAGCGGCGCCGCCGCGTCGACGAGGCGCTGGCCGCCGCCGGGCTCGGCCTGGGCGCCCTGCCCAAGGGCGGGCGGACCGCGGTGCGGGACCTGGAGCGGGTGGAGGCGCTGCGGCTGTCGCTGGCGCTGGCGTTGCTGGGGCGGCCCCGGCTGCTCGGGATCGACGACGCCGACCTGAAGCTGTCGGCCGCCGAGCGCGAGGAGGTGTGGACGCTGCTGCGGTCCGTCTCCGGCACGGGGGTCACGGTGCTGGCCGTGTGCAGCGAGCCGCCGCCCGGCGCGGTGGTCGTCCGTACGGGCGCGGAACGGGCAGGCGGCCCGGAGACCGAAGGGGCCGCCCCCACCGGCGACGGGCCCGGCCGCTCCCCCGCCGGCCCGGACGGCGACGAGCCGCACGACTCCCCCGCCGGCCCCGGCCACACGCTCGGCCGCGACGAGAAGGCCGGCCCCGGCCGCACGGCCGACCCCGACCGCACGGCCGGCCCCCACGACGAGAAGGAGGCCGACGACGATGCGATCGCCGCGACTGGCCGCTCTTGAGCTGCGGCGCTTCGGGCGCGGCACCCTGCCGCGCGCGGCGCTCGTCGCCCTGCTGGTGCTGCCCCTGCTCTACGGCGCCCTGTACCTGTGGTCGTTCTGGGACCCGTACGGCCGGCTTGACCGGATCCCCGTCGCCCTCGTGAACGAGGACGAGGGCGCGACGGCGAACGGCAGGCGGATCACGGCCGGCGACGACATCACCGAGGGCCTGCGCGACAGCTCCGCCTTCGACTGGCGGGAGGTGAGCGAGGAGGAGGCGCGGCGCGGGGTCGAGGACGGCACGTACTACCTGTCGCTGACCGTGCCCGCCGACTTCAGCCGCCGTGTCGCCTCCAGTTCCGGCGACTCCCCCGAGACCGGCGCGCTCCGGGTGCGCACCAACGACGCGAACAACTACATCGTCGGGCAGATCTCCCGGACGGTCTTCGGCGAGGTGCGGCGGGCCGCGTCCACCAAGACCTCCCGGTCCTTCCTCGACCAGATCTTCGTCTCCTTCTCCGACATCCACGGCGAGACGGTGAAGGCGGCGCGGGGGGCCGACAAGCTGAACGGGGGCATCGGCGAGGCGGAGAAGGGCTCCAAGGACCTCGCGGCCGGGCTGAAGGAGGCCCGCGCGGGCAGCGGCAAGCTGGCCAAGGGGCTGAAGGACCTGCACAAGGGCGCGGGCACCCTGAAGGACGGCTCGTCCAAGGTCGCCGACGGCACGCGCCTGCTCGCCGGGAAGGTGAACGCGCTGAACGCCGAGGCGGGCCCGTTCCTGAAGAAGAACGAGAAGGCCATCGGCGCGACGGCCCGCTTCGTCGCCGACACGGCCGGGCAGCTGCGGGAGGACCTGGACGCCCTGGCGGAGAAGGCTCCCGCCGCCGCGAAGGAGGCCCACGAGGCGTCCGGCACGCTGGACACGCTGCACCGTGAGCGCTGCGAGGACGCCGACGAGCCCGACCCGGCCTGCCCGGAGCTGAAGAAGGCCGCGGAGGCCGTGGCGGACGCCTCCTCCGTCGCCGACGACGTCTCCGCGCTGGTCACCGGACACCGCGCGGACCTGAAGACGCTCGACGGACAGCTCGCCACCCTGGAGAAGCAGGCGCGTGCGCTCGCCGGCCGCGCCCCGCACCTCTCCGAGGACCTCGACGACGCCGTCAGCCGCGTCAACAAGCTCAACGCCGGCGCCGGCAAGGTCGCGGCCGGGGCGAAGAAGCTCGACAAGGGGCTCGCCACCGCCGAGACCGGCGCCCGCGACCTGGACAAGGGCGTCGGCAGGCTGAAGACGGGCGCGGACGACCTCAGCGGCGGCCTGTTCAAGCTGGCCGACGGGTCCGAGGAGCTGGCCGGCGGTCTGCACCGGGGCGCCGGGCAGATCCCCGACTACGACGAGGCCCAGCGCGACGAGCGCACCGAGGTGATGGCCGACCCGGTGCGCCTGGTCTCCCGCGACCTGCACAAGGCGCCGAACTACGGCACCGGTTTCGCCCCGTACTTCATCCCGCTGTCGCTGTGGGTGGGCGCGATGGTGGCGTACATGCTGATCGCGCCGATGAACCGGCGGGCGCTCGCGGCGGGCGCCTCCGCCTGGCGGATCGCGCTGGCCGGCTGGCTCCCGGTGGCGGCGATCGGGGTGGCGCAGACGGTGGCGCTGATGGCGGTGCTGCACTGGGGCCTGGGCCTGCGGATGGCGCGGACGGCCGGGACGGTGGGCTTCCTGTTCCTGGTGACGGCGTGCTTCGCGGCGCTCGTGCAGTGGCTGAACGCCCGCTTCGGCGCGGCCGGCCGGATCCTCGTGCTGGCGCTGCTGATGCTCCAGCTCACCTCGGCGGGCGGCACGTACCCCGTGCAGACCAGTCCGGACTTCTTCAACGCGCTGCACCCGTTCCTGCCGATGACCCATGTCGTGGAGGCGCTGCGGCGGCTGATCTCGGGCGGCGGGCTCGGGCCGGTGTGGACGGCCTGCGCGGTGCTGGCGGCCTTCACGGCCGGCGCGCTCGCGCTGACCGCGCTGTCGGCCCGCCGCCGGCAGGTGTGGACGCTCGACCGGCTGCACCCGGAGCTGAGCCTGTGAACCGGCCGGCCGGCGCTCCTGTGACAATCGGGGCCATGGAACGCAGCAGCACCACGCCGGGCGGCAGCGCCCGCCGCGAGGCCACCCGGCAGAAGCTCTACGAGGCGGCCGTCACGCTCATCGCCGAGCAGGGGTTCTCCGCCACCACGGTGGACGAGATCGCCGAGCGGGCGGGCGTCGCGAAGGGCACCGTCTACTACAACTTCGCGAGCAAGTCGGTCCTCTTCGAGGAGCTGCTGCGGCACGGGGTCGGCCTGCTGACCGCCTCGCTGCGGGAGGCGGCCGAGCGGACGGCCCTGGAGGGCGGGAGCAAGGTCGACGCCCTGGACGCGATGGTCCGGGCGGGGCTGGTGTTCATCGACCGCTACCCGGCCTTCACCCAGCTGTACGTGGCGGAGCTGTGGCGCACCAACCGGGCCTGGCAGTCCACGCTGATGGTCGTGCGGCAGCAGGCCGTGGCGGTCGTCGAGGACGTGCTGCGCGAGGGCGTGGCGGCCGGGGAGTTCAGCGAGGAGATCGACGTGCCGCTGACCGCGGCGGCGCTGGTGGGCATGGTGCTGGTGGCGGCGCTGGACTGGAAGTCGTTCCAGCCGGAGCGGTCCCTGGACGACGTGCACGCGGCGCTGTCGCGGCTGCTCCAGGGCCGGGTCAGCGGGCGGGGCTGACCCCTGGGCGGACGGCGAGGGCGCACACGCGAAGGCGCCGGTCCGGCGGTGGCCGCGTCCCCCGCGGGCCACCGGCCGGGCCGGCGCCTCCCTGTTCCCCCGTGATCCCCCGTTGTTCCCCCGTACGT
>MUNG01000151.1 GCA_002154585.1 Streptomyces pseudogriseolus
CCCTCAACATCCTGCTGATCGGGTCGGACTCGCGCGCGGGCGCGGAGAACCGCCGCTACGGGCGCGACCCGGGCACCGAGCGTTCGGACACGGTGATCCTGCTGCATCTGTCGGCGGGCAGGCGCAACGCCACCGCGGTCTCGATACCGCGCGACCTGATGGTGGACGTGCCCGACTGCCGCCGCCCCGACGGGAAGCGGTCCGCGCCGATGTTCACGCAGTTCAACGCGGCCTTCGAGGTGGGCGGCTCGGCCTGCACCGTCCGTACCGTCGAGAAGCTCACCGACATCCGCGTGGACCACCACGTCGTCGTCGACTTCGAGGGGTTCAAGGAGATGGTCGACGCGGTGGACGGCGTCGAGGTGTGCCTGAGCGCGCCCATCGACGACGAGGACGCCCACCTGCACCTGCCGGCGGGGCGGGTGACCCTCGACGGGGAACAGGCCCTCGGTTACGTCCGCGCCCGCAAGAGCCTCGGGGACGGCAGCGACACCGGCCGCATCGAGCGCCAGCAGCGGTTCCTCGGCGCGCTGGTCAACAAGGTCCGCAGCAACGAGATCCTGCTGAATCCGGTGAAGCTGTATCCCGTTCTGGACGCGGCCACCTCGTCCCTCACCACGGACCCCGAACTCGCCAGCTTGCGCGGTTTGTACGAACTCGTACGGGGACTTCGTGACATCCCCGCGGCAGGTGTGCAATTCCTCACCGTGCCACGGGAGTCGTACGCCGGGGACGTGAATCGGGACCAACTCGCCCAGCCCGCCGCCGGGAAACTGTTCGAGCGCCTGCGCAAGGACCAACCCGTCCGTGTGAATACGCACGGTGAGCGAAAGGCCACGGAAAAGGAAACGGCGGCCCCGGCGGACAGCGCGTCCCCGGCGCCCACGTTCTCCGGGAACACCGCCGCCGAGGACACCTGCGCGTAAAGGAACCTCAAAGGCGGCTCACAGTCTGCGAACTCCTGTCCATGGAAATGGGCGGATTGCCCCTTGTGAAGGCGTGGAATTCGTCACCGGCGTCGCCCGCAGCCGATCCGGCCCGTTAGTGTGAGCCCTCCGGTGCGTCCGTTCCTTCAGGTCCGTCCTGAGATCCCGCACTGTGTGACCGAGACCCGAGCGCCTTGGGAGGGGAAAGGCGCCGCGTGGCCCCGACGGAGGATTCGAGCGACCGTGGACGCGCAAGGCCGTGGGCGGGGAGAGAACATCGATCCCGCAGACCAGTGGGTACTCAATCCGAACACCGGCGAATACGAACTGCGACTGAGCCCTTCCGCACCGCAGTCACCCATTCCCGCCCCACGGGGGCCGCGGAACACGGGTGCGGGAAATCCGCGCGCCCGGTCGGCGTCGCCCGACCAGGCGCCCGAGCGCCCCGGCCGCGCCTCCCCCGAGCGTGAGACGCCCGGGCGGGACGTGCCGCCGCAGCGCCGGCGCCGGGGTGCGCCGGAGGAGCCTCCGGGCCGCCGCGGGCGCAAGCCGGCGAAGGGCAAGAAGGCCAAGAAGGTGCTGCTGTGGACCAGCGGCACGGTGGCCTTCCTGGTGCTCGCGACGGGTGTCGGCGGCTATCTGTACCTGGAGCACCTCAACGACAACATCACGTCCGTGTCGGACGACGGCGCGAGCACCGGTGGCTTCAAGAAGGACCAGGCCATCAACATCCTGCTGATCGGGACCGACAAGCGGACCGGCGCGGGCAACGAGGGCTACGGCGACAAGGGCAGCGAGGGCCACGCCGACACCACGATCCTGCTGCACGTCTCCAAGGACCGCTCCAACGCGACCGCGTTGAGCATCCCCCGCGACCTGATAGTCGACATCCCGGACTGCCCGACCCAGCAGGAGGACGGCAGCGAGAAGGTCATCCCCGGCTCCACCGGCGCCCGCTTCAACACCAGCCTCGGGCAGAGCGGCCGTACGCCCAGCTGCACCATGCGGACCGTGACCGAGCTGACCGGCATCAAGCCGGACAACTTCATGGTGGCGGACTTCAACGCGGTGAAGACGCTGACCTCGGCGGTCGGCGGCGTCGAGGTGTGCCTGGGCAAGGACATCAACGACCCGGACTCGCACCTGAATCTGCCCAAGGGCACGCACCGGATCGAGGGCGAGCAGGCGCTGGCGTTCGTGCGCACGCGTCACTCGGTGGGCCTCGGCGGCGACCTGAGCCGCATCGAGCTCCAGCAGCAGTTCCTCAGCTCGCTGATGCGCGAACTGAAGTCGAACGACACGCTCACCAGCCCGTCCAAGATGATCAAGCTGGCCGAGGCGGGCACCGAGGCGCTCACCGTCGACTCCCAGCTGAACAGCATCAACAAGCTGAAGGACCTTGGCATGGAGCTGGGCAAGCTCAACGTCAAGAACCTCACCTTCACGACGATCCCGGTGGTCGACAACCCCGCGGAGAAGATCAAGGCGACCGTCGTGCTCGACGAGTCGAAGGCGCCGGAGGTCTTCGACCTGATCCGCAACGACGTGTCGTTCACCGAGGTCAAGCAGCAGCAGAAGAAGGAGAAGGCCGCCGTCGCCGCCCGTCTGAAGGGCGAGAAGGCCCCGGCGTCCGAGGTGCGGGTGCGCATCCTCAACGGCGGCGCGCCCGCCGGGAGCGCCCAGTCGACCCTGAGCTGGCTCCAGGTCGACCAGGGTGTGGGCAAGTCGGAGAACGCGGGCAATGCGCCCGCGGAGCTGGCGAAGACCACCCTCGAGTACGCCCCCGACCAGGCGGACCAGGCGCGCCGGCTGGCGGACATCCTGGGTCTGTCCGGGTCGGCGATGAAGCCGGGCGAGAGCGTCACCAACTCCCAGGGGCTGCCCGCGATGACGCTGACCCTCGGCAAGGACTTCAAGGGTGCGGGCGTGTCCCTCACTCCGCCGGACAAGGCGCCGGACGACATCAAGAAGTCCACGGCGGACAAGGTCGTGTGCGCCGAATAGGCACCGGACGGGCCCGTCTCGCGTCCTACGGGGCGCAGACGGGCCCGTTCCATGTCCAGGGTGGGGGGCCAGGGGTGGGGAGGAAAACACCGCACGATGACGCGAAGTGACGTGTACGAGGAAGGGGCACGGCCGGACGGCGCCGCCCCGCGCCGGTCCGGCCCGCCCGACGGGGGCCGTCCCGAGGGGCCTGACGCCCCCGAGGGCGGCGACGGCGCCGGGAGACCGCGCGGCGGACGGGCGCGGCGCGCCCTGCGCTGGTCGGCGACGACCCTGGCCGTGCTGATACTCGGCACGGCCGGCGCCGGTTACCTGTACTACGACCACCTCAACGACAACCTGGTGAAGGGCGAGCGCAGCAGCGGCGACTCCAAGGCGGAGCGGTCCGCGCCGAACGCGGCCGGGCAGACGCCCCTCAACATCCTGCTGATCGGCTCCGACAGCCGCGCCTCCGACGCCAACGTCGCCCTCGGCGGCGGCAAGGACAACCGCGGCAACCCGCCGCTCGGCGACGTTCAGATGCTGATCCACCTGGCCGCCGACCGCAGGAGCGCGGCCGTGGTGAGCATCCCGCGCGACACCCGCGTCGACATCCCCCGCTGCACCGACCCGGACACCGGGACGGCGTACCCGGCGACCAACGACATCATCAACACCTCGCTTGCGCGCGGCGGTCCGGGCTGCACGCTCGCCACCTGGGAGAACCTCACCGGCGTCTACGTCGACCACTGGATGACGATCGACTTCGCGGGCGTGGTGCGGATGGCCGACGCGGTCGGCGGCGTCGAGGTCTGCGTCCGGCAGAACGTGTGGGACCGTGCGCTGCCCGGCGTGCCCGGCGGCTCGGGCCTGAAGCTGCGGGCGGGAAGGACCAAGGTGGAGGGCGAGCAGGCCCTCCAGTGGCTGCGCACCCGGCACGCGTGGGGCAGCGACATCCTGCGCACCCGCGCGCAGCGGATGTACATGAACTCGATGATCCGCACCCTGCGCGGGCAGAACGTCTTCACCGACACCGGCCGGCTCACCGACCTCGCGGAGGCGGCCACGAAGTCGCTCCAGGTCTCCGAGGAGATCGGCTCGGTGAAGAAGCTGTACGACCTGGGGATGCAGCTGCGGACGGTGCCGCCGGACCGCATCACCATGACGACCCTGCCGACCGTCCCTGACCCGCAGAACGCCAACCACCTGCTGCCCGCCGGGGACGACGCGGAGCAGGTCTGGTCGCTGCTCCGGGACGACGTGCCGTTCGACGACAAGGGCGGCACGGACGCGAAGAACCCGGGGAACGGCAAGGCGTCCCGCGAGCAGCGCACCGCGGACCCGTCAGCCCCCGACGACGAGATCGGTGTGCTGGTGCGCAACGCCACCCGGTCCGCGACCGAGGGACCGGTCTCCGGCCGGGCGAGTGCGATCGCCCAGGAGCTGGCCGCGAAGGGCTTCACCCGCGCCGCGCCGGACACTTCCGCCGCCGGCGCCGAGGAGCGGACCGTCGTGCGCTACCCGGCCGACGATCTGAAGGGGGACGCCCAGCGGGTCGCCAAGTCCCTCGGCATTCCCGTGAGTTCGGTCCGCCGGTCGGCCGACGTGTCCGGCGTCACCGTGGTGGTGGGCGCGGACTGGCGGGAAGGCGGGACGTACCGGGAGCCGGAGCTGCCGAAGGCGGGCGACCTGCCGGACGACGCCGACGCCCTCAGCGCGGACGAGAAGGGCGCCTGCATGGACGTGTACGCGCCGTACCGCTGGTAGCGCCTGCGGCGGAGCAGGGCTCCCACCCGCCCCTTGGCCAAATCGAGGGGTTTCCCTGGGCAACTGACGGGCCCGTCGTGCGTCTAACAGGACGCAGGACGGGGCCTGCGTGCCGGAGCGAGGTGTGTGCAGGGGTGGGAAGGACGGGGCAGTGACACAGAACGCCACGCGGGAGACGGTCCGCGACGAGGGGCTCGCGCCGGCTCCCGACGACGCTCCCCCCGCCGACGACGCGCCGCCCGGCGACGGCACGGGCCCCCGCCCGCGACGCCTGCGCCGGATGCTCAAGTGGTCGGCCGCGGTGCTGGCGCTGCTCATACTCGCGGCCGGCGGTGCGGGGTACCTGTACTACCGGCAGCTCAACGACAACATCAAGAAGGACCCGCTGAACCTCGGCGACGCCAAGGTCGCCGAGCCGACGCCCAACGCGGCGGGCCAGACCCCGCTGAACATCCTGCTGATCGGCAGCGACGCGCGGGACAGCGAGGAGAACCAGAAACTCGGCGGCGCCCGCGAGACGTTCGGCTCGACGCCGCTGGCGGACGTGCAGATGCTGCTCCATCTGTCCGCGGACCGCAGCAACATGTCGGTGATCAGCATGCCGCGCGACACCCTGCTGCACATCCCCAAGTGCACCGACCCGGACGACGGCACGGTGTACCCGGCGAGCGAGGGCCGGGTGATGACCAACCAGAGCCTCGGGCACGGCGGTCCGGGCTGCACGGTCGCCACCTGGCAGGAGCTGACCGGCATCCACATCGACCACTTCGTCATGGTGGACTTCGCGGGCGTGGTCGCCATGGCGGACGCGGTCGGCGGCGTCCCCGTCTGCGTCGACGCCAACATCCACTCCCGCGACTCCCAGGGACACGGCTCCGGGCTGAAGCTGGCGAAGGGCACCCACCCGGTCAAGGGCGAGCAGGCCCTCCAGTGGCTGCGCACCCGGTACGGCTTCGAGGACGGCAGCGACCTCGCGCGCAACAAGGCGCAGCACATGTACATGAACTCGCTGGCCCGGCAGCTGCGCGAGAACGTGAGCCTGAGCAGCCCCAACAACCTGCGCCGGCTGGCCGAGGAGGCCACCCGGGCGCTCACCGTCGACCCGGGCCTCGACACGGTGAAGAAGCTGTACGACCTGTCCACCGAGCTGCGGAAGGTGAAGCCGGAGCGCATCACCATGACCACGATGCCCAACCGGTACGTGGGCGCCCGCGTGGAGCCCACGGAGGACGCCGAGCAGCTGTTCCGGCTGGTGCGCGAGGACATCGCCCTCGACGGCAAGGACGCGAAGCCCGAGCCGGCCGTGGAGAAGCCGCCCGCCGACCCGGCCGCGGCCGACGCCGACATCGCCGTGCAGGTCCGCAACGGCACCCGCACCGACACCCTGGCCCTCGCCCCGGGCCGGGCCGGCGCGATCGCCGGGGAGCTCCAGGAGCGGGGCTTCGCGAGCGCCACCGCCGACACCGCGGGCGCGTACACCGAGGCGCGGACCGTGGTGCGCTACCCGAGCGCCGACCTGGAGGGCGACGCCCGCCGGATCGCCGTGGCCCTCGGCATCCCGGCGGACGCGGTGAAGCGGTCCACGGACGTGTCCGGCGTGACGCTCGTCGTGGGCGCCGACTGGCGCGAGGGCACGCGGTACGAGGCGCCCGAGCGCGACGACACCACGCCGGAGTCGGCGCAGGCGCTGAACGGCGCGGACGACACGGCCTGCATGCACGTGAACCCGGCCTTCACCTGGTGAGCGCGAAGGCCCCTTCCCGGTGCGGGAAGGGGCCTTCGGACGTCGCGGTGCCGGGCGGACCGTCGAGGTGAGGGGCGGACGGGGCGTCAGGCCGCCGTGGCGTCCTCCGCCCGGACGGCTGGCCGCCGGGAGGCGATGACCTTCTTCGCCAGCGACCGCGGGCTGGTCAGGAAGCCCCAGCCCCACGACATGTGCATGGTCGCCAGGGCCACCGGGATCTGGAGCCGCGCCTTCAGCGGCAGTCCCTTGCCGGCGGGTATGGAGCCCGCGACGATCGCCGCGAGATAGCCGCCGGGGATCACGAAGCCCAGCGGGGTGAGCGCCGCGCCCACCACGATCCCGGCCGCGATCGCGCACACGGCGGCCGGCGGCGCGAGGTAGCGCAGGTTGATGGAGCCGGCGTGGTAGCGGGCCACCACATGGCGCCAGCGGCCGTAGTCCTTGTACTGCTTGGCGAGCGCTCGCACGGACGGGCGGGGCCGGTACGACACCCGCAGCTCGGGCGAGAACCAGATCAGCCCGCCCGCCTCACGGATGCGGAAGTTCAGCTCCCAGTCCTGGGCGCGGATGAACTCCACGTTGTAGCCGCCCTGCCGCTCCAGCGCCTCGCGCCGGAACACGCCCAGGTACACGGTCTCGGCGGGGCCGGCCTCGCCGCCGGTGTGGAAGGCGGCGTTGCCCACGCCGATCTTCGAGGTCATCGCGGCGGCGACGGCGCGCTCCCAGTCGTTCTCGCCCTCGGCGTGCATGATGCCGCCGACGTTCTGCGCGCCGGTCTCCTCCAGGAGGCGCACGGCGGTGGCGATGTAGTTCGGGGAGAGCATCCCGTGGCCGTCGACGCGGACCACGATCGGATGGCGCGAGGCCTTGATCGCCGCGTTGAGAGCGGCCGGGGTGCGGCCCGTCGGGTTGGGCACGGTGTGCACCCGCGGGTCCTCGGCGACGAGCTCGGCGGCGATCTCGTCCGTGCGGTCCGTGGACGGACCGAGGGCGATCACGACCTCCATCTCGCCGGCGTACTCCTGGGCGAGGATCGCGCGGACCGCGCCGCGCAGATGCCGCTCCTCGTTGAGGACGGGCATGATCACGGAAACGGCCGGGGGCCGCACGTCGGGATTGGCGTTCATAGGAGCCTCACGTTACCGCGAACGGGGGACACGGTTGCGCGTGCCGGGGTGCTGTGCGGAGGGCCGCAGATCGTATCGGCCTACGGTGCTCACGATTCCCGCTCGGCCGTCGTCCGGAGGTGCCCCCCTTGCCCACACCGCCGCGCTCCCCCCGGC
>MUNG01000152.1 GCA_002154585.1 Streptomyces pseudogriseolus
GCTGTTCGTGGACGACGGCGACGTGCTGACGTCCGCGGGCACCGCGGCCGGCATCGACCTGTGTCTGCACATCGTGCGCACGGACCACGGCAACGAGGCGGCCGGCGCGCTCGCCCGGCGCCTGGTGGTCCCGCCGCGCCGCAGTGGCGGCCAGGAGCGCTACCTCGACCGGTCTTTACCGGAGGAGATCGGCGCCGACCCGCTCGCCGAGGTCGTCGCCTGGGCGCTGGAGCACCTCCACGAGCAGTTCGACGTGGAGACGCTCGCCGCCCGCGCGTACATGAGCCGCCGCACCTTCGACCGCCGGTTCCGCTCGCTGACCGGCAGCGCGCCGCTGCAGTGGCTGATCACGCAGCGGGTGCTCCAGGCGCAGCGCCTGCTGGAGACGTCGGACTACTCGGTGGACGAGGTGGCGGGACGCTGCGGCTTCCGCTCGCCGGTCGCGCTGCGCGGGCACTTCCGGCGCCAGCTCGGCTCGTCCCCGGCCGCCTACCGGGCCGCGTACCGGGCCCGGCGTCCCCAGTCCGAGCGGGGCCAGGACGCCGAGACCGCGCCGGGCGCCCCGTCGGGCGGCGTCCCGGCGGGCCGGCCGGAGAGCGCGGGGCACCATCCGGTGCCGCAGCTGCACCCGGACGGCGGGCTTCCGCACCAGTCGCGCCGTCCGGCGGCGGCCGGCGCGCTGGGGGCACCCCTGACCGCGTCGGCGCCGGGCGTCCCGGGACAGCGCGGCGCGCACTGAGACCGACCGGCGTGAGGGCCGGAGGCCGTGTGCCTCCGGCCCTCACGGCTGTGCGGGAAGATCCGGGGAATCCTCGCTTCACCACCCGGTCCGGCCCGGCGTCACGCACCGTAGGGTGAGACACATGAACGATCGCATGGTGTGGATCGACTGCGAGATGACCGGCCTCTCGCTGTCGGACGACGCGCTCATCGAGGTGGCCGCCCTCGTCACCGACTCGGAGCTGAACGTGCTCGGCGAGGGTGTCGACATCGTCGTCCGCCCGCCGGAGCGGGCCCTGGAGACGATGCCGGAGGTGGTGCGCGCGATGCACACGGCGTCGGGGCTGCTGGACGAGCTGCCGAACGGCACGACGCTGGAGGACGCCGAGGAGCGGGTCCTCGCCTACATCCGGGAGCACGTCAAGGAGCCCGGCAAGGCGCCCCTGTGCGGGAACTCCGTCGGCACCGACCGCGGCTTCCTGCTGCGCGACATGCCGACCCTGGAGAACTACCTGCACTACCGGATCGTCGACGTGTCCAGCGTGAAGGAGCTGGCCCGCCGCTGGTACCCGCGGGCGTACTTCAACAGCCCGGAGAAGAACGGCAACCACCGGGCGCTCGCCGACATCCGCGAGTCCATCGCGGAGCTGCGCTACTACCGCGAGGCGGTCTTCGTGCCGCAGCCGGGACCCGACTCCGACACCGCGAAGAAGATCGCGGCGAAGTACGTCCTGCCTGCTCAGTAGGGGTGCCGAGAGGGCTCGAGGGGGCCGCGCGGAAAGGCGTGCGCGAGCACCCCTTCGGACCCTGTACACTTTTTCTCGGCCGGTCGGGGAAGTCACTGATCTCCCGGAAACAGGCCGTGGTGGGTGTAGCTCAGCTGGTAGAGCACCTGGTTGTGGTCCAGGATGTCGCGGGTTCAAGTCCCGTCACTCACCCTCACCGCAGAAGCCGGTGACCTCGCGGAGGTCACCGGCTTCCGTCATGTCGGGGGCCGTGGCGGGCGCGGACGGAGCCGCCCGCGCCCGGCGGCACGCGCTCAGGACGAGGCGCGCTCCACCAGTTCCGTCGCCAGCACCATCTGACGCCGCTCCAGCTCCCGGGTCGCGGACGGGCGGCGGTCGGCGACTTCGCGGAGCAACAGGTCGGTCATCGCCCGGCCCATCTCCTCGATCGGCTGGCGCACGCTGGTCAGCGGCGGCTCCATGTGGCGGGCAATCGCGGAGTCGTCGTACCCGACCAGCGCCACGTCGTCGGGGATGCGGCGGCCCGCCTCGCGCAGCACCTGGCGGGCGCCGGCCGCCGTGACGTCGGAGGCGGCGAAGACCGCGTCCAGGTCGGGGCGGCGCTCCAGCAGGGCCTGCATCGCGCGGCGGCCGCCGCCCTCGGAGAAGTCGCCCGGCTCGATCAGCAGCTCGTCCACCGCGTGGCCGGCCTCGCGCAGCGCGTCCCGGTAGCCGTCGACGCGGCGCTGGGCGCCGTAGACGTCCAGGCGGCCGGTGATGTGGGCGACGGTGCGGCGGCCCCGGGCGAGGAGGTGCTCGACGGCCTGGCGGGCGCCGCCGTAGTTGTCGGAGTCCACCGAGGTGAGCGTCTCGTCGGCGGAGCGGGGGCCGCTGATCACGGCGGGGATCTCCAGCTGGGACAGCATGTCGGGCAGCGGGTCGTCGGCGTGCACGGAGACCAGCAGCACGCCGTCCACCCGGTGCGCGGCCAGGTACTGGGCGAGCCGCTGCCGCTCCCGGTCGCTGCCCGCGAAGATCAGCAGCAGCTGCATCTCGGTGTCCGTCAGCGCGGCGCCGACGCCGCGCAGCATGTCGGAGAAGTAGGGCTCGGTGAAGAACCGGGTCTCCGGCTCGGGCACCACGAGCGCTATCGCGTCGGTGCGGTTGGCCGCGAGGGCGCGGGCGGCCGTGTTGGGGACGTAGCCCAGCTCGGCGACGGCCGCCTCGACGGCGGCGCGGGTGGCCTCGCTGACCCGCGGGGAGCCGTTGATCACGCGTGACACGGTGCCGCGGCCCACTCCGGCGCGCGCCGCCACCTCTTCGAGGGTGGGGCGGCCACCGCTCCGGCCCCGCACTCCGTGGCTTGCCATCCGCCCCCGCCTTCCTTTGTGTGTCACCCTGGCCTGGAATGTAACAGCCCCGGCAGTGACGGTGACCAGCCGCGAGGGCGTCCGCGCGGACCTCGGCGTTCCGGAGGGGCGGCGCCCCGGGCCAAGTTAACGGGCAGATAACTGAACGCACTTTGCCGCGTCTGTTCCCTTGACACCCCCGCCCGGACCCGCGACTCTTCAACACATCACTTGTGGGAGCGCTCCCACAGTACCTGACACATACACAACCCGCACGTTCCCCGCCCGAGCCGCAACGCGCAGAATACGGGTCAACAACGCCGTTGGCCGGGGGGTCGGCACGTCAGGGCAACAGGAGGACGCAATGCGAGCACGTACCCTGCCCCTCACCAGGCAGCGGTCGGGCGGGGGGAAGCCCTTCGCCCGCAAGGCGCTGGCGGTCGCGGCCGTCGTGTCGCTGGGCACCGGGCTGCTGGCCGGCTGCGCCGACGACGGCGGAGACGACAGCTCCGGTGGTTCCTCGTCCGGCGAGGGCAAGACCACGATCACCCTGGGTCTGTTCGGCACCATGGGCTTCAAGGAGGCGGGTCTCTACGCCGAGTACGAGAAGCTCAACCCGGACATCAAGATCGAAGAGAACGTGGTCGAGCGGAACGAGAACTACTACCCCGCTCTCGTCAACCACCTGACCACCAACAGCGGGCTGATGGACGTGCAGGCCATCGAGGTCGCCAACATCGCCGAGGTCGTCGGCACCCAGGCGGACAAGTTCACGGACATGTCCAAGGTCGAGGGTGTGAAGAAGGAGGGCTGGCTGCCCTGGAAGTGGGAGCAGGCCACCACCAAGGACGGCCAGACCATCGGTCTCGGCACGGACGTCGGCCCGATGGCCATCTGCTACCGCAAGGACCTCTTCGAGAAGGCGGGCCTGCCCAGCGACCGCGCGGAGGTCGGCAAGCTGTGGGCCGGCGACTGGAACAAGTTCATCGCCACCGGTGAGAAGTACAAGAAGGCGGCCGGCAAGGACACCTTCTTCATGGACTCCCCCGGCGGCCTGCTGAACGCCGTGCTCAGCAGCGAGAAGGAGAAGTTCTACGACGCCGAGGGCAAGGTCGTCTACAAGACCAACCCGGCCGTCAAGGACGCCTTCGACCTGACCGCCGAGGCCGCCGAGAAGGGCCTGGTCCAGTCGCAGACGCAGTTCCAGCCCGCCTGGGACACCACGATCGCCAACAGCAAGTTCGCCACCGTCGCCTGCCCGCCGTGGATGCTCGGCTACATCAAGGGCAAGTCGAAGTCCGACGCGGCCGGCAAGTGGGACGTCGCCGTGGCCCCGAAGTCCGGCAACTGGGGCGGCTCCTTCCTGGGCGTGCCGAAGAGCGGCAAGAACGTCGAGGAGGCGCAGAAGCTGGTCGCCTGGCTGACCGCGCCCGAGCAGCAGGCCAAGCTGTTCAAGGTCCAGGGCAGCTTCCCGAGCGCCCCGGCCGCGTACACCAGCCCCGAGGTGACCGGCGCCACCAACGAGATGACCGGTGACGCGCCGATCGGTGAGATCTTCTCCGAGGCCGCCAAGCAGATCCCGGTCCAGGTGATCGGCCCGAAGGACCAGATCATCCAGCAGGGTCTGACCGACAACGGCGTCATCCTCGTCACCAAGGGCAAGTCCGCCGACGAGGCGTGGGAGACGGCCACCAAGACCATCGACAACAACCTGGACCAGTGACCCGCATGGCCACCCGCTCCGACATCGCCGCGTCCCCCGTCAAGGGGGGCGCGGCCCCGGGCCGTACGCCCGGCAGCCCCGCGGGCAAGGAAGACCGGCGCCGGGCCAAGCTGTCGCGCCGCTGGCAGCGCGACGCCCGCTGGAGTCCGTACGCGTTCGTCTCGCCGTTCTTCCTGCTGTTCGCGGCCTTCGGGCTGTTCCCGCTGATCTACACCGGCTGGGCCTCGCTGCACCAGGTCGAGCTGACCGCGCCGACCGACATGAACTGGGTGGGGCTGAAGAACTACACCCGGATCTTCGACGACGACTTCTTCTGGAACGCGGCGCAGAACACCCTGACCATCGGCGTCATCTCCACCGTTCCGCAGCTGATGATCGCCATGGGCATCGCCCACATCCTCAACTACAAGCTGAGGGCGTCCACGTTCTGGCGGGTCGCGATGCTCGCCCCGTACGCCACCTCGATCGCCGCCGCGACGCTGGTGTTCGTGCTGCTCTTCGGCCGTGACTACGGCATGATCAACTGGGCGCTCGGCGCCGTGGGGATCGACCCGATCGGCTGGCAGGACGACAAGTGGCCCGGCCAGATCGCCGTATCCACGATCATCATCTGGCGCTGGACCGGCTACAACGCGCTGATCTACCTGGCCGCGATGCAGGCGATCCCGCAGGACCTGTACGAGTCGGCCGCGCTGGACGGCGCCAGCCGCTGGCGGCAGTTCCTGCACGTGACGCTGCCCTCGCTGCGTCCGACGATCCTGTTCACCGTGGTCGTCTCGACGATCGGCGCCAGCCAGGTCTTCGGCGAGCCGCTGCTGTTCGACCCCAACAAGGGCGCGTCGGGCGGCGCGGAGCACCAGTTCCAGACGCTCGGCCTGTACCTGTACGAGCAGGGCTGGGTCAACCAGCACCTGGGCCGTGCCTCGGCGATCGCCTGGACCATGTTCGCGATCCTGATCGTCATCGGCATCATCAACCAGCTCATCTCGCGCCGGCTGCGCGCCAGCAGTTAAGGAGTGTGGCCGTGACGACGACTGCGACGCCCCCCGAGACACCGATCGTCAAGGAACAGAAGCGCTCGCGCCTGCCGAAGTCGGCGCGGGCGGGCGGCACCCTGCACGGCGGACCGCTCGCGTACGTGATCCTCACCGTGTTCACGCTCGTGTCGCTGTTCCCGCTGGTGTGGACCGCGATCGCCGCGTCCCGTGACAACCAGCGCCTGGCGGAGAACCCGCCGCCGTTCTGGTTCGGGTCCAACCTGTTCAAGAACCTGGAGATCGCCTGGCAGGACGCCAACCTGGGCGAGGCGTTCCTCAACACCACCATCGTGGCGGGCATCTCCGCCGCCACCATCGTCGTGCTGTCGACGATCGCCGGGTTCGCCTTCGCCAAGCTCCGCTTCAAGGGCCGCAACGCCCTGATGCTGCTGGTGATCGGCACGATGATGGTGCCGCCGCAGCTCAGCATCATCCCGCTGTACATGATGGTCGCCAAGCTGGACTGGACCGACCAGCTCCAGGCGGTCATCTTCCCGTCGCTGGTGAGCGCGTTCGGCGTGTTCTTCATGCGTCAGTACCTGCTCCAGGCGCTGCCCGACGAGGTCATCGAGGCCGCGCGGGTGGACGGCGCGAGCAGCTGGCGCGTGGTGTGGCACGTGGTGTTCCCCGCCGCGCGGCCGGCCATGGCCGTGCTCGGCATGCTGATGTTCGTGCAGGCGTGGAACGACTTCCTGTGGCCGTTCCTGGTGCTGACGCAGACCGGCAACCCGACCGTGCAGGTCGCCGTCGCGGGTCTCGGCCGCGGGTACACCCCCGACCAGTCCCTGATCATGGCGGGCGCGCTGCTCGGCACGCTGCCGCTGCTGCTGGTCTTCGCGATCTTCGGCAAGCAGATCGTGGGCGGCATCATGCAGGGCGCGGTCAAGGGCTGACGCCCGCACCCGAACTCCGGTGGGGCCGGGTCGCCACCGCCTCGGCCCCCTTCCTTCCTCTCACGTATCCGTCGGTCGTCCACGACCCCAATGCGACCTCTATGGGAGCGCTTCCATGACTGACTCCGCCACGCCGGCGAACCCGGTGACCTTTCCTCCGGCCTTCCTCTGGGGCGCCGCGACCTCCGCGTACCAGATCGAGGGGGCGGTGCGGGAGGACGGACGTACCCCTTCCATCTGGGACACCTTCAGCCACACGCCGGGAAAGACGGCGGGCGGCGACACCGGTGACGTCGCCGTCGACCACTACCACCGCTACCGCGACGACGTGGAGATGATGGCCGGCCTGAACCTCCAGGCCTACCGCTTCTCCGTGTCCTGGTCCCGGGTGCAGCCCACCGGCCGCGGCCCGGCCGTGCAGCGCGGCCTGGACTTCTACCGCAAGCTGGTCGACGAGCTGCTGGAGAAGGGCATCAAGCCGGCCGTCACCCTCTACCACTGGGACCTGCCGCAGGAGCTGGAGGACGCGGGCGGCTGGCCGGAGCGCGACACCGCCTACCGCTTCGCGGAGTACGCGCAGATCGTGGGCGAGGCGCTCGGCGACCGCGTCGAGTCGTGGATGACGCTCAACGAGCCCTGGTGCAGCGCCTTCCTGGGCTACGCCTCCGGGGTGCACGCCCCCGGCCGCACCGACCCGGCCGCCGCGCTGAAGGCCGCCCACCACCTGAACCTGGCGCACGGCCTGGCCACCAAGGCGCTGCGCTCGGTGATGCCGGTGCGCAACCAGATCTCCCTCAGCCTCAACACCTCCGTGGTGCGCCCGCTGAACCCGGACGACCCGGCGGACCTGGCGGCGGCCCGCAAGATCGACGACCTGTCGGGCGGCATCTTCCACGGCCCGATCCTGCACGGCGCCTACCCGGAGACGCTGCTGGAGGCCACCTCATCGGTGACCGACTGGTCGTGCATCCAGGACGGCGACCTGGACACGATCCACCAGCCGATCGACGCGCTGGGCCTCAACTACTACACGCCGACCCTGGTGTCGGCCGCCGACCCGGACGACAAGGGCCCGCGCGCCGACGGTCACGGGGCGAGCGAGCACTCGCCGTGGCCCGCCGCCGACGACGTGGCCTTCCACCAGTCGCCGGGCGAGCAGACGGAGATGGGCTGGTCGGTCGACCCGACCGGGCTGCACGAGCTGATCATGCGCTACCACCGCGACGCTCCCGGCCTGCCCCTCTACATCACGGAGAACGGCGCCGCCTACGACGACAAGCCGGACGCCGACGGCAAGGTCCACGACCCGGAGCGCGTCGCCTACCTGCACGGCCACCTCTCCGCGGTGCGCCGGGCCATCGCCGACGGCGCCGACGTGCGCGGCTACTTCCTGTGGTCCCTGATGGACAACTTCGAGTGGGCGTACGGCTACGA
>MUNG01000153.1:0-131 GCA_002154585.1 Streptomyces pseudogriseolus
GGTTCCCTGGGCGGGGGCGGGCGGCTCGGACGGGGTGTCGTTGCGATCGGCCTCGGAGACGGGGCCCGCCGACGGGGACGGCACCTGGTCCTGGGGCTCCGAGTGGTCACGCCCCGCCGCCCCCGGCGCGG
>MUNG01000153.1:175-543 GCA_002154585.1 Streptomyces pseudogriseolus
GGGACGCCGGTATGCCGGGGGACCCGCTCACCGCGGACGGCTCCTCCCTCCCGCGCCCCCGCAGCTGCACCGGCTGTGCCGCGAACGCGCTGGAGCCGTCCGGGGCGACCCGGAGCGGGACGACGTACCCGATGCGCTCGTCGCGCACGGTGGCGTGCACGGCGTGGCCGGAGGCGACGGCGATGCGGTGGAGGCGGTTCAGCACGGCCTGCTGGATCTCCTCGCCGGGGCCCGCGATCACCCGTACGCCGTCGACGTAGGCTCCCGGCTCGTCCGACCCGTCGGCCGGGACACGGACGTCGACCGGTACCGCCGCACGGTTCGCCGCGTCCCCGGCCTGCTGCTGTTCCCGCTTCTTCTCGCGGCTG
>MUNG01000154.1 GCA_002154585.1 Streptomyces pseudogriseolus
CACCCGGCCGACCCGTCGCACCCCATATGCGCAAACGACCCCACTTGTCTGGCGTGTCCGGGCGGCGGGCGGTCACGCTGGAGCCGGGGATCTTCCGGGGGGACGACGATGCGGGTGCGCGGACGGGGGCCCAGGGCCGTGGGGGCGGCCCTTGCGGGGGTGGTGCTGCTCGCCGGGTGCCGGGACGCTCCGCCGGACGCGGCGGGCGGGACGGCGGCCGTGGCGTCGCCCGTGCGGCCGACCGGGTACGGGGCGGTGTTCCTCGACGTCGGCGAGTGCAGTTCCTTCGGGCGCACCAGCTTCACCGAGGTGTCCTGCGCGGGCGAGCGCGCGGCGGCCCGGGTGACGGCCCGCCATGACGGCACCGTGTCCGACGGCCCGCCCTGCCCGCCGGCCACCGACTTCGTGCTGCACATCAGCGAGCAGCGGCCGGCCGCCGACGAGGACGGTGACGGGATGGTGCCGCAGGGCTACGCCTGCATGCGCAACCTTCAGCCGCCGCACCCGGGCGACCCGGGCGGCGGGGGCGGACAGCGCACCGTCGTCGGCGACTGCGTGTACGCCCTCGACGGCGGCCGGGTGCGGGAGACCGCCTGCGACGGAAGCGGGCCCGAGGAACCGGAGTTCGAGGTGACGAAGGCCGTGGATGCCCGGTCCGACTGCCCGGCGTCCACGGCCCTCTACGTCCGGCTGGGCGGGGCCGCGCCGGTCGGCTGCGCCGTCCCGGTGTGACCCCGCCCCCGCCTCACGGACGCAGCGCGTGCCGGAGTTCGGCGTCCCGCTTGTCGAGCTTGGCGTCGAACGTCGCCAGCGGCTTGGCCGCCGCCGGGTTCGCCTGGACGGCGGTCGGGGCGACGCCCGCCCACTCCAGGATGCGGGCCGTGGCCAGCGCCTTCTCCTTCTCGACCAGGCCGGCCACGTTCGCGCCGTGGTTCATGCCGGGCGCGGTGAACACGTAGGAGTCGCGCGCGCCCTTGCCGAGGCGGAACGGCTCGGCGCCCCACGGGTCGTTCTCGCCGTACACGAACAGCATGTGCCGGGCGTTGTGGCGGACCCAGGTGTCGACGTCCCGCATGACGTACGGCTGGAACTTCATGTCGATGGAGCGCGGCACGAAGTTGCGCGGCGGCTGGTAGCCGTAGCGGACGTACTTCTTCTCGATGTGCGGGAAGTGGATGGTCGGCGCGCCCATCTGGGTGCCGGCCTGGTAGTAGTACGGCGTGTACGGGGCCAGGCCCTGGTCCGTGTAGAACGAGAAGCCCGAGATCGTGTCGACCGAGGTCCAGATCTCGTCGTCGGTGGCGTTCCTGGCGTCCGCCGGGATGTCCTGGCAGTCGGCGAGGGTGCTGTACTGCCAGAAGCCCCACACGTAGTCGAGGACGACCGCCTCGTAGGCGCGGTCCAGGCTGCCGATGGTGTCGAACGTGTAGCCGTTCTCGGCGGCGTAGGCGGCGTACTTCTTCTCCAGCGGGGCCCGGCGCACCAGCGCCTCGCGCTGCACGCCGTTGAGCCGGTCGCGGCACTCCTTGGTGCCGACGGTGCGGAAGAAGCGGTCGTAGGCCGAGTCCTCCTTGTTCACCACGTCGTTGGGGGCGACGTAGGCGACGACGCCGTCCATGTCCCGCGGGTAGAAGCGCTCGTAGTAGGTGGCGGTCATGCCGCCCTTGGAGCCGCCCGTGGAGAGCCAGTTCTCGCCGTAGATCTTCTTCAGCGCGGTGAAGATGCGGTGCTGGTCGCTGGCGGCCTGCCAGATGTCCAGCTTGCTCCAGTCGGCCGGCTCGGGCCGGGACGGGGTGAAGAAGCGGTACTCCATGGAGACCTGGTTGCCGTCCACGATCTGGGTCGGCTCGGCGCGCCGGGGCGTCGTGGAGACGCTGTAGCCGCCGGTGTAGAAGACGGTGGGCCGCGCGGTGTCCTTGTGCAGCACGGTGATCCGCTGCTGGAACGTGCCCTTGGAGGGCCTGCGGTGGTCCACCGGCTGCGTGTAGTTCAGGACGAAGAAGCGGTACCCGGTGTACGGCTTCTCCTCGATGAGGCTCATGCCCGGGATCGCGAGCAGCCTCTCCTTGATGTCAGTGGTGCCGGTGGCGTCCGGCTCGGCGGCGGTGGCCGCCCCGGCCGTGCCCAGTGTGCCTATGAGCACCGTGAGCGCCAGCAGCCATCTGAGCGCCTTGCGCATGCGCACTCCCCTGTGAGACAGATGTGCGCCGGAAGCTACTCGACCAACTCGTCACCGCACCAGGGGACATAGGGAAAACCCTGTGCGCGAGGGACGCTCAGGGGTGTCAGCACAGGATCCAGCCGGAGCTGACGGAGTCCGCCGCGACCCGGCCGGTGACCCACACGCAGCGGCGTCCGGCGTGCACGGTCACCGGGCCCGCGTGGTAGGCGAACCGCCCGTCGTCGACCACGGGCCGTCCGCCGCGCGCCCGCACGCTCACCGCCATCTTCTGTTTCACGCCCTGCTTCTTGGCGACGGTGACGGCGCAGACGTACCCGCCGCGCTTGTAGACGAGCACCGAACCGGTGGAGAACGGCAGGGTCCGCACCTTGCGTCCGGGGCACAGCGCCGCCGCCTCGGCCTCCTGGGCCGGTGCGGCCAGGGCGAGCAGCCCCGACGCGGTGAGCACCGCAAGGACCGGCGCGAGCCGCCGGTGTATCGCTCCACTGCGCACAGTCGTCCTCCTGTACCGCGCCCGCCGGAACCGACGGCGTACGCGTGTACGGACGCACGGCGTAGGCCGCACGGTTGCGCGAGCCGGTGTGCGCCGGTGGCGCACGGGCGGATCAGGCCGGTGCCGGTACGTCCTCGCCGACGAACGTCCGCCACAGCGCGGCGTACCGGCCGCCCTTGCGCAGCAGTTCCTCGTGGGTGCCGTCCTCGGCGACCCGGCCGTGGTCCATCACGACCACCCGGTCGGCGCGGGCGGCGGTGGTGAGGCGGTGGGCGACGACCAGGGTGGTGCGGCGGCCGGCCAGGCGGTCGGTGGCCGCGTTGACCTGCGCCTCGGTGGCGAGGTCGAGGGCGGCGGTGGCCTCGTCGAGCAGCAGCACGTCGGGGTCGACGAGTTCGGCGCGGGCGAGCGCGATCAGCTGGCGCTGGCCGGCCGACAGGTTGCGCCCGCGCTCGGCGACCTCGTGCAGGTAGCCGCCGTCCAGGGTGGCGATCATCTCGTGCGCGCCGACCGCGCGGGCCGCGGCCTCCACCTCGGCGTCGGTGGCGTCCGGGCGGCCGTAGGCGATGGCGTCGCGGACGGTGCCGGGGAACAGGTACGCCTCCTGCGGTACGACGCCCAGCCGGTGCCGGTACGCGGTGAGGTCCAGCTCGCGCAGGTCGGTGCCGTCGACGGTGACCCGCCCTGACGTGGGGTCGTAGAACCGGGCGACCAGCTTGACCAGGGTGGACTTGCCGGCGCCGGTCTCGCCGACGAACGCGACGGTCTGCCCGGCGGGGACGGTGAGGTCGATGCCGGTGAGGGCCTCCTCGCCGTCGCCGTAGGAGAAGTGCACGTCCTCGAAGGCGATCTCGCCGCGCAGGGACGTCACCGGGAGCGGCTTGGCAGGGGGCCGGGTGGAGGTCGGCTCGCGCAGCAGCTCCTGGATCCGGCCGAGGGAGACGGTCGCCTGCTGGTAGCCGTCGAAGACCTGGGAGAGCTGCTGCACGGGCGCGAAGAACAGGTCGATGTAGAGCAGGTACGCGACCAGCGAGCCGATGGCGAGCGTGCCGTCGTCGACCCGGCCGCCGCCGACCACGAGCACCGCCGCCGCGGCGACCGAGGACAGCAGCTGCACGAACGGGAAGTACACGGAGATCAGCCACTGGCCGCGGATACGCGCGCTGCGGTAGTCGGCGCTGCGCTCGGCGAACCGCCGCGCCCCGTCGCCCTCCCGGCGGAAGGCCTGCACGATCCGCAGCCCGGCGACCGACTCCTGGAGGTCGGCGTTGACCACCGACACCCGCTCCCGCGCCAGCTCGTACGCCTTCACGCTGGCCCGGCGGAAGAAGTACGTGGCGACGATCAGCAGGGGCAGGGTGGCGAAGACGACGAGGGCGAGTCCGACGTCGAGGGCGAGCAGGGCGACCATGATGCCGAAGAAGGTGACGACCGAGACGAACGCGGTGACCAGGCCGGTCTGGAGGAACGTGGACAGCGCGTCGACGTCCGTGGTCATCCGGGTCATGATCCGGCCGGTCAGCTCGCGCTCGTAGAAGTCGAGGCCGAGCCGCTGGAGCTGGGCGAAGATCTTCAGCCGCAGCGTGTACAGCACGCGTTCGCCGGTGCGTCCGGTCATCCGGATCTCGCCGGTCTGCGCCGCCCACTGGGTGAGCACGGTGAGCAGGCCCAGCAGAGCGGCCGCCCAGACCGCGCCCTGGGCGGTGCGGGTGACGCCCTCGTCGATGCCGTGCCGGATCAGGATCGGCAGCAGCAGGCCCATGCCGGCGTCCACGGCGACCAGGCCGAGGCTGATCAGCAGGGGGGTGCGGAAGCCGGCCAGCAGACGGCGCAGGCCGTAGGAGTCCTCGGGGCGGACGGCGCGGGCCTCGTCGACGTCGGGGACGTCGTCGGCCGGGGGCAGCGCGGCGACCTGCTCGAGCAGCTCCGGGGTGGCGGGGGCGCCGTCCAGGGCGGTGTCCCTGGGCTCGCGGTCGCCGGTCCACAGCCGGGGGGTGACGCCCCGCTCGGCGTCGAACTCGGCGTCCAGCTCGGCGCGGACGGAGGTGTCCTCCTCGCGCGGCCCGGCGGGCGGGGTGTGGCCCGGGGAGACGGCGCCCAGCTCGTCGGGGTCGGTGAGCAGCCGCCGGTACAGCGGCGAGCGGCGCTGGAGTTCGTCGTGGGTGCCGATGTCGGCGAGGCGGCCGTCCTCGAGGACGGCGATGCGGTCGGCGAGGTTGAGGGTGGAGCGGCGGTGGGCGATCAGCAGGGTCGTACGGCCCCGCATGACGCTCTTCAGCGCCTCGTGGATCTCGTGCTCGACGCGGGCGTCGACGGCGGAGGTCGCGTCGTCCAGGACCAGCAGGCGCGGGTCGGTGAGGATCGCGCGGGCCAGGGCGATGCGCTGGCGCTGGCCTCCGGAGAGGGTCAGGCCGTGCTCGCCGACGGTGGTGTCGTAGCCGTCGGGCAGCTCGTCGATGAACCGGTCGGCCTGGGCGGCGCGGGCGGCGGCCCGGATCTGCTCGTCGGTGGCGTCGGGGCGGCCGTACGCGATGTTGTTGCGGACGGTGTCGGAGAACAGGAAGGAGTCCTCCGGGACCAGGCCGATGGCGGCGCGCAGGGAGGCGGTGGTCAGCTCGCGGACGTCGTGGCCGCCGACCAGGACGGCGCCGCGGGTGACGTCGTAGAAGCGCGGCAGCAGCAGGGAGACGGTGGACTTGCCGGAGCCGGAGGCGCCGACCACGGCGAGGGTCTCGCCGGGGCGGATCTCGAAGGACAGGCCGTCGAGGACGGGCCGCTCCGTGTCGTAGCCGAAGGCGACGTCGTCGAACTCGACGGTCGCCGGGGCGTCGGCGGGCAGGTCCTTGGTGCCGTCGGTGAGGGTCGGCTCGGTGTCGATCAGGTCGAGGACGCGTTCGGTGCCGGCGCGGGCCTGCTGGGCGACGGTGAGGACGACGGCGAGCATCCGGACCGGGCCGACGAGCTGGGCGAGGTAGGTGGAGAAGGCGACGAAGGTGCCGAGCGTGATGTGGCCGCGCACGGCGAGCCAGCCGCCGAGGGCGAGCATCGCCACCTGGCCCAGCGCGGGCACGGACTGGAGGGCGGGCGTGTAGCGGGAGTTCAGCTTGATGGTGCGCAGGCGTCCCGCGAACAGCCGGCGGCCGACCTCGCGGAGCTTGCCGGTCTCCTGGTCCTCCTGGCCGAAGCCCTTGACCACGCGGACGCCGCTGACCGCGCCGTCGACCACCCCGGCGACGGCGCCCGCCTGCGCCTGGGCGTACCAGGTGGAGGGGTGCAGCCGGGTGCGGCTGCGCTTGGCGATCCACCACAGAGCAGGGGCCACGGCGAGCGCGATCGCGGTGAGCGGCAGGGACAGCGACGCCATGATCACCAGGGAGATCACGAACAGCAGCAGGTTGCCGATGGTCATCGGCAGCATGAAGAGCAGGCCCTGGATGAGCTGGAGGTCGCTGGTGGCGCGGCCGACGACCTGTCCGGTGGACAGCTCGTCCTGGCGTCTGCCGTCGAGCCGGGCGATCGACCCGAACATCTCGGTGCGCAGGTCGTGCTGCACGTCGAGGGCGAGCCGCCCGCCGTAGTAGCGGCGGACGTAGGTGAGGACGTAGACGGCGAGGGCGGCGGCGATCAGCAGGCCGGCCCAGGTGGTCATGTCCCGCGTCTTGTCGCCGATCACGTCGTCGATGATCACCTTGGTGATCAGCGGCACCAGCGCCATGACGGCCATGCCGGCGAGGGAGGAGCCGAGCGCCAGGACGACGTCCCTGGGGTGCCGCCACGCGTAGGCGGCCAGTCGTCGTGCCCATCCCCGTTGCGCTGTCACGCGGTGTCCTCCGATCGTCCTGATCTTCCGGAAGGCACCAACGCCGACGGAAGCGGATTTCATCCCTCCGCAACAATTCCACCGGGGCGCCGCGACCCCGCACGGTCGTGCGGTCGTCACGCAATCGGCACGTTCCCTCCACGCGCCTGACTGCATGTGCATGCCAGTCTCTCGGGTATCTCCCTTGTGCAACCCGCGTAGATCGGACACCCCACATGCCTGCTGTGCGCATACGCCGCCGGAAGGCGGTGGCGCTGGCGAGCGCCGCCGTCCTCGCCGGACTCGCCGTCCCCGCCCTGGCCCCCGGCTCGGCCGGCGCCACCGCCCCCACGCCCGCCGACGCCCGGACGGCCGCGGTGGCCGCCTACGCCGCCCCCGACGGCTACTACGACGGCGCCGAGGGCAAGACCGGCGACGCCCTCAAATCCGCCCTGAACTCGATCGTCAGCGACCAGACGAAGCTGTCGTACTCGGCCGTCTGGGACGCCCTCAAGGACACCGACGAGGACCCGTCGAACAGCGGGAACGTGATCCTGCTGTACTCCGGCGTCTCCCGCAGCAAGAGCGCGAACGGCGGTGACACCGGCGACTGGAACCGCGAGCACGTCTGGGCCAAGTCGCACGGCGACTTCGGCACCTCCACCGGCCCCGGCACCGACATCCACCATCTGCGCCCGACCGACGTCCAGGTCAACAGCGTCCGCGGCAACAAGGACTTCGACAACGGGGGCAGCGCCGTCGCGAACGGCGGCGGCAGCCTCACCGACTCCGACTCCTTCGAGCCGCGCGACGCGGTCAAGGGCGACGTGGCCCGCATGATCTTCTACATGGCGGTCCGCTACGAGGGCGCCGACGGCTGGCCCGACCTGGAGCCCAACGACAGCGTGAACAACGGCTCCGCCCCGTACATCGGCAAGCTCGCCGTCCTCAAGGAATGGAACGAACAGGACCCGCCGGACGCCTTCGAGCAGCGCCGCAACGACGTCATCTTCGAGTCGTACCAGCACAACAGGAACCCGTTCGTGGACCATCCGGAGTGGGTGGAGTCGATCTGGTAGGCCGGTCGTGCGGACGCACGGGGGGTTTCTAACCGGTCCATCCGCACACTCGGCGTCGGAGCGGCTGGATCAGGTGCCGGATCCCCCTCCCGGGACGGCGTCGACGTCTTCCTCGTCACCGTCGGGCACGTGGAGACGCGCTCCCCGGCTGCGGGCGATGCGGTGGACGTCGTGGAGCGCCTCGGCCAGGCAGGCGGCGAGGTAACGGAGCTGGGGCGCGGTGGCCCTGGCGTCGCCCAGGAGATCGACGGCGTGACCGAGAAGGTCGTCCGCCATGCCGAGCTGGACGGCTTCGATCTCGTCGGCGAGGCGGGAGATACGGCCGGTCCCGGTGTCGTCGGTGACTAGGTAGCAGGGGTTGCCGTCGAGGTTGGACCACGGGAGGAGGCGGGGCCGGGTGGCCGTGGTGGCGTTGACGTCTCGGCTCTCGTAGATCACGCGGCCGTCACCTCGTTGCCCGGCAGTCGGCGGGAGCCGACGTCGACACCGTGGATACGCCGTGGCCCTACGTCGATGCCGTGCACGGCGAGCCAGAGGGTCCGACGCCGGGCGCGCTGCTGCCTGGCCTGCGCGCGTCGTTCGTGGGCGAGGAGGTAGGGGCGGACGAGCCGGGAGTCCTCGCCGCGGAGGAGGGCCTCATGCGGGGAGGGGCGACGGCCGGGTGTGACGGGGGCGGCCGGCCCGGGGGCGGGCGCCGCTCCCCCGGCGCGATGCCGGTTCCCGTGCCGGTGGCGCCCGGAGGCGGGCCACAGGAGCCGCAGCAGCGGCTCCAGGAGACAGGCGATACGGTGCAACACGTCTTCAAATCCGTTGCGGTTGAGGGCCATGCCCCCGGGCCGTCGGTAGCGGTCGCGGGGGTCTTCCGTGCCCGAGGGCAGGTCGAGGTGCATGGACATCGCTGTGTAGCGATCCACTCACAGAGTGAGACGGGTCGGGCTAGGCTCGCCAGAGGGTCGGATGTGACGAAGCATCTGTCACACGGGAGTTGACGATGAGCAACATCTATGGGGAGTGGTTGAAGGCGCAGCGAGAGGCGGCGGGGCTGACACAGCAGGAGCTGGCGACAGCCGCCGTCATGACGCGTTCGCACATCGCGCACATCGAGGCAGGCCGGCGCACCCCGTCCAAGGAGGACGCGCGACGCCTCGACAGGGCTCTGAACACGGGCGATGTGCTCAGCAGCTTCCTGCCGGACGACGACACCGCTGTCGCGGGGTACTTCGAGGCGGCCCTCCAGCTCGAACAGCAGGCGACGATGATCCGGGAGTTCGCCCTGTCGTTCGTCCCCGGCATCCTCCAGACGGAAAGGTACGCACGTGCAGTTCTGAGTACGTCGTTCCCTCCGGTGAGTGAACAGGAACGTGACAGACGCCTTGTCACACGCCTGGAACGCGCGAACATCCTTGCCGATCCAGTGACACCCGTAGTGTGGGCGCTTCTGGATGAAGCGGTGCTACGACGCCGGATCGGCGGCCCTGACGTCATGGCGGAACAGATCAACCACCTCATCGCACTCGCCGAGGCCGAGCGGATCCAGCTTCACCTCCTGCCGTTCACGCTGGGCATGCATCCCCTGCTGAGCAACATGCTCACGCTGATGTGGTTCGAGGATCAGCCGCCCGTGGCCTACGGGGAGGGCTTGTACATGGGGAAGATCCACGACAGCCCATCAGTCGTTCAGGAGCTGCAGCATCGCTACGATTCCGCACTGGGCAACGCGCTGCCGCTCAAGGAATCACTGGCTCTGCTCAGGGCAACAGCAAGGGACTACGTACATCATGGCTGACCGAGCGATACCGAACGCAGGGGCACTGATGGGCTGGCGGAAGTCCTCCCACAGCAACGACCAGGGCGGCAGTTGCCTGGAGGTCCTGGACGACCACCCCATAGGTGTCCCTGTCCGCGACTCCAAAATCCCCGAGGGGCCCGCACTGGTCTTCCGGCCGGCCGGCTGGACGCCGTTCGTCACCGCGGTCAAGGACGGAAGCCTCTCCGCCTGACCGCTCCCCACCGCGATTCGTTCCGCCCACGCCTCCCCCGCGCGGGTCTGCCGTCGTATGTACTGCGCCCCGTGCCGGCAACGCGTCATCCACCCGCCGCTGCTCACCACGGAAAGCCCCTATGACCCGGCCGGGGTCATGGTCCCGGCCGGGACGCCTGCGACCTCACGGAACCTGTCGCTTCCGCAGCCGATCGTGTGATCGACATCGTCCACGCGCGCGTGCGCCCGCCCTGAGGCCACGCCTCAGTCAAGGTGCGTAGGCGCGAACATCCTCAGCAGCGCCGGGAGGACGACCACCGACGGGCCCGGGGTGGAGAGGGACTTGGCGAGGTCCTCCTCCAGGGTCTCCGGGGTGGTGCGGACGCCCGGGACGCCGAAGGACTCGGCCAGGGCCACGTAGTCCGGGCGGGTCAGCTCGGTCGCCGTGGGCTCGCCGAAGGCGTCCGTCATGTACTCGCGCAGGATGCCGTAGCCGCCGTCGTCGACGATCAGCCAGGTGACGTCCAGGTCGTACTGGCGGGCCGTGGCCAGCTCGGCGATCGAGTACAGCGCGCCGCCGTCGCCGGAGACCGCGAGGACCGGGCGGGTGGGGTCGGCGACCGCCGCGCCGAGGGCCGCCGGGAAGCCGTAGCCGAGGCCGCCGGCGCCCTGCGCCGAGTGCAGGTGGTTGGGGCCCATCGCGTCGAACGCGGACCACGCCCAGTAGGCGAGGATCGTCATGTCCCAGAAGGACGGCGAGCCGGTCGGGAGGGCGCGCCGCACGGCCGTCAGCACCTGCTGCTCCAGGGCGAGGTCCTGCCCGTCGATGCGGGCCCGCACCCGGTCCAGCAGCTCCCGCACCCGCGCCGGGGCGGTGGCGTCCTCGCGGGGCTCGACCGTCTCCAGGAGTGCCTGGAGGGCGAGGCGGGCGTCCGCGTGGATGCCGATGCCGGGGTGGTTGGACTCCAGTTTGCCGAGGTCGGCCTCGATCTGGATCACCCGGCCGCGCGGCCTGAACGTGTGGTAGTTGGAGGAGAGTTCGCCGAGTCCGGAGCCGACGACGAGCAGGACGTCGGCGTCCTCCAGGAAGTCGGTGGTGTGCCGGTCCTCGATCCAGGACTGGAGGGACAGCGGGTGGGTCCAGGGGAAGGCGCCCTTGCCGCCGGGGGTGGTGACCACGGGCGCCTGGACGCGCTCGGCGAGCTGCCGCAGCTTCTTGGAGGCGTCCGAGCGGACGACTCCCCCGCCCGCGATGATCGCCGGGCGCTCGGCGTGGGCCAGCAGGTGCGCGGCCAGCGCGGTGAGTTCGGGGCGCGGGGGCAGCTCGTCCGGGGTGGCGTCCATCGCCGTCACCACCGGCAGGACCGTCTCGGCGAGCAGCACGTCCTGCGGGATCTCCACCCACACGGGCCCGTGCGGGACGGTGAGCGCCGACTTCCAGGCCGCGGCGATCGCCGAGGGGATCTGGGAGGCCGTGCGGACCGTGTGCACGGACTTGACCACGCCCCGGAACGAGGCGGACTGGTCGGGGAGTTCGTGCAGATAGCCGTGGCGTCCGCCGCCGAGCCCGGCGGTGGGCACCTGGCTGCTGATCGCCAGCACCGGCGCCGACGCGGCCGCCGCCTCCTGGAGCGCGGCCAGCGAGGTGAGGGCGCCGGGGCCGGTGGACAGCAGCAGCGGGGCCGCCTCGCCGGTGATGCGGCCGTACGCGTCCGCCGCGAAGCCCGCGTTGTTCTCCACGCGCAGTCCGATGTAGCGCAGGTGGGAGCGGCGCAGGGCGTCGAACATGCCGAGGGCGTGCTGGCCGGGCAGGCCGAAGACGGTGGTCGCGCCGAGCCCGGCCAGGGTCTCCACGACCAGGTCTCCGCCGTTGCGGCCGGGCGGGGGGTTGAGGGCCGCCTCCGTCTGTGCGGCGGTCGGGCGGAGTTCCAGGTCGTGGTCGTGCGTCACTTGGCGCGGGCCTCCGCGATCTGGCGGGACATGATCGTGGTCAGTTCGTACGCCGTGTGGGACGCGGCGACCGAGGTGATCTCGGCGTGGTCGTACGCGGGCGCCACCTCGACGACGTCGGCCGAGACCAGGTTGCAGGAGGCGAGGCCGCGCAGGATCTCCAGCAGCTCGCGGGAGGTCATGCCGCCCGCCTCGGGCGTGCCGGTGCCGGGGGCGTGGGCGGGGTCGAGGCAGTCGATGTCGATGGAGATGTACAGCGGGCGGTCGCCGATGCGCTGCCGGAGCTGGTCGGCGACCTCGTCGGCGCCGCGGCGGTAGACGTCGGCGGAGGTGACGATGCCGAAGCCCATCTTCTCGTCGTCGGTGAGGTCCTGCTTGCCGTAGAGGGGGCCGCGGGTGCCGACGTGGGAGAGGGCGGAGGTGTCGAGGATGCCCTCCTCGACGGCCCGGCGGAACGGCGTGCCGTGGGTGTACTCGGCGCCGAAGTACGTGTCCCAGGTGTCGAGGTGCGCGTCGAAGTGGAGCAGCGCGACCGGGCCGTGCTTCTTGGCGACGCTCCTGAGCAGCGGCAGCGCGATGGTGTGGTCGCCGCCGAGGGTCATCAGGCGGGCGCCGGTGCCGAGGAGGTCGTCGGCGGCGGCCTCTATGGTGTCGACGGCCTCGTTGATGTTGAACGGGTTGACGGCGATGTCGCCGCCGTCCGCGACCTGCGCGAGGGCGAACGGGGAGGCGTCCTGCGCCGGGTTGTACGGGCGCAGCAGCCGGGACGCCTCGCGGATGGCGTTGCCGCCGAAGCGGGCGCCCGGCCGGTAGGAGACGCCGGAGTCGAACGGCACGCCCACGACGGCGACGTCGGCGCGGCCGACCTCGTCGAGGCGGGGCAGCCGGGCGAAGGTCGCGGGGCCGGCGTAGCGCGGCACGCGGGACGAGTCGACGGGGCCGCGGGGCGTCTCGTTGCTGCTCATGGAGGACTGCTCTCTTTCCTACGCTTCGTCGCGTATGTGCTGACTGCCCACGATGCTACTGGGCGGCCGGGACCTGTTCGGACACGGTTTCGGACGCGTTCTCCGGCTCGGCGCCGCGTCCGGCGAGGCGCTCGCGCCAGGCGGCGAGGACGGCCGCGTCGGTCGGGCGGGTGGTGAGGGAGACGACGACGTAGGCCGCGAGGGAGGCGAGGAGGCCGTAGTAGACGGGCTCGTTGGCGAGGATGCCGTACGTGGCCATCAGGCCGATCACGGCGAGGCCGCCGACGGCGACGGAGGCGAGGGCGCCCTGCGCGGTGCCCCGCTTCCACAGCAGCCCGCCCAGAATCGGCACGAGCAGCCCGCCGACCAGCAGGTTGTACGCGACGGTCAGCGCCTGGACGACGTCGTTGAGGGCGATGGCGGTGGCGATCACGGCGAGGCCCATCAGCAGGATGAAGGCGCGGTTGCCCTTGACCTCGTCGTGCTGCCGGTCGCCGTCCGGGCGGACGACGCCGCGCAGCCGGGACCAGATGTCGTTGTTGGCGACGGTGGCGCAGGCGATCAGCGCGCCGGAGGAGGTCGACATCACGGCGGCGAGGGCGGCGGCCAGCACGAGGCCGCGCACGCCGATCGGCAGCTCGTCCTTGACGATGGTGGCGAACGCGTCGTCGGGGCTGGCGAGCTTCGGGTAGAGCACCTTGGCCGCGGTGCCGATGACCGCGCCGGCGACGGCGTAGGCGAGGCAGTAGGTGCCGGCGACGGTGCCGCCCCAGCGGGCCGTGCGGTCGCCGCGGGCGGTGAACACACGCTGCCAGATGTCCTGCCCGATGAGCATGCCGAAGGTGTAGATCAGCACGTAGGTGAAGATGGTCTCGCCGCCGATGCCCAGCGGGTCGAAGTACTCGGTGGGCAGCTGCGCCTTCATCTCGGCGAACCCGCCCGCCTTGACGACCGCGATCGGCAGCAGGAGCAGGAGCACGCCGATCGTCTTGACGACGAACTGCACCATGTCGGTCAGCGTGATGGACCACATGCCGCCGAGCGTGGAGTACGCGACGACGATCGAGCCGCCGAGGACGATCGCGAGGGTGCGGTTCATGTCGAACAGGACGTCGAAGATCGTCGCGTAGGCGATGGTCGAGGTCACCGCGAGCATCAGGGTGTACGCCCACATGACGAGGCCGGAGATGACGCCGGCCCGGCCGCCGTAGCGCAGGTCGAGCATCTCGGAGACGGTGTAGACCTTCAGGCGGGCGATGCGGGCGGAGAAGAACACGCTCAGGGCGAGCAGTCCGAGGCCGATGGTGAACACCATCCACGCGCCGGACAGCCCGTACTGGTAGCCGAGGCCCACGCCGCCGATGGTGGAGGCGCCGCCGAGGACGATGGCGGCCATGGTGCCCGAGTACATGGCGGGGCCCAGGCGGCGGCCGGCCACCAGGAACTCGCTCTTGGACCTGGCGCGGCGCATGCCCCACCAGCCCATGGCCAGCATGCCGGCCAGATAGACGACGATGACCAGGTAGTCGACGGCCATGCGGGGCCTCCTTCGCGCACTGTCGGTGGCGTGTCGTGCAGACGGGTCGCGCTCACCGGCGGCCGCGCGGGGACATCCGCCCGTACCCGCGGGGTGCCGGTGACCCGACCTTAGGTGGCCGAAAAGCGACTGCGAAGTGTACGTTTCATCCAGATCGGCAGCCTGGGATGGAGGAAACGTCCACCATGCCGGACCCCACTGTTCCGCCCACCCCTCCCGTCCCCCTGGACGCGCTGCTGGCCCGCGCGGACCTGGGCCTGCGCCGCATCGCGGGCCCCGCGGACCCGGCGGCCGTCGTGCACTGGGCGCACACCTCGGAGATGGCCGACCCCTACCCGTACCTGCTGGGCGGCGAACTGCTGCTGTCGGCGGGCGTGCACATCCCGGACGGCGCCGGCGCGGGCTACTTCGACGCGTACGTGTCGCGGATCGTCGCGGCGGGCGGCGTGGCGCTCGGCTTCGGGGTGGCGCCCGTGCACGACACCGTGCCCGGGGCGCTGGTGGAGGCGTGCGAGATGCACGGGCTGCCGCTGCTCGAGGTGCCGCCGCGGACCACGTTCTCGGCGGTGGCGCGGGCGCTGTGGCAGCTGATGGCGCAGGCCCGCACGGCAGAACTGCGGCGGGTCACGGAGGCCCAGCAGAGCCTGGCCACCGCCGCCGCCCGCCCCGACCCGGTCCCCTCCGTCCTCCAGCAGCTGGCCCGCCGCCTGGGCGGACGCGCGGTGCTGTACGGGCCCGAGGGCACGGAGATCGCGGGCGCGGGGGCCGATCCGGGCGAGGGGACGCGGGCGGCGCTGGCGAAACTCGCGGAGGTCGTACGGCCGTCGACGCGGGACTCCTCGGACGCCCGTCCCTCCTCCGCGTCCGACACGGTGGGCGGGGTGCGGCTGGTCGCGCACGCGCTGGGCAACGGCGAGGGGTTCGTGCTCGGGACGGCCGCCCCGCAGCGGGACGCGGGCGACCACACCATCGCGTCCGTGGCGGCCGTGCTGCTCTCCCTGCTCACCGGCGAACGGCACAGCGGCTCCGGCGCCGGCCGCTCCTCGGCGCTGGTACGGCTGCTGCTGGGCGCGGCGCCCGCGGAGGTGGCGCCGCTGCTCGGCGGGGACCGGTGGCGGGTGGTGCACGGCAGGCCGGACGGGCGGGCGGCGCCGGACCCGGTGGCCGCGTCCGCGCTGGGCGCCGCGCTCGGCTCGGCGCTGGTGGACGTGACGGGCGGGGTGGTGCGGGTGCTGGTGCCGGGCGGGCGGACGGTGGACCGGGTGCCGGGCTGGACGCTGGGGGTGAGCGCGGCGGCGGCCCCGCCGGACTGGCCGGCCGCCGACACCCAGGCCGCCCGCGCCTTGGCCCGCGCCCGCGCCACCCGCACGCCGGTGCTGCGCCACGGCGACCGCCCGGCCCTCGCCGACCTGGTCCCGCCGCACGACGCCGACGCCCACGCCCGCGCCCTGCTCGCCCCCGTGGAGCGGTCCCCGGCCCTGGTCGACACCCTGCGCACCTGGCTCTCCCTGCACGGCAGCTGGGACCGCACGGCCGTCGCCCTGGACGTCCACCGCAACACGGTGCGGCAGCGGATCGCCCGGTGCGGGGCGCTGCTGGAGGCGGACCTGGACGACCCGGACGTCCGGATGGAGCTGTGGTTCGCGCTGCGGCGGACGTGACCGTCGGCCCGGCCCGCGTGAGCGGCCCGGGCGTGTCAGGACCGGCGGGGCGTCCGGGATGCCCCGCCCTCCGGTGGTGGCAGGGGCAGGCCGCGCAGGGTCAGTCCCGACGGCGGGGGCAGCGGCCCGGCGGACGGGGCGGCCCGGAACGACTGGAGCAGGTACGCCACCAGCCGGCGGGACGCCCTCGCGTCGTCCGGGAGGGCCGCCACCAGACCGCAGTGGGCCACCAGGGCCACGACGAGGTCGGACGGGTGGAAGTCGGGCCGGAGCGCGCCCGACGCCTGCGCCCTGCGCACCAGCGCGGTGACGTCCCGTTCCGCCTGCTCGCGGGAGCGCGCGTGCGCGGCCGTCGTCTCCGGGAAGGCGTCGAGGAACGCGGCCGGGAATCCGCGTTCCTCCCGCTGGAGGGCGCAGACCGTCTCGACCAGGTGCGTCAGGCCCGTCCACGGGTCGTCGGCGGCCAGGGCGTCACCAAGGGCCCGGCCGCAGGTCTCCATCTGCCGCGCGAACGCGCCCCGCACCAGCGCCTCCCGGGTCGGGAAGTGCCGGTACAGGGTCGCCACGCCGACCCCGGCCCGCCGGGCCACGGTCGCCATCGGGGCGTCGATCCCGTGCTCGGCGAAGACCGCGCGGGCCGCGGCGAGGAGGCGCTCCCGGTTGCGCCGGGCGTCCGCCCGCACGGTGGTGTCCCGGGCCGTCGTGTTCCGAGAGGATTCCGTCGCCACTGTCTCTCGCTTCCGCCGTAACCGGACGATCTCGTCCGCTTGCCAGCCTACGGTCGGTCCCGCAACCCCCCCGACGTACCCCCCGTGGGACACGACGCGAAGGCGACGGCGATGGACGACCGCTCGATGAAGGCAGTGCTGTACGACCGCTACGGCGGCCCCGACGTGCTGTACGTGGGCCGCGTGCCCCGGCCCGTGCCCGGCCCCGGCGAGGTCCTGGTGAAGGTGAGCGCGTTCAGCGTGAACGGCGGCGAGCTGTCCGCCCGCTCCGGGCGGCTCCGCCTGCTGCTCGGCCGCCGCTTCCCCAAGCGCGTGGGCCTGGACTTCACCGGCGAGGTCGCCGCGCACGGGGCCGGGGTCACCCGGTTCGCGCCCGGCGACCGCGTGTGGGGCGTCCTGGGCCGGACCTCCGGGTTCGGCAGCGCCGCCGAGTACGTGACCGTGCCCGAGGAGCGCGTCGGCCCGCTCCCCGACGGCCTCGACCCGGTGGACGCCGCCGCTCTCCCGGTGGCCATCACGGCCGTCACCGCGCTGCGCGACAAGGCCGGGCTGCGCCCCGGCGAGCGGCTCCTCGTGCGGGGTGCGGCGGGCGGCGTCGGCAACGCCGCCGTCCAGCTCGGACGGGCGTACGGCGCGAAGGTCACGGGCCTCGCCCGCGCCGCCAACCTGGACCTCGTCCGCGAGCTCGGCGCGCACGAGGCCGTCGACCACCGGAGCGTACGGCCGGCGGACCTGGGCCGCTTCGACGTCGTCCTGGACACGGTGGGGACCGAACTCCGCGCTCTGCGGGGCCTGCTGAACCCCGGCGGGCGCATGGTGACCATCGCCTTCGACCTGAGCCGGCCCGTCACGTCGCTCGGCTACATCGCGGGCAGCGCGCTGCACGGACGCGGCCGGGTCCGCTTCTTCAGCGGCGACCCCCGGCGGGCCGATCTCGACGTGCTGGCCCGGTACGTCGCCGAGGGCGCGCTGCGCCCCGTGGTGGACAGGGTCTTCCCGCTGGAGGAGACGGCGGCGGCCCACCGGGCGCTGGAGTCGGGCGGCGTCCGGGGCAAGTACGTGGTGAGGGTCGCGGCTGAGTAGCCGTACGCATTCGTATGAGTACGTGACGCACGTCCCAGCGCGCGATACGCCAGGGACGCCCCCTGTTCCCTGCCTCACAATGGGTGCATGCCGATACCCGGGACCCCCAACCGCGCCGAACTCGTCGAACACCTGGTCGCCGCCCGCATCGCGGGCGAGGTCGCCACGCCCCGCGAGAACAACCTCTCCCACTACCGGAAGCTGGCGAACGGCGACCGGCACTACTGGCTCGGCCTGGAGCTCGGCGAGCGCTGGACCGACGAGCAGGACGTGCTCGCGGTGATGGCCGAGCGGGTCGGCGTGAACGACGACCCGGAGCACCGGTACGGGCAGGACACCATCGACCCCGAGCTGACGGTCGACGGTCTGGAGCGCATGGCCGGGCGGCTGCGCAAGGCGGCGGAGGGCCGGCAGCGGGTGCTGCTGGCGACCGGTCACCCGGGCGGCCTGCTGGACGTGCACCGGGCGACGGCCGCCGCGCTGCGGGACGCGGGCTGCGACATCGTGGTCATCCCGGACGGGCTGACCACGGAGGAGGGCTACGTGATGCAGTTCGCCGACGTGGCGGTGCTGGAGCACGGGGCGACGCTGTGGCACACCCACTCGGGCGCGCCGATGAAGGCGATCCTGACGGCGCTGGAGCGGGAGGGGAGACCCCTGCCCGACCTGGTGGTCGCCGACCACGGCTGGGCGGGCGCCGCCGGCCAGTACGGCGTGGACTCCGTCGGGTACGCCGACTGCAACGACCCGGCGCTGTTCCTCGCCGAGGCCGAGGGCACCGTCCAGGTGACCGTCCCCCTGGACGACCATGTGACGAGCCCCCGCCACTACGACCCGATGACGGCGTACCTGCTGACGGAGGCGGGGCTCCTCTAGGCCACCGCCTCGGGACCGGCCACGACCTCGTCGAAGCACGGCCGGCCGTCCACCTCGACGTCCCGGACGGACGGCCGGAGGTCCAGGGCCGGAGCGGCGGCGTCCAGCAGGCGCCGGGCCGTCCCGGGCTCGTGCAGGTTGAGGTCCGCGCGGTCCGGGAGGCGCATCACCGTGCCCGCCTCGAAGTACGTGTTCGACACGATCCGCCGCGGGCCCGGCGCGAACACCAGGGTCAGCCTGCGTCCGGTCCCGGCGCGGTACCCCTCGGTGAAGAAGGACAGCGACAGCCGGCAGTCCTCGTACGCGGGCCGCACCTGCTGCCGGACGGTCCAGTGCCAGACGGTGCCGTCGACGACGAGGCGGCGCAGGCGCCGGTCGGTGCTCATCCCGGAACGGTGGATCACCGCGGGACCCGGACCACACCCTCCTGGATCACCGAGACCGCCAGGCGCCCGTCCTCGGTGTAGATGCGGGCCTGGCCCAGTCCCCGCCCGCCGTGCGCGGAAGGGGACTGCTGGTCGTACAGCAGCCACTCGTCGGCGCGGAACGGGCGGTGGAACCACATCGCGTGGTCCAGGGACGCGCCGACCACGTCGCCGACGGCCCAGCCGCCGCGCCCGTGGGCGAGGAGGACGGAGTCCAGGAGCGTCATGTCGGAGACGTACGTGGCGAGGACGACGTGCAGCAGGGGGTCGTCCGCGAGCTTGCCGTTGGTGCGGAACCAGACCTGGGAGTGGGGTTCACGGGGCTCGCCGAAGCGGCCGTAGGGCGGCTCGTCGACGTAGCGCAGGTCGACGGCGGCGCGGGCCTCCAGGAAGCGGTCGACGACCTCGGGGTCGAGGTGGGCGTAGCCGCGCAGCCGTTCCTCCGAGGTGGGGAGCGTCTCCGGGTCCGGGGAGGCCGGCATCGGCTCCTGGTGGTCCAGGCCCTCCTCGTACGTCTGGAAGGACGCGGAGAGGTGGAAGATCGGCTTGCCGTGCTGGACGGCGACGACCCGCCGGGTGGTGAAGGAGCGGCCGTCGCGGATGCGGTCCACGGTGTAGACGATCGGCGCGCCGGGGTCGCCGGGGCGCAGGAAGTACGCGTGCAGGGAGTGGGCGGGCCGGTCCTCGGGGACGGTCCGCCCGGCCGCGACCAGCGCCTGCGCCGCCACCTGCCCGCCGAAGACGCGGGGGACGACGGCGCTGCGCGAGCTGCCGCGGAAGATGTTCTCCTCGATCTGCTCGAGGTCGAGCAGATCGAGGAGTTCCTGAAGTGCCTGACTCATGGGTCAGTTGTATACGGCAGGGATTTCCGGGACCTTACAGGCCCATGTCCTTGGCGATGATCGTCTTCATGATCTCGCTGGTGCCGCCGTAGATGCGGTTGACGCGGTTGTCCGCGTACAGGCGGGCGATCGGGTACTCGTTCATGTAGCCGTAGCCGCCGTGCAGCTGGAGGCAGCGGTCGATGACGCGGTGGGCGACCTCGGTGCAGAACAGCTTGGCGGAGGCTGCCTCGGCGGGGGTCAGCTCGCCGGCGTCGAGCGCCTCGGTGGCGCGGTCGGCGACGGCCTCGGCGGCGTCCACCTCGGCCTGGCAGGCGGCCAGCTCGAACTTGGTGTTCTGGAAGTGCGCGACGGGCTTGCCGAAGACGGTGCGCTCCTGCACGTACTGCTTGGCGAACCGGACGGCGGCCTTGGCCTGGGCGTAGGCGCCGTAGGCGATGCCCCAGCGCTCGGAGGCCAGGTTGTGGCCGAGGTAGGAGAAGCCCTTGTTCTCCTCGCCGAGCAGGTCCTCCGCGGGGACCTTGACGTCGACGAAGGCCAGCTCGGCGGTGTCGGAGGTCTTCAGGCCGAGCTTGTCGAGCTTGCGGCCCACCGAGTAGCCCTCGGACTTGGTGTCGACGGCGAAGAGGGATATGCCGTGGCGGCGGTCCTCGGCCGTCGGGGCGGCGGTGCGGGCGCAGACGATCACCTTGTCGGCGTGGACGCCGCCGGTGATGAAGGTCTTGGCGCCGTTGAGGACGTAGTGCGTGCCGTCCTCGCTGAGCTTGGCGGTGGTCTTCATGCCCGCGAGGTCGGAGCCGGTGCCCGGCTCGGTCATCGCGATGGCCCACATCTCCTCGCCGGTGACGAACTTCGGGAGGTAGCGCTTCTTCTGCTCGTCGGTGCCGAGCATCTTGATGTAGGGCAGGGCGAGCAGCACGTGCACGCCGGAGCCGCCGAACTGGACGCCCGCACGGGCGGTCTCCTCGTAGAGGACGGCCTCGAACTTGTGGGTGTCCATGCCCGCGCCGCCGAACTCCTCCGGCACGCTGATGCCGAAGATGCCGAGCTCACCGAGCTTGTAGTAGAAGTCGCGGGGCGCCTGTCCGGCCGCGAACCACTCGTCGTAGACGGGGACGACCTCGGCCTCGATGAAGGCGCGGAGGGTCTCCCGGAACGCCTCGTGATCCTCGTTGAAAATCGTACGGCGCACTGTCCGCCACCTCCGGAGCCTGGGCATGTCTAAGCGCTTGCTCAGAGAAAGGTACCGGCGAGTATCCGCACCCGTCCAGACCGGGCGCCCCGTAATGCTCGTCACTCCGGCGGCCCTTGAAGGCGCACCCGTCGCGGCTCAGGCGCCCGACGCCGCCGCGAACGCCCCCCGCGCCATCCGGTGCAGCAGCTCCGCCGTGCCCGCGCGGTCCGGGAGGGAGCCCGGGCGGGTGAGGTGCGGGGTGGAGTTGAGGAGGCCGAAGACCGAGTGGACCGCCGAGCGGGCGGCGGGCTCGCCGAGGTCCGGGTAGAGGCGGCGCACCACGCCCACCCACAGCTCGACGTACTGCCGCTGGAGCTGGCGCACCAGCTTGCGGTCGGCGTCCCGGAGGCGGTCCAGCTCACGGTCGTGCAGGGTGATGAGCGGGCGGTCGTCGAGCGCGAAGTCGATGTGCCCCTCGATCAGCGAGTCGAGGACCGCCTCGGGAGCCGTCCCCCCGACCCCGTCCGCCTCGGCGAGCCGCCGCTTCGCCCCCGTGAGCAGCGACTCGCTGATGCCGACCAGCAGCTCCGCCAGCATCGCGTCCTTGCCCGCGAAGTGCCGGTAGAGCCCGGGCCCGCTGATGCCGACGGCGGCGCCTATCTCGTCGACGCCGACCCCGTGGAAGCCGCGCTCGGCGAAGAGCCGCGCGGCCTCCTTGAGGATCTGCTCGCGGCGGGTGGGGGCGTCGGTTCTGGTGGCCATGAGGACGATTCTAGACAGGGAGGTTAGCGGTCGTTAACCTGGAGGAAATGCGTTAACGCTCATTAACAAGGTGAGGGGACCCGCAAGGATGCACGAGGCACCGGAGCTTCACAGCGCGGCCGATCCCGCGTCGGAGGCCTTTCGGGCCAACGAGGAGGCGCACCGCGCCCTCGTCGAGGAGCTGCGCGGCAAGCTGGCCGCGGCGGCGCTCGGCGGCGGCGAGCGGGCGCGCGCCCGTCACACCGCGCGCGGGAAGCTGCTCCCGCGCGACCGGGTGGACACCCTCCTGGACCCCGGCTCGCCCTTCCTGGAGCTGGCCCCGCTGGCCGCCGACGGGATGTACGACGGGCAGGCGCCGGCGGCCGGGGTGATCGCCGGGATCGGCCGGGTGGCGGGCCGCGAGTGCGTGGTCGTCGCCAACGACGCCACGGTCAAGGGCGGCACGTACTACCCGATGACCGTGAAGAAGCACCTGCGCGCGCAGGAGGTGGCCCTGGACAACCGGCTGCCCTGCGTCTACCTGGTGGACTCGGGCGGCGCCTTCCTGCCGATGCAGGACGAGGTGTTCCCCGACCGGGACCACTTCGGCCGCATCTTCTACAACCAGGCCCGCATGTCCGGCGCCGGCATCCCGCAGATCGCGGCGGTGCTCGGCTCCTGCACGGCGGGCGGGGCGTACGTGCCCGCGATGAGCGACGAGGCGGTGATCGTGCGCAACCAGGGCACGATCTTCCTCGGCGGCCCGCCGCTGGTGAAGGCGGCCACCGGCGAGGTGGTCACGGCGGAGGAGCTGGGCGGCGGCGAGGTCCACTCCCGGGTGTCCGGGGTGACCGACCACCTCGCCGAGGACGACGCGCACGCGCTGAGGATCGTGCGCCAGATCGTCTCCACGCTGCCCGGGCGCGGCGAGCTGCCCTGGCGGGTGGAGCCGGCCGCCGAGCCCAAGGTGGACCCGGCGGGGCTGTACGGCGCGGTGCCGGTGGACTCCCGCACGCCCTACGACGTCCGCGAGATCATCGCGCGCGTCGTGGACGGCTCCCGGTTCGCCGAGTTCAAGGCGGAGTTCGGGCAGACCCTGGTCACCGGCTTCGCGCACATCCACGGCCACCCGGTGGGGATCGTCGCCAACAACGGCATCCTCTTCTCCGAGTCCGCCCAGAAGGGCGCCCACTTCATCGAGCTGTGCGACCAGCGCGGCATCCCGCTGGTGTTCCTCCAGAACATCTCGGGCTTCATGGTCGGCCGGGACTACGAGGCGGGCGGCATCGCCAAGCACGGCGCCAAGATGGTCACGGCCGTCGCCTGCACGCGCGTGCCGAAGCTGACCGTCGTGGTCGGCGGCTCCTACGGCGCGGGCAACTACTCGATGTGCGGCCGGGCCTACTCGCCCCGCTTCCTGTGGATGTGGCCGAACGCCAAGATCTCGGTGATGGGCGGCGAGCAGGCCGCCTCGGTCCTGGCCACCGTCAAGCGGGACCAGCTCGAGGCGCGCGGCGAGGAGTGGCCGACGGAGGACGAGGAGACCTTCAAGGCCCCGATCCGCGCCCAGTACGAGCGCCAGGGCAACGCCTACTACGCGACGGCCCGCCTCTGGGACGACGGCGTGATCGACCCGATGGAGACCCGGCAGGTGCTGGGGCTGGCCCTGACCGCGTGCGCCAACGCGCCCCTGGGTGACCCCCAGTTCGGCGTCTTCCGGATGTGAGGGGACCCCTGACGATGACTGAGCAGATGTTCGACACCGTGCTGGTGGCCAACCGGGGCGAGATCGCGGTCCGGGTCGTCCGCACCCTGCGGTCGATGGGGGTGCGCTCGGTGGCCGTGTACTCCGACGCGGACGCCGGCGCCCGGCACGTCCGGGAGGCCGACACGGCGGTGCGGATCGGGCCGGCGCCGGCTGCGGGAAGCTACCTGTCGGCGGAGCGGCTGCTTCAGGCGGCCGCCCGCACCGGCGCGCAGGCGGTGCACCCGGGGTACGGCTTCCTCGCCGAGAACGCGGAGTTCGCGCGGGCCTGCGAGGCGGCGGGCCTGGCGTTCATCGGGCCCCCGGCGGACGCCATCGCCCTGATGGGCGACAAGATCCGCGCGAAGGAGACGGTGAAGGCGGCCGGGGTGCCGGTGGTGCCCGGCTCCAGCGGCAGTGGCCTGACCGACGCGCAGCTCGCCGAGGCCGCGCGGGAGATCGGCATGCCGGTGCTGCTGAAGCCGTCGGCGGGCGGCGGCGGCAAGGGCATGCGGCTGGTGCGGGACGCGGAGAGGCTGGCGGACGAGATCGCCGCCGCCCGGCGCGAGGCCCGCGCCTCCTTCGGCGACGACACGCTGCTGGTGGAGCGGTGGATCGACCGGCCCCGGCACATCGAGATCCAGGTGCTGGCCGACGGGCACGGGAACGTGGTGCACCTGGGCGAGCGCGAGTGCTCGCTCCAGCGGCGGCACCAGAAGATCGTCGAGGAGGCGCCCAGTGTGCTCCTCGACGAGGCCACCCGGGCGGCGATGGGCGAGGCGGCCGTGCAGGCGGCCCGCTCCTGCGGCTACCGGGGCGCGGGCACCGTGGAGTTCATCGTGCCGGGCGGCGACCCGTCCCAGTACTACTTCATGGAGATGAACACCCGGCTCCAGGTGGAGCACCCGGTCACCGAACTGATCACGGGCCTGGACCTGGTGGAGTGGCAGCTGCGGGTCGCGGCGGGTGAGCGGCTGGCGTTCGGGCAGGACGACGTACGGCTCACCGGGCACGCGGTCGAGGCACGCCTGTGCGCGGAAGACCCCGCGCGCGGCTTCCTGCCCTCCGGCGGCACGGTGCTGACGCTGCGCGAGCCGCAGGGCGACGGCGTGCGCACCGACTCCGGGCTCAGCGAGGGCACGGAGGTCGGCAGCCTCTACGACCCGATGCTGTCCAAGGTGATCGCGTACGGCCCCGACCGGGCGACCGCGCTGCGCAAGCTGCGGGCGGCGCTCGCGGGGACGGTGACGCTGGGCGTGCAGACCAACGCGGGCTTCCTGCGGCGGCTGCTGGCCCACCCGGCGGTCGTGTCGGGCGAGCTGGACACCGGGCTGGTGGAGCGGGAGGCGGACTCCCTGGTCGCCGGGGAGGTGCCGGCCGAGGTGTACGCGGCGGCGGCGCTGCTGCGCCAGGCCGCCCTCGCGCCGGCCGCGTCGCCCGGCTGGCGGGATCCGTTCGACGCCGCCGACGGCTGGCGGATGGGCGGCGGCCGGGCGTGGACGGCGCACCATCTGCGGGTGGCGGGCCACGACCCGGTGACCGTGCGGGTGCGGGCCACGGCCGACGGCGGCCTGGAGCTGCTGCCGCCCGGCGCGGACACCCCGCTGCGGGCGTCCGCCGGGACGCTGGACGGGCACCGGTTCACCTGCACGCTCGACGGCGTCGCACACACGTTCGCCGCCCTGCCGGACGGCTCCTGGCTGGGCCGGGACGGCGACGCCTGGCAGGTGCGGGACCACGACCCGGTCGCCGCGTCCCTCACCCGGGCGGGTCAGGCGGGCGCCGACTCGCTGACCGCGCCGATGCCGGGCACGGTGACGGTGGTGAAGGTCGCCGTCGGCGACGAGGTGGACGCGGGCCAGAGCCTGCTGGTGGTGGAGGCGATGAAGATGGAGCACGTCATCTCGGCCCCGCACGCCGGCACGGTCACGGAGCTGGACGTGTCCCCGGGCACCACGGTCGCCATGGACCAGGTGCTCGCGGTCATCGCGCCGGTGGAGACCGCGGAACCTGCGGACTCCGCGGAAGGGGAGACGGCATGAACGCGAGCGAGCTGGGCCTGCCCATGGCCGTGCCGGCCGAGGGGCTGCCCGCACGGGTGCGGATCCACGAGGTGGGCGCCCGCGACGGCCTGCAGAACGAGAAGCAGACCGTGCCGACGGCCGTGAAGGCGGAGTTCGTCCGCCGGCTGGCCGGCACGGGCCTGACCACGATCGAGGCGACGAGCTTCGTGCACCCGAAGTGGGTGCCGCAGCTCGCGGACGCCGAGGACCTGTTCCCGGCGGTGTCCGACCTGCCGGTGGACCTGCCGGTGCTGGTGCCCAACGAGCGCGGCCTCGACCGCGCGCTGGCGCTCGGCGCCCGCCGGGTGGCGGTGTTCGCCAGCGCCACGGAGTCCTTCGCCAAGGCCAACCTCAACCGCACGGTGGACGAGGCGCTGGCCATGTTCGAGCCGGTGGTGGCCCGCGCGAAGGGGCAGGGCGTCCATGTGCGCGGCTATCTGTCGATGTGCTTCGGCGACCCCTGGGAGGGCGCGGTCCCGGTCCCCCAGGTGGTGCGGGTGTGCCGGGCGCTGCTCGACATGGGCTGCGACGAGCTGAGCCTCGGCGACACGATCGGCGTGGCCACCCCGGGCCATGTGACGGCCCTGATCGGCGCGCTCACCCAGGCGGGCGTGCCCGTCTCCGCGCTGGGCGTGCACTTCCACGACACCTACGGCCAGGCGCTGTCCAACACGCTGGCCGCGCTCCAGCAGGGCGTCGCCACGGTCGACGCCTCGGCCGGCGGGCTGGGCGGCTGCCCGTACGCGAAGTCCGCCACCGGCAATCTCGCCACCGAAGACCTCGTGTGGATGCTGCGGGGCCTCGGCATCGACACCGGAGTCGATCTCGGCCGTCTGGTCGCCACAAGCGTCTGGATGGCCGCGCACCTGGGCCGGCCCAGCCCGTCCCGCACCGTACGAGCCCTCTCCCACCAGGAGTCGTGAAGGACCATGGACCACAAGCTCTCCCCCGAACTGGAAGAACTCCGCCGTACGGTCGAGGAGTTCGCGCACGACGTGGTGGCGCCGAAGATCGGCGACTTCTACGAGCGGCACGAGTTCCCGTACGAGATCGTCCGCGAGATGGGCCGCATGGGCCTGTTCGGCCTGCCGTTCCCGGAGGAGTACGGCGGCATGGGCGGCGACTACTTCGCGCTCGGCGTGGCGCTGGAGGAGCTGGCCCGGGTGGACTCCTCGGTGGCCATCACCCTGGAGGCGGGCGTCTCGCTGGGCGCCATGCCGCTGCACCTGTTCGGCACCGAGGAGCAGAAGCGCGAGTGGCTGCCGAGGCTGTGCTCGGGCGAGATCCTGGGCGCGTTCGGGCTGACCGAGCCGGACGGCGGCAGCGACGCGGGCGCGACCCGCACGTCGGCCCGGCTGGACGAGGCGACGGACGAGTGGGTGATCAACGGCACCAAGTGCTTCATCACCAACTCCGGCACGGATGTCACGGGTCTGGTCACGGTCACCGCCGTCACCGGCCGCAAGCCCGACGGCAAGCCGCTGATCTCGTCGATCATCGTGCCGTCCGGCACCCCCGGCTTCACGGTCGCGGCGCCGTACTCGAAGGTCGGCTGGAACGCCTCGGACACCCGGGAGCTGTCCTTCCAGGACGTGCGGGTCCCGGCGGCCAACCTGCTGGGCGCGGAGGGCCGCGGCTACGCGCAGTTCCTGCGCATCCTCGACGAGGGCCGCATCGCCATAGCCGCGCTCGCCACGGGGCTCGCGCAGGGCTGTGTGGACGAGTCGGTGAAGTACGCCAAGGAGCGGCAGGCGTTCGGACGTCCGATCGGCGCGAACCAGGCGATCCAGTTCAAGATCGCCGACATGGAGATGAAGGCGCACACGGCGCGGCTGGCGTGGCGGGACGCGGCGAGCCGTCTGGTGGCGGGCGAGCCGTTCAAGAAGGAGGCGGCGCTGGCCAAGCTGTACTCCTCGACGGTGGCCGTGGACAACGCGCGCGACGCGACGCAGATCCACGGCGGCTACGGCTTCATGAACGAGTACCCGGTGGCCCGCATGTGGCGCGACTCCAAGATCCTGGAGATCGGCGAGGGCACCAGCGAGGTGCAGCGGATGCTCATCGCGCGGGAGTTGGGCTTGGCAGGCTGAGCACGGCCCCGTGTACGGACGGTCCGGGGCGAGTGATCCGAATCACGGCCCCGGACCGGCGTTTCCCGAGGATGCGTGCCGGAGGCCCTCTGGACAGATCATTTGGTTAGGCTAACCTAACGCTGTTTGAACCACGGTCCCGTACGCACGAAAGCAGACCCTTCCATGCCGAACGCCAGAACCGCCCGCCTGACCCGTCGTGGACTGCTCGCCGCCGGCGGCGCCCTCGGGCTCGGCGCCGTGCTCACCGCCTGCGGGGACGACGACGCGAAGGACGCCGGCGCGGACACGAAGGGCGCCGCCAAGTCCGGCCCCTGGTCCTTCAAGGACGACCGCGGCACCACGGTGAAGCTCGACGAGGCGCCGAAGAACATCGTCGCGTTCACGGGCGTGGCCGCCGCGCTGTACGACTACGGCATCGAGGTCAAGGGCGTCTTCGGCCCGACGACGACGAAGGACGGCAAGGCCGACGTCCAGGCCGGCGACATGGACGTCAGCAAGGTGACCGTCCTGGGCAACGTCTGGGACCAGTTCAACGTCGAGAAGTACGCGGCCCTCGCGCCCGACGTCCTGATCTCCACGATGTTCGACGACGCCGGCACCCTCTGGTACGTCCCCGAGGCGTCCAAGGACAAGATCGCCAAGCTCGCGCCCAGCGTCGGCATCTCCGTGTTCGACCGTCAGCTCACCGGCCCGCTGCAGCGGATGTGGGAGCTGGCCGAGTCCCTCGGCGCCGACATGACGGCCGCGAAGGTCACCGAGGCCAAGAAGCGGTTCGAGGCGGCCTCGGAGCGGCTGCGCAAGGCCGCCAAGGCCAAGCCCGAGATCAAGGTGCTGGTCGGCTCCGCGAGCCCCGAACTGTTCTACGTCTCGGGCAGCAACCTCTCCATCGACCTGGAGTACTTCAAGGCCCTCGGGGTGAACTTCGTGGAGCCGACGGAGGAGGCCAAGAAGGCCACCGGCGGCTGGTTCGAGAGCCTGAGCTGGGAGAACGTCGACAAGCACAAGGCCGACGTGATCATGATGGACGACCGCAGCTCGGCCATCCAGCCCGCCGACATCACCGAGGCGACCTGGAAGCAGCTGCCCGCCGTCAAGGCCGGCCAGGTCCTGCCCCGCTCCACCGAGCCGATCCTGTCGTACGACAAGTGCGTGGCGCCGGTGGAGGCGCTCGCCGAGGCCATCGAGAAGGCCAAGAAGGTCAGCTGACCTTCCCCGCAAGGTCAGCCCCCTCGCCCGGCCCAGCCGCCCCCTCGACCCGCAGGAGCTCCTCGTGACGACTGCCGTGGCCGCCCCGTTCCGCTTCTTCGCCCTTCAGGTCGCCGGGACGCGGCGGCTCGGCCCGTCCCTGGTCCGGGTCACCTTCACCGGACCGGATCTGCGCGACTTCCGCTCCGACGGGCGCGACCAGTCCCTGTCGCTGTTCCTGCCCCACCCGGGGCAGAGCGAGCCGGTCGTGCCGGTGGAGCTGGGCGAGGGCTGGTGGCAGGGCTGGCGCGAACTGCCCGACGACGTACGGGCGGTGATGCGCTCGTACACGCTGCGGGCGCTGCGCGCGGACGCCCTGGGGCGGACCGCCGAGATCGACGTCGACTTCGTGCTGCACGGCGTCGGCGCGGAGGCGGGCCCGTCCACCGCGGCCGGACCGGCCTCCCGCTGGGCCGCCCGCGCCGCAGCGGGCGACCGGGTGCTGCTGCTCGGCCCGGCGGTCGCCGACAACCGCGCGATCCGTTTCCGCCCGCCCGAGGACGCCTCGACGGTGCTGCTGTGGGCCGACGAGACCGCCGTTCCGGCCGCGGCCGCCGTCCTGGAATCCCTTCCGGCGGGCGCCCGTGCCCGGGTCTGGCTGGAGGTGCCGCACGCCGGGGACGTCCAGGAGCTGCCGACGGCGGCGGATGCGGAGGTCACCTGGTTCGTGCGGGACGGGTGCGCGGCCCCGGACATCCCGCTGGCGCTGGACGCCGTGCGCGGGACTCCCCTGCCCTTCCCCGAGCGCGCCTACGTGTGGATCGCCGGGGAGGCCGGTCATGTGAAGCTGCTGCGGCGTCACTTCGTCGGCGAGCGCGGTGTCGACCGCCGGCGCGTGACGTTCGTGGGCTACTGGCGGCGCGGCCTCACGGAAGAGCAACTTCGCGAACTGGCTTGACTTGTAAAGGAGTTGGAGCCGTTTCGCGGTCCGTGGGGAACGTGACGGCGGTCACGGTGAAAACGGGATTGGCCGCAGAAAACTTTGGTTAGGCTTACCTAAGTTCAACCGCGCTGGACCGCTCCCCGCACCGGCCCCGTCCCCACCGGAGGACCCCACATGCGCTCGCACCTGCTCAACGACACCACCACGGAGCACTACCGACGCTCCGTGACCGAAGGAGTCGAGCGGGTGGCCGCCAAACTCGCCGCCACCGACCGGCCGTTCACCGGCGTCACGGTCGACGACCTCGCCCCGCGCATCGACGCGATCGACCTCGACCAGCCGCTGCGCGACACCACCGCGGTGCTGGACGAACTGGAGGACGTCTACCTCCGGGACGCGGTCTACTTCCACCACCCCCGCTACCTCGCCCACCTCAACTGCCCCGTCGTCATCCCGGCCGTGCTCGGCGAGGCGGTGCTCTCCGCCGTCAACTCCTCCCTGGACACCTGGGACCAGTCGGCCGGCGGCACCCTGATCGAGCGGAAACTGATCGACTGGACGGCCGCCCGCATCGGCCTCGGCCCCGCCGCCGACGGCGTGTTCACCTCCGGCGGCACCCAGTCCAACCTCCAGGCGCTGCTGCTCGCCCGCGAGGAGACCAAGACCCAGGACCTGGCGAAGCTGCGCGTCTTCGCCTCCGAGGTCAGCCACTTCAGCGTGCAGAAGTCCGCGAAACTGCTCGGTCTCGGCCCGGAGGCCGTGGTGGCCGTCCCCGTCGACCACGACAAGCGGATGCAGACCGTCGCCCTCGCCCACGAACTGGAGCGCTGCGCCGAGGTGGGCCTGGTCCCGATGGCGGTCGTCGCCACCGCCGGCACCACCGACTTCGGCTCCATCGACCCGCTGCCGGAGATCGCCGGCCTGTGCGAGCAGTACGGCGCCTGGATGCACGTGGACGCCGCCTACGGCTGCGGGCTGCTCGCCTCCCTGAAGTACCGGCACCGCATCGACGGCATCGAGCGCGCCGACTCGGTCACCGTCGACTACCACAAGTCCTTCTTCCAGCCGGTCAGTTCCTCGGCCGTGCTGGTGCGCGACGCGGCCACGCTGCGGCACGCCACCTACCACGCGGAGTACCTCAACCCGCGCCGCATGGTGACCGAGCGCATCCCCAACCAGGTCGACAAGTCCCTCCAGACCACCCGCCGCTTCGACGCGCTCAAGCTGTGGATGACGCTGCGCGTGATGGGCGCCGACGGCATCGGCGCCCTCTTCGACGAGGTGTGCGACCTCGCCGCCGAGGGCTGGAAACTGCTGGCCGCCGACCCCCGCTTCGACGTGGTGGTCGAGCCCAGCCTGTCCACCCTGGTCTTCCGTTACATCCCGGCCGCCGTCACCGACCCCGCCGAGATCGACCGGGCCAACCTGTACGCACGCAAGGCCCTGTTCGCCTCCGGCGACGCGGTGGTCGCGGGCACCAAGGTGGCCGGGCGTCACTACCTGAAGTTCACCCTGCTCAACCCCGAGACCACGACGGCCGACATCACGGCCGTCCTCGACCTGATCGCCGGCCACGCCGAGCAGTACCTGGGAGAGTCCCTTGACCGCGCTTGCTGACACCACGGTCCACGACTTCGTGGCCATCGGGCTGGGCCCGTTCAACCTGGGGCTGGCCTGCCTGACCGAGCCCATCGACGAACTCGACGGCGTCTTCCTGGAGTCCAAGCCGGACTTCGAGTGGCACGCCGGGATGTTCCTCGACGGAGCTCACCTCCAGACGCCGTTCATGTCGGACCTGGTCACCCTCGCCGACCCGACGTCCCCGTACTCCTTCCTCAACTACCTGAAGGAGAAGGGCCGGCTGTACTCGTTCTACATCCGGGAGAACTTCTACCCGCTGCGCGTCGAGTACGACGACTACTGCCGCTGGGCCGCCGCCCAGCTCGGCTCCGTCCGCTTCGGCACCACGGTCACCGAGGTCACCTGGGACGAGACCGCCGAGGTGTACGTGGTGGCCACGGACACCGGCGCCACGTACCGCGGCCGGCACCTGGTGCTGGGCACCGGCACCGTGCCGTACGTCCCAGAACCCTGCCGCGGTCTGGAGGGCGGCCTCTTCCACAACGCGCGGTACACGCGGCGCAAGGCGGAGCTGCTGACGAAGAAGTCCGTCACGATCGTCGGCAGCGGACAGAGCGCCGCCGAGATCTACTACGAGCTGCTCTCGGAGATCGACGCCCACGGCTACCAGCTCAACTGGGTCACGCGCTCCCCGCGGTTCTTCCCGCTGGAGTACACCAAGCTGACCCTGGAGATGACGTCCCCGGACTACATCGACTACTTCCGCGCGCTGCCCGAGGACACCCGCTACCGGCTGGAGAAGCAGCAGAAGGGCCTCTTCAAGGGCATCAACTCGGACCTGATCGACGCGATCTTCGACCTGCTGTACCAGAAGAACGTGGAGAGCGGCGGCCGCGGCGTGCCCACCCGGCTGCTCACCAACTCCTCCCTCACCAGCGCCCGGTACGAGGACGGCACGTACACGCTCGGCTTCCGCCAGGACGAGCAGGGCAAGGACTTCGAGATCGCCACCGAGGGCCTGGTGCTGGCGACCGGCTACCACTACGAGCAGCCCGCCTTCCTGGAGCCGGTGCGCGACCGGCTGCGCTTCGACAGCCACGGCCGCTTCGACGTCGCCCGCAACTACGCGATCGACGTCACCGGGCGCGGCGTGTTCCTCCAGAACGCGGGCGTGCACACGCACAGCATCACCAGCCCCGACCTGGGCATGGGCGCCTACCGCAACGCCTCCATCATCCGGGAGCTGCTGGGCGCCGAGTACTACCCGGTCGAGAAGAGCATCGCCTTCCAGGAGTTCGCCGTATGAGCGCCATCGGTCCGTTCACCGTCCGCCCCCTCGACCCGCTGAAGGACGCGGAGCTGCTGCACCGCTGGGTGACGCACCCCAAGGCGGCGTTCTGGATGATGCAGGACGCGACGCTCCCGGACGTCGAGCGCGAGTACATGCGGATCGCCGCCCACGAGCACCATCACGCGTACCTCGGCCTGCACGACGGCGAACCCGCGTTCCTGATGGAGAAGTACGACCCCCGGTACGTCGAACTCGTCGGTCTCTACGAGCCCGAGCCCGGTGACGTCGGCATGCACTTCCTGGTCGCCCCCACCGACCGCCCCGTCCACGGCTTCACCCGCGCCGTCATCACCGCCGTGATGGAGGAGCTGTTCGCCGACCCGGCCACCCGCCGGGTCGTGGTGGAGCCCGACGTCGGCAACAAGGCCGTGCACGCCCTGAACGAGGCCGTGGGCTTCGTGCCCGAGCGGGAGATCGACAAGCCGGAGAAGCGCGCGCTGCTGAGCTTCTGCACGCGCGAACAGTTCGAGGCCGCCCGAGGAGTGTCCGTATGACCCTGTCCGACGCCGTGGCGCATCTGTCCCCCCACCGCTGGGCGCGGGCCAACCGTCTGCTGATCCGCAAGGCGCTCGCCGAGTTCGCGCACGAGCGGCTCGTCACGCCGGAACCGTCCGGCGACGGCCGGTACGTGGTCCGCAGCGACGACGGCGAGACCCGCTACACGTTCACGGCCACGCTGCGCGGTCTGGACCACTGGCAGGTCGACGCCGACTCGATCACCCGCCACCGCGGCGACGCCGAAATCGAGCTCGCCGCCCTGGACTTCTTCATCGAGCTGCAGAAGTCCCTGGGGCTGAGCGACGAGATCCTGCCGGTGTACCTGGAGGAGATCTCCTCCACCCTCTCCGGCACCTGCTACAAGCTCACCAAGCCGCAGGTCACCTCGGCCGAGCTGGTCGACGCCGGGTTCCAGGCGATCGAGACCGGCATGACCGAGGGCCACCCCTGCTTCGTCGCCAACAACGGACGGCTCGGCTTCGGCGTGCACGAGTACCTCAGGTACGCCCCGGAGGCCGCGAACCCGGTGAGGCTGGTGTGGCTGGCCGCCCACCGCTCCCGCGCCGCGTTCACGGCGGGCGTCGGCATCGAGTACGAGGACTTCGTCCGCCAGGAGCTCGGCGAGGAGACCGTCGAGCGGTTCCACGACGTCCTGCGCGCCGAGGACCTGGACCCCGCCGACTACCTGCTCATACCCGTCCACCCCTGGCAGTGGTGGAACAAGCTGTCCGTCACCTTCGCCGCCGAGGTGGCCCGCCGGCACCTGGTGTGCCTGGGCGAGGGCGACGACGAGTACCTGGCGCAGCAGTCCATCCGCACCTTCTTCAACCGGACGCACCCGGAGAAGCACTACGTGAAGACGGCCCTGTCCGTCCTCAACATGGGCTTCATGCGGGGCCTGTCCGCCGCCTACATGGAGGCCACCCCGGCCATCAACGACTGGCTGGCCCGCCTGATCGACAACGACCCGGTGCTGCGGTCCACGGGACTGTCGGTCATCCGGGAGCGTGCCGCCGTGGGCTACCGGCACCTGGAGTACGAGCAGGCCACCGACCGCTACTCGCCGTACCGGAAGATGCTGGCGGCGCTGTGGCGGGAAAGCCCGGTGACGTCCCTGGCGGACGGCGAGTCGCTCGCCACCATGGCGTCCCTGCTCCACGTAGACCACGAGGGCCGGTCCTTCGCGGCCGCCCTGATCGAACGCTCGGGGCTGGCCCCGGCCGAGTGGCTGCGCCGCTACCTGCGCGCCTACTACGTCCCGCTGCTGCACAGCTTCTACGCCTACGACCTGGTGTACATGCCGCACGGCGAGAACGTCATCCTGGTCCTGGAGGACGGAGCCGTGCGGCGCGCCATCTACAAGGACATCGCCGAGGAGATCGCGGTGATGGACCCGGACGCGGTGCTCCCGCCGGAGGTGTCCCGCATCCGCGTCGAGGTCCCGGACGACACCAAGCTGCTGTCGATCTTCACGGACGTCTTCGACTGCTTCTTCCGCTTCCTCGCGGCGAACCTCGCCGAGGAGGGCGTCCTCGACGAGGACGGCTTCTGGCGGACGGTCGCGGAGGTCACCCGCGAATACCAGGCGTCGGTGCCGGAGCTGGCCGACAAGTTCGCCCGGTACGACATGTTCGCCCCGGAGTTCGCCCTGTCCTGCCTGAACCGCCTCCAGCTGCGCAACAACAAGCAGATGGTCGACCTGTCGGACCCGTCGGGCGCCCTTCAGCTCGTAGGCACACTGAAGAACCCCTTGGCGGCCTTCTGACCGCATCGGGACGGACGAGCCCCCGGAGTACGGTCCTCCGGGGGCTCGTCACGCCGTCAGGGTCGATACCCCTAGGGCGCGGGGCTGTATCGACGTGCGGCTCCGCCGCGCGGGCGCGCCCAGCCCCCACCGCGCTGCAGCCGCCAAACTGCCGTCACTCCCACGGCACCTGAGGCGACCTGTAGAAATTCACCCCCATCGCCTCCCACCGAGGCCCCTGCCCCGCAACCCGTTGCCGATACGACTCCCAGTCGTGCGTCCCCGCCGGGGACCACCCCAACTCCGCGATCCCCGGCAGCCGCGGGAAGGCCATGAACTCCAGCTCCCCGACCTCGTCGAGCGTCTCCGTCCACAGCGGCGCCTCGACACCCCGCACCGCGGACTCGGGCACGCCCTCCAGATACGCGCCCGGGTCCCAGTCGTAGGACCGCCGCACCTCGACGTACCCGGCCCAGGACAGTCCCAGCGGCGTGCTGGCGTCGTACTTCATGTCCATGTACGCCCGGTCGGCCGGCGAAAGGATCAGCCCGGTGCCGTTCCGCGCCGCCTCTGCGACCCGCTGCTTCTCCGCCGCGCCGGTGCCGTCGAGGCCCCAGTACTGGGCGAGCGCCCCCTTTGCCGGGGTGGCCCCGGTCAGCTGGTGCCAGCCCACGACCGTCTTGCCGTACCGGGCGACGACCGGCTGGACCCGCTCCATGAAGGCCACGTACTCCTCGTGCGGGGTGGAGTGCGCCTCGTCGCCGCCGATGTGGAGGTAGCGGCCGGGCGTGAGCGCGGCGATCTCCCGCACGACGTCCTCGACGAAGTCGTACGTGACCTCCTTGCCGACGCACAGCGAGCTGAAGCCGACCTGGGTGCCGGTGTAGAGCGGGGGCGCGACGCCGTCGCAGTTCAGCTCGGCGTAGGAGGCGAGGGCCGCGTTGGTGTGGCCCGGCATGTCGATCTCGGGGACGACCTCCAGGTACCGGGAGGCCGCGTACCGCACGATCTCGCGGTAGTCGTCCTTGGTGTAGAAGCCGCCGGGGCCGCCGCCGACCTCGGTGGAGCCGCCGTGGGCCGCGAGCCGCGGCCAGGAGTCGATGGCGATGCGCCAGCCCTGGTCGTCACTCAGATGCAGATGCAGCTTGTTGAGCTTGTAGAGGGCGATCCGGTCGATGTAGCGCTTGACCTCGTCGACGGAGAAGAAGTGCCGGGAGACGTCGAGCATGGCGCCGCGCCAGCCGAAGCGCGGGCTGTCGGTGACGGTGCCGCCCGCCATCAGCCACGGCCCCGGCTGCCGGGTCCGCTTCTCCACGTCCGCGGGGAGCAGCTGCCGCAGCGTCTGGACGCCGTGGAACAGCCCGGCCGGCCCGGCGGCGGTCAGGGTGATCCCGGAGGGGCCGCTGCGCAGCCGGTAGCCCTCGCTGCCGTAGGGGCCCTCGGCGATGCGCAGGCGGATGCCTGCCGTACCGCGGTCGGTGACGGGCAGCGGGTAGCCGGTGGAGGGCCGCAGGACGCCCGCGAGGTACTCGCCGACCCCGCGGGCCTCGCGGGGGCCGTCGACGCGGATACGGGTCCTGTCGGTGATGCGGTACGGACGTCCGCCGGGCTCCACGGACGCGGGGGCGGGGATCACCTGGTCCAGCGGGACGGGCGAGCGCCCCGGTGCGGTCCCGGCGGCGGGGCCCCGGGCGGGGGTCGCCGCGACCGTGGCGGCTCCCACCGCCACGACGAGCAGCAGGGACCCGAGCAGGCGGGTGGTGCGGGGAGTCGTTCCGTGGTGCCGTCGTTGCCGTCTCACACGTGCTCCCTTCTCAACTCCTGTTCCCTGTAAGGGAACCTGGAATGGGTATAGACCACTCTCCCGCAGATCCGGTGAAACAATCCCCCCATGGCGGAAATCATCCAGAAGGACGGGACGTGGACGTTCGACGGGGAGACCCTGCGCCTGACGCCCGGCCNNGGACGCTGGGTGAACTGGCCGTGCCGCTGGAGGCCTTGGCGGGCATCTCGCTGGAGCAGGGCAAGAGGTCGGGGCGGCTCAGGCTGCGGCTGCGCGACGGAGCCGACCCCCTGCTGCACGCGACCGGCGGCCGGCTCACCGAGCCGCACGACCCGTACCAGCTGATCGTGGAGTCCGACCGCTACGGCGTCGCCGAGTACTTCACGGAGGAGGTCCGCACCGCGCTGCTGCTGGAGCAGATCCCGTCGGGACCGGTGACCGCCTATCTGCTGCCCGGCCCGCCCCTGCCGCTGTCCGTGTCCGCCGGGGACGGCACGGTGAGCTTCGACGGGGAGCGGGTCCGGCTGGAGTGGAACTGGAAGACGGAGGACGCCAAGGCCGCCGCGGGACCCCACACCCTGGCGGCGGCGGACCTGGAGGGCGTGGACTGGCAGCCGGCCGCCGGGCTGGAGAACGGCCACCTGCGTTTCCTCGTGCGCCACGCCCCCACCAAGGTCCCGGCGAAGTACGACCCGAACGCGGTGGAGCTGTGGGGCTTCAAGAAGGACCCGTTGATGGCGCTGGTGGCCGCCGCCGTGCAGGCCCGCCTGCCGCACCCGTCCGCGCCCGCCGCCGCCCCGGCCCTGGAGGCC
>MUNG01000155.1 GCA_002154585.1 Streptomyces pseudogriseolus
GGGAGGAGGGGGAGCCGCGGCGGGGTCGTCACGCCGCCGGCAGCAGCTCCACGCGGCCGAACAGCAGGGCGTAGCCGGGCGGCAGCTGGTCCAGGATGCGCGTCACCAGATCGTCGCCCACCAGCGGCGGCAGCACACCGAGGACGGAGCTGACGTCCCAGCGGGCCGTGGCCGGGGTCGCGCCCTCGATGCGGGCCGCCACCGAGTCGACGAACTCGGCCGCCGACAGCCGGCGGGTCGCGGGGATCTGCGAGGCGACCACCCGCGCGGCCTCCTCGGGCAGGGCACGGGCCAGGTCGACGCGCTCGTCGCCGACGACGTGGCCGCCCAGGGCGGACAGGACGACGCGGATGACGCTCTCCGCCTCCGCCCGCGTCCTGTACTGCCCGGCCTCCCGTACGGCGTCGACGAGTTCACGCCACGCGGGGTCCTGTGCCGGACGCGGCCCGGGGGTCGCCGGGGCGACGGTGCTCCCCGGCCGCGGAGGTGCGGGCTTGTGCGGCGTCAGCGTGGTCATCCGAAGCTCCTCTCCTGCTGCGGTATTCGGTTTGGAAGGGGTTCCGACGGTCCGGTGTCGCGTCGCCCGCCGGAGGGCGTACGGCGGCGCGTGGACGCGTCCCGCGGGAAGGGGAGCCGCGGGACGCGTGGAAGGGGGGCCGGTCAGCCGGTGATCTGCTTGCGGCTGTCGCCGCCCGTGATCTGGATGCGGCGCGGCTTGGCCGCTTCGGCCACCGGGATGCGCAGCGTCAGGACGCCCGCCTCGTACGTGGCGTCGATGCGCTCGGTGTCCAGGGTGTCGCCGAGGAACAGCTGCCGCGTGAACTCGCCGGTCGGACGCTCGGTGATCACCAGGTCCGCGTTCTCGGGGGCCGGCGAACGGCGCTCGGCGCGGACGCGCAGGACGTTGCGCTCGACGTCCAGCTCGATGGTCTCCGGGTCGATGCCGGGGATGTCGAAGTGGACGATGAAGTCGTCCCCCGTCCGGTAGGCGTCCATCGGCATCGCCGAGGTGCGGGTGGCCGGGTCGAGGACCTGCCGCGTCAGCCGGTCGAACTCGGCGAACGGGTCGGTACGCATGAGCATCACAGTCCACTCCTTTCGTGGGTGAGGTCGTCCGTGCGATGCCCTACGGATCACTTCCTTATATAACTCACCCGCTGGAAAGTTGACAACCCCCGACTCAGCTTTGGGCGGGCGGCTACTCCGGGGCTGGTGGGAGGGGGCGCCGCCGGGCGCGTTAGCCTCGGAGTCCGTGGTTTCCCGCGCCCCGCGCGGGGCGCAGTGGCAGGAGGCAGCAGGCATGGCGAAGGTTCCCAGTTCGGTCGTGGCCGCGAGCGGGCTCGTCGGCGGGTACGGCGTGGCCCGCTGGACCCGTAAGCGGCAGCTCGGCGGGGTCGTGCTGGCCGCCGCCGGGGTCGCCGCCGCCCAGCAGTGGCGCGCGCGTGCGGGCGGTACGGCGGCCGGTGTGCTGTCGGCCGCGTACGTCGCCGCCTTCGCCGGGTCGCACCCGCTGGCGAAGAAGGTCGGCGCCTGGCCGGCCGTGTTCTCGGTGGCCGGCGCGGTCGCCCTCGCCTCATGGGCGGTGGCCGACCGGCGCGGCTGACAACGTCAGGGGTACGGCCCGTCGCGGACGTCCGGCGATCTCCGGGAGCGTTCAGGGACGGGCCGCCGCCTCCTGCGGTCCGGTCGCCGCCGACAGCGGTGCGGCGATGTCCTCCAGGGACCGCCGCTCCGCGTTCACCGCGAGAATCGCCGCGACGATCCCCGCCGCGACCATCAGACCCGCGCCGATCTGGAACGCGAGCACCGTGTCGCCGACCTTGCCCGTGCCGGTCAGCTCGGCGAAGAGCAGCGGGCCGCTGATGCCTCCGGCGGCGGTGCCGAGCGCGTAGAAGAAGGCGATGGACATCGCCCTTGTCTCCATCGGGAAGATCTCGGAGACCGTGAGGTAGGCGCTGGAGGCGCCGGCCGAGGCGAAGAACAGCACCACGCACCAGCACGCCGTCATCGTCGCCGCGGTCAGCGACCCGCGGTCGAACAGCCACGCCGTGCCGAACAGCAGCGCGCCCGACAGCACGTACGTACCGGAGATCATGATCCGCCGGCCGACCGTGTCGAACAGCTTGCCCAGCAGCAGCGGACCGAGGAAGTTGCCGGCCGCGATCACCGCGAAGTAGTAGCCGGTGTTGCCGGACGGCACGTCGAAGAACTGGGTGAGGATCGCGCCGAAGCCGAAGGTGATCGCGTTGTAGAGGAACGCCTGCCCGATGAAGAGGGCGAAGCCGAGGGTGGAGCGCCGGCGGTAGCGGCCGAAGACGGTCCGGGCGATCTCGGTGAACGTGGTGCCGGTGCGCTGGTGGATCGTCATCTCGCCCTCGGCGGGCGGCAGCTCCGTGCCGCCGTCGGCCGTGACGCGTTCCTCGATACCGCCGACGATCCGCTCCGCCTCCTCGTCCCTGCCGTGGATCAGCAGCCAGCGCGGGCTCTCCGGGACGTGCCGCCGTACGAGCAGGATCACCAGGGCGAGGACCGCGCCCAGCGCGAAGGTGAGGCGCCAGCCGACGTTCGCCGGGAAGATCGAGGTGTCCAGGGCGACGATGGACAGCAGCGCGCCGGCGACCGCGCCCAACCAGTAGCTGCCGTTGATCAGCAGATCCACGCGTCCCCGGTACCGGGCGGGGATCAGCTCGTCGATCGCGGAGTTGATGGCCGCGTACTCGCCGCCGATGCCGAAGCCGGTGAGGAAGCGGAAGAGGAAGAACCACCAGGTGTCGAAGGACAGCGCGGTCAGGGCCGTCGCGGCCAGGTACACCGCCAGGGTGATCAGGAACAGCTTCTTGCGGCCGTACACGTCGGTGAGCCGGCCCCAGAAGAGGGCGCCCAGGCAGGCGCCCGTGACGTAGAGGGCGGCGCCGATGCCGGTGACCTCGCCGGAGGTGATGGGCAGTCCGCTGCCGGGCTCCGACAGCCGGGCCGCGATGTTCCCGACGATGGTGACTTCCATCCCGTCGAGGATCCACACCGTGCCCAGGCCGATGACGACGGACCAGTGCCAGCGGGACCACGGGAGGCGGTCGAGTCGGGCGGGGATTCTGGTGGTGATGGTGCGTCCGGTGCCGGACTGCGCGGTGGCCATGGGCTCCCTCCTCGGCGAAGTGAACCTCGTGTGCCCCGTGCCCGCCGGTTTCACGCCCGGCCCGCGCGCCCGTACGCGCTACGCGCCCAGCGCCCGCGAGATCGTGTAGATCAGCAGGCCCGCGAGCGAGCCGACCACCGTGCCGTTGATGCGGATGAACTGGAGGTCGCGGCCGATGTTGGCCTCGATCTTCTTCGTCGTGTGCTCCGCGTCCCAGCTCGCCACCGTGTCCGTGATCAGGGACGTGATCTCCTTGCGGTAGGTCGTCACCACGTACACCGCGGCGCTCTCCAGCCAGCCGTCGACCTTGCCCTGGAGCTTCGGGTCCAGCGACATGCGGGCGCCCAGCGACAGCAGCGACGCCCGCAGGCGCAGCCGCAGCTCGCTGCGCTCGTCCTCCGCCGCCGAGACGATCATGCCGCGTACGGCCGTCCAGGCGGAGGCGATCAGGTCCTGCACCTCGCTGCGGGCCAGGATGTCGCCCTTCAGGCGCTCCACGCGGGCGCGGGTGTCCGTGTCGGACTGGAGGTCGGTCGCGAAGTCCGTGAGGAAGCGGTCCAGGGCGCCGCGCGCGGGGTGGCCGGGCATGTCCCGCATCTCCGTGACGAAGCGCAGCAGCTCCTTGTAGACGCGCTCGCCGACCTTGCGGTCCACGAACTTGGGCGTCCAGCCGGGGGCGCCGCCGTGCACCGCGTCCATCACGGTGTCGCTGTGCAGCACCAGCCAGTCGTGGGCGCGGGCGACGACCACGTCCACCGCGCGTTTGTGGCCGCCGTCGGCGACGATCCGCTCCAGCATCTTGCCCATGCCGGGCGCGATCTCCTGGGTGTTGGCCCGGCGGGTGATGGCCTCCCCGACGACCGCCTGCACGTCGGAGTCGCGCAGCACCGTCAGCGCGCCGCGCAGGGCCGCGGACACCTCGGCGGTGACCCGGTCGGCGTGCTCGGGGACGGCGAGCCAGGCGCCGAGGCGGCTGCCGATGCCGACGGCGCGGAGGCGTCTGCGGACGACGTCCTCGGAGAGGAAGTTCTCCCCGACGAAGTCGCCGAGGGCCGTGCCGAGCTGGTCCTTCTTGGTGGGAATGATCGCGGTGTGCGGGATGGGCAGGCCCAGCGGGTGCCGGAACAGCGCGGTGACGGCGAACCAGTCGGCCAGCGCGCCCACCATGCCGGCCTCCGCCGCCGCGGCGACATAGCCCGCCCAGGCGCCGGCGCCCTGGTGGGACGCCCACTTGGCGAGGACGTAGACGAGGGCGACGAACAGCAGCAGGGCGGTGGCGGTGAGCTTCATGCGGCGCACGCCGCGCTGCTTCTCCTCGTCCGCGGGGCTGAACGTCGTCATCGCGCGGTTCGTGACGGGAGCCGCGCGGGCATGCTGCTCGGCGGCGTCCCGGTCCTCGGTGTCTGCCGTCTCAGTCCGTTCCATCCGCTCCACCCGTTCGGTGATCCCTCACACATTGTCCCTTCCTGACCGACTCCTGGAACGGAACAGGAGTTCCCGGCGTCTGTCGGTGGGGGGATTGTCCAGGGACGTCACCTAGGGGTACCCCGGGCGCCGCCCGGCCACCCCGGCCCGCCCGGATGATCTTCGGCCGTGTCCCGCGCCCGGCCTCCCCGCCCTGACCCCACGATGGTGCGACGCACGGAGCCGCCCGCGGCTCCCGCTTCCGAGGAGAACAGAACAGCATGACCCGTGACGGGGACCCGGCGGTGCCACCCCGCGCACCGGAGCCCCCTGCCCGGCGCGGGCACCCGGCCACGACGGAAGCCTCCGCAGACGCGGCGGCTTCCG
>MUNG01000156.1 GCA_002154585.1 Streptomyces pseudogriseolus
CGAGGGTGCCGGCGAGGGCGGTGGTCAGGAGGCTGAACAGGGCGGCGCGGAGGGGGCGGCGCCGGGGCCGTGAAGCGGACATGTGGGGGCCATCCGTTCCCGTACATGAACAGGGGGCGCTCCTTTGAACACCCGGACTGATCCGGGACGGTAGGTCCAGACCAATCGGCCGTCAAGGGGCGCCGCACCAGGAAGTCGCCCCCNNGGTCCGGGGCGGAGCCCCGGAAAACACGTCGGCCCGCGGAACCGGCCGCGAACGACCGGCCCCGCGGGCCGACGAGAAAAGAACTACCGCACTTCGGTGATCTCAGGCCCCCGCTGCAGCCGGCTCATCCCGCCCGCGAACCGCGACCCTTCCTCCTGCTGCACGTTCTCCGGCACCATCTGCGCGTCGTTCGGCAGCTTCAGGACGATCGGGTCGCGCGGCGCCATGGGCCCGTCCCCGCGCACCACCACCGTGTCCCGGAAGATCTGCTCCAGCAGCCCCGCCGCCTGCGGCTGCACCGCGCCCTGCCCGGAGATCACTCCGCGCAGGAACCAGCGGGGGCCGTCCACGCCGACGAACCGCACGACCTGGAAGCCGCCGGTGCCGTCCGGCAGCTGCACCGGCACCTGGGCGCGCAGCTCCCAGCCCAGCGGGCCCTCGACCTCGTCGATGATGCCGCCCTGCTGGGTGATGCCGGACGCGATCTCCTCGCGCACCTCGCCCCAGATGCCCTCGCGCTTGGGCGCGGCGAAGGCCTGCAACTGGACGGCGCTGTCCCGCAGCACGACGGTGGCCGCGACGATCGCGTCGCCCGCGACCTCCACGCGCAGTTCCATGCCGTCCACACCGGGCACGAACAGACCGCCCAGATCGACCCGGCCCTCGCCGGGCTCACGGACCTCGGAGCTGTCCCAGGGCCCGTCGGGCCGGGGCGCGGGCTCGAGCCTCACGCGCCCGGTCTCCTCGTCCGCCTCAGCGTCGACACCGTCGACGACCTGCTCGGCCTCGCCGGCCGCACCGTCGGCGGCATCCCTCTTCTTGCGACGTCCGAACACGTCACTGTCCTTCCCGGTCGGATACGACCGAAGCGTATCGATTCCCACCCGCTGTACCGCCCTCGGCGGCCTGAACGCTTGTGCCGCTCTTACCTTCCACCGCGGCATGGCCGCCGGTGGATCCGAAGCCCCCCTCGGCCCGGGCCGATGCGGGCAGCTGTGCGACCGACACGAAGCGCACCCTCTCGACCTGCTGGACGACCAGTTGGGCAATCCGGTCGAAGCGCTCGAACCGCACGGACTCGCGCGGGTCGAGATTCACCACGATCACCTTGATCTCCCCACGGTACCCGGCATCAATCGTCCCCGGGGCATTCACCAGGGCGACGCCGCAGCGTGCGGCAAGACCGGATCGCGGGTGCACGAAGGCCGCGTACCCCTCCGGCAGCGCGACAGACACCCCGGTGGGCAGCACGGCCCGCTCACCCGGGCCCAGCTCGCAGGCCTCGGTGGTGCGCAGATCGGCGCCCGCGTCGCCTGGGTGCTCGTACGCCGGAAGCGGTACGTCGGGGTCGACGCGCCGGATGAGCACCTCGAGTGCGCCGCGCCCGCTCACGGGTTCACCTCGAAGGCGCGGGTCCGGCGGACCTGGTCGGGGTCCCGCATCGCGGCCTGGATCTCCTCCTGGCGGCCGTGGTCGACGAAGTGGTCCACCTTGACCTCGATGAACAGGGCGTCCGCGCGGACGGCGACCGGGCCGTCGGGGCCGCCGATGCGTCCGGTGGCGGTGCAGTAGATCTTCCGTCCGGCGACGGCGGTCACCTCCGCCTGGAGGTGCAGCACGGTGCCGACGGGCACGGGCCGGACGAAGTCGGTCTCCAGCCGTCCGGTGACGGCGATGGTGCGCAGCAGCCAGTTCAGCGAGCCGAGCGTCTCGTCGAGAGCGGTGGCCAGCACCCCGCCGTGGGCGAGGCCGGGGGCGCCCTGGTGCGCGGGCTGCACGGTGAACTCGGCGGTGATCGACACGCCTTCGCCGGCCCGCGCCTGGAGGTGCAGCCCGTGCGGCTGTTCGTCGCCGCAGCCGAAGCACTGCCCGTAGTGGGCGCCCAGGAGCTCGCCCGGCGCGGGGGCGTCGGGGTGACGCACGGGCGGCACGGCGTCGGCGGGGGGCTGAAGAGCTGCGGAAGTACCACTCACAGGCGCAGACCTTACCCGTCCCCCGCAAGGCGGCCGGTGACGCGTCCGCCCTGGCGCGGGACCCTCGCGGGAGGCGTGCCAAGCTTGGATCCATGCAGCTTTCCGCCGCCCCGTACGACGAACGCCTCACCGCTCCCCGCTCCTGGTGGTTCCTGTGCTTCCTGGCCGGGGCCTCGCTCGCGCTGATCATGGTGCCGTTCGGCACCCTGCCGATGCTGGCCGGGCTGGCCGGCGGCACCGCCGCGGCGGCGGTCGTGGTCAGCGCGTACGGCTCGGTGCGGATCCGGGTCGTGAACGGTCATCTGATCGCGGGCGAGGCGAAGATCCCGGCGTCGGCGCTCGGCGACGCGGAGGTGCTGGACGCGGAGGAGGCGCGCGCCTGGCGCGGCCCCAAGGCCGACCCGCGCGCGTTCATGCTGCTGCGGGCGTACGTCCCCGGTGCGCTGCGGGTGACCGTCACGGACCCGGAGGACCCCACTCCGTACGTCTTCCTGTCCACCCGTGAGCCCGAGCGGCTGGCGCAGGCGCTCCGGGCGGCGCGGGACGCGGCGGACGCCGCGTAGCGGCCCGTCCCCGGGCGGTCATCGGGATCGTCTCATCGGGGGCCGTCGTCGTCCTCGCGGGGACGGTCGGCGTGCATGTCGAGTTCCAGCGCGTGCTCGGGGAGGGCGTCGTGCGGGCGCTCCAGCGCCGGGAGTTCGGGCAGCTCGTCCCAGGGCACCTGGATCGTGCGCAGGTCGTCCCGGATGCGGGCGGCGAGCTTTCTGGTGTCGCGCCGGTTCATCACGGCGCCCACGGCCGCGCCCACCAGGAACGGCATCAGGTTCGGCAGGTTGCGCACCGTGCGTTTCATGATCCGCTGGCGCAGTTCGCGCTTCATGCGGCTGTTCAGCGCGGCGCTGACGGTGGAGGGCCTGGTCGCCTCGATGCCGCGCTCCTGGGACCAGGAGTTGAGGTAGACGGTGCTGCGCTGGGCGAGGGTGCCGACCGGTCGTACGCCGTAGACCTCGTGGAGTTCCGCGATCAGCTTCAGTTCGATCGCTGCGACGCCGGTGACCTCCGCGGCCAGTTCCGTCGGCATCGCGGGCGGTACGGGCATCATGGCGGCGGCTCCGACGCCGGCCCCGACGGTCGCCGTGGCCTTGGCGGCGCCCGCCACGAGCTTGTCGGCGAGCTCCTCGGGCCCGAGCCCGGGGAACTGCTCCCGCAGGGTCGCGAGGTCCCGTACGGGCACACGCGGGGCGATGTCGATGATCCGGTCGGCGAGGTGCGCCAGTCCCGCGCGGGCGCGCGCTCCGCCCTTGCGGACGCCGTCCAGGGCCTTCTCCCGGACGACGGCGGTGCGCCTGCGCGCCACGGGCGCGGTGACCTCCACGGACGCCGGGAGGTCACCCCGGCCGGCCGGCGCTTCGAGCGAGGCCGCCCCGGAACCGGTTGAGCCTCGCTCGGATTCACGCGTGTCGTGCTGCGGGTCCGCGGGGGACCCTTGGTCCGCTCCCTTCGAGAAGAAGCGGCGCTTCCGCGGTGGGGTCGAGCCAGTCACGGCCGACCCCGCCTCAGTCGCAGTCGCGGCAGATCGGCTGGCCGTTCTTCTCGCGGGCCAGCTGGCTGCGGTGGTGCACCAGGAAGCAGCTCATGCAGGTGAACTCGTCCTGCTGCTTGGGCAGGACCCGGACGGCCAGCTCCTCGTTCGAGAGGTCCGCACCGGGCAGCTCGAGGCCCTCGGCGGCCTCGAACTCGTCGACGTCCACGGCCGAGGCCGACTTGTCGTTCCGCCGGGCCTTCAGCTCTTCCAGGCTGTCCGAGTCGACGTCGTCGTCGGTCTTGCGTGGAGTGTCGTAGTCGGTAGCCATGTCGCTCTCCCCCTCTGGGTGTATGCGGTGTCTCCAGCGCACGTAACGCGTGAGAGGCCGGACTTGTGCCCGACCTGAGGCGGAGATTTTGCCTCACATCAAGGTCTGTTACTCAATCGACACCCAACCGGACTCCTCATGAGTGATCGGCTTGGATGGCGAAGGGGACCGTACACGGTCCCGATGCCGCACTTCAAAGGCACCTCACCGTGTACTTCCCGTGAACGGGGCCCCTGAAAACCGGGACTTTTCCGGCCTTACGACGGGATCCATGATCACGGAGAGTAGATGGCCGAATCGGCGCACCTGTGATCGATCACACATGAATTCGATCGCGGCGACACGAGAAAATTCCGCGCAGAGCGAACACGCGCCGGGGCCGGGGCATGATGTCAGATCGGCAGGGTGACGCGCATCACGAGTCCTCCGCCCTCCCTCGGCTGCGCGTAGATGTGCCCGCCGTGCGCCCGGGCGACCGACCGCACGATGGACAGGCCCAGGCCGACGCCCTTGTCGCTGCCGGTCCGCTCGGTGCGCAGCCTGCGAAACGGCTCGAAGAGGTTCTCGATCTCGTACGCGGGCACGACCGGGCCGGTGTTGGACACCACGAGGACCGCCTGGCCGTGCTGGACCTCCGTGGTGACCTCCACCCAGCCGTCCTCCGGGACGTTGTACCGCACGGCGTTCTGCACCAGGTTCAGGGCGATCCGCTCCAGCAGCACGCCGTTGCCCTGGACCACGGCGGAGCGGCGGGCGCCGCGGATCGTCACATGCCGGGACTCCGCCTCGCCGGCGACCTGGTCGATGGCCTGGCCGGCCACCTCCGCGAGGTCGACGGGGCCCCGCTCGACGATCTGGTTGTCGCTGCGGGCGAGCAGCAGCAGGCCCTCCACGAGCTGCTCGCTGCGCTCGTTGGTGGCCAGCAGGGTCTTGCCGAGCTGCTGGAGCTCCACCGGCGCCTGCGGGTCGGAGAGGTGCACCTCGAGCAGCGTGCGGTTGATCGCCAGCGGGGTGCGCAGCTCGTG
>MUNG01000157.1 GCA_002154585.1 Streptomyces pseudogriseolus
GAGCAGGGGTCGTGTCGGAAGCCGGGGAGGGTCAGCTCCTCGGTGCGGGCGCCGCCGCCGACGGTCCCCTTGGCCTCGAAGAGGGCCACCGAGAAGCCGCGCCGGGCCAGTTCCACGGCGGCGGTCAGCCCGTTCGGCCCCGCCCCCACCACGACCGCATCGAGCATCGACGGCACCTTCGGACTCCTTCGTCAGCCGACGGCCACTGAGGGTTCAGGATATGCCGGGCCGCCGACGGGGCCCCACGGCCTCCGGCCACCCGCCCCGCACCGGCCGACGACGCGGACGATTCAGACGGCCGCGGACAGCAACTCGACCACCTTGCGCGCCGTGGCCTCGTCGCGGGCCGCGGTGAACGGCAGGGTGTTGCCGCCCCGGACGGTGAAGGGCAGGCCCGCGCGGGTGAGGTGGGTGCCGCCCGCCTCCTCCACCAGGAGCAGACCGGCCGCGTGGTCCCACGCGGCCTCCCAGCTGAAGGCGACCGCGTCGCTCTCGCCGCGGGCCACGGCCAGGTACTCCAGCCCGGCGGAGCCGCAGGGGCGGGGGGCCACGCCGTCGGTCCACAGGCCGAGCAGGGCGCGCTTCTCGGCGTCCGTGGTGTAGTCCGGGTGGGATGTGGCCACGCGCAGGTCCCGGCCGGGGTCGGGGGAACCGGCGCGCAGCGGCTCCCCGTCGAGGCGCGCGCCCCGCCCCCGTACGGCCGTGGCGAACTGCTCGCGGGCGGGTGCGAAGGTCCAGGAGGCGTGGACGACACCGCGCCGGGCGAGGGCGACCAGGGTGCAGAAGCCGGTCTCGCCGCGCACGAACTGACGGGTGCCGTCGACGGGGTCGACGATCCACACCGGTGTGTCGCCCTGTATCGCCTCGTACGACGACGGGTCGGCGTGCACCGCCTCCTCGCCGACGACGACCGAGCCGGGCAGCAGCGCGCCGAGCTCCTTCGTGAGGAACAGCTCGGCCTCGCGGTCGGCGTCCGTCACCAGGTCGTGCGGGCCGGTCTTGACGTGCACGTCGTGCTCGCCGAGGCGCCGCCAGCGCGGCATGACCTCCTTGGCCGCCGCCTCGCGGATCTGGCGCTCCACGTCCATGCTGTGCCGGGCGAGAAACTCGTCGATGGTTTCGCTGGTCTCGATCATGCCCTCCATGAGAGCACGCACCACTGACATTCCCCTCCCGCCCGGTGTACTCCGGGTGGAATCGGGATGACGGGATGAAAACGCGGTGCGCCCCGCCCCCTGCGGCGTGGGCTCAGCGGCCCACCGCGTACCCCTGCATGCCGCGCGGGTTGGCGGCCGCCGAGAGGACGCCGGTGTGCGGGTCGCGGGCGACCGCGCACAGCCGGCCCTCGGACCAGGCGTCGCCGACGGTGACGTCGTGGCCGCGGCGGCGCAGCTCCTCGATCACCTCCGGGTCGGTGCGGGACTCGACGGTGACGCTGCCGGGCCGCATGCCGCGGGGGTAGAACGAGCCGGGGAAGCTGTCGTTGTGCCAGTTCGGGGCGTCGACGGCGCCCTGGAGGTCGAGCCCGCCGCGCACGTGGGCACGCAGGGCGACGGCGAGGAAGAAGTGCAGCTGCCACTGGTCCTGCTGGTCCCCGCCGGGCGTGCCGAACGCCATGACCGGCACGCCGTCGCGCAGGGCGAGGGACGGGGTGAGGGTGGTGCGGGGGCGGCGGCCCGGGGTGAGGCTGTTGGGCAGGCCCTCCTCCAGCCAGGTCATCTGGAGCCGGGTGCCGAGCGGGAAGCCCAGCTCGGGCACCACGGGGTTGGACTGGAGCCAGCCGCCGCTGGGCGTGGCGGAGATCATGTTGCCCCAGCGGTCGACGATGTCGAGGTGGCAGGTGTCGCCGCGGGTGCCGCCGTCGGCGGACACCTCCGGTTCGCCGGGCACGGGGGACGTGGGGCTCTTGGCGACGGTCGGCTCGCCGACGCCCATCGGGCTGAAGCCGGGGTCGTCGGTGGCCACGACGCGCGCGTGGGCGGCGAGCCGGGGGATGCGGCCGCCGGGGCTGCCGGGGCGCAGCTCGTGGGAGGCGCGCGGGCCGACCAGGGTGCGCCGCTCGGCGTTGTAGGCGGCGGAGAGCAGGTCGTCGAGGGGCACGTCGGCGGCGTCGCCGTACCAGGCCTCGCGGTCGGCCATGGCGAGCTTGCAGTCCTCGATCAGCAGGTGCAGGTAGGCGGCCGAGCCGTACGGCGGCAACTCGTCGGGGAGCAGGGCGAGTTGCTGGAGGAGCGCCGGGCCCTGGCTCCACGGCCCGGCCTTGCACACGGTCCAGCCGCGGAAGTCGTACGTCACCGGGTCCTCGTAGGTGGCGGACCAGGCGGCGAGGTCGTCGGCGGTGAGGGTGCCGGTGTGGTGCTCGCCGCTGGTGTCGAGGGTGGGGCGGGCGGACTGCCGCACCAGCGCCTCGGCGACGAACCCGGTGCGCCACACGTCCCGGGCGGCCTCGATCTGCGCCTCCCGGTCGCCGGCGCCGGCGACCTCGGCGAGCAGCCGCTTCCAGGTGGCGGCGAGGGCGGGGTTGCGGAAGAGCGCGCCGGGGCGCGGCGGGTGTCCGCCGGGCAGGTAGACCTCGGCGGAGCTGGTCCACTCCGTCTCGAACAGCTCGCGCACGGTCGCCACGGTCTCGCCGACCCGCTCCACGGGCGGGTGGCCGTCCTCGGCGTAGCCGATGGCGTACTTCAGCACGTCGGCGAGGGACTTCGTGCCGTGGTCGCGCAGGAGGAGCATCCAGGCGTCGAAGGCGCCGGGCACGGCGGAGGCGAGCGGTCCGGTGCCGGGGACGAGGTCGAGGCCGAGGCCCTTGTAGTGGGCGACGGTCGCGCCGGCCGGGGCGACGCCCTGCCCGCACAGCACGCGCACCTCCCCGCCGGCCGGAGCGAGGATCATCGGCACCTCGCCGGCCGGGCCGTTGAGGTGGGGTTCGACGACGTGCAGCACGAAGGCCCCGGCGACGGCCGCGTCGTAGGCGTTGCCGCCGTCCTCGAGGACGGCCAGGGCGGACTGGGAGGCCAGCCAGTGGGTGGAGGACACCATGCCGAAGGTGCCCTGGAGGGTCGGTCGGGTGGTGAACTGCATCCCCTGCCCCAGGTGTTCGCGTCGTCCGGCCCTGCGCCCCACCCGCGACGGGCCGGCGGCCTCGGCCCTTGCCGGACGCAGGGTAAGCGGGTACTGCCGGGGGATGCCACCCTCGGCGCCACCGGGCCCGGCGGCCGTGACGGGAACAATCCGGGCGTGCCCGGTGTTGACACGCGCGGCTGACGAAAGGCGGAGTCGTGCACGGTGAGTACAAGGTTCCCGGCGGCAAGCTCGTCGTGGTGGACGTGGACGTGGCGGACGGGGTGCTGCGGGACGCGCGTGTGGCGGGGGACTTCTTCCTGGAACCGGACGAGGCGCTGGACGCCGTGAACCGCGCCCTGGAGGGCGCCCCCGCCGACACCGACGCCGCCGGTCTGGCCGCGCGGATCGAGGCCGCGCTGCCCGAGGGGACCGTGATGTACGGGCTCACCGCGGAGGGCGTCGGCATCGCGGTGCGCCGGGCGCTGGCGCACGCCACCGACTGGACCGACTACGACTGGCAGCTGGTGCACGAGGGCCCGCAGCCGCCCGCGCTGCACATGGCCCTGGACGAGGTGCTGACCGCCGAGGTGGCCGCCGGGCGGCGCCCGCCGACGCTGCGGGTGTGGGAGTGGGCCTCCCCCGCCGTGATCATCGGCAGCTTCCAGTCGCTGCGCAACGAGGTGGACCCCGAGGGCGCCCGCCGGCACGGCGTGGACGTGGTGCGCCGCATCTCCGGCGGCGGGGCGATGTTCGTGGAGCCGGGCAACACCATCACCTACTCGCTGTCCGTGCCGGAGGCGCTGGTGCAGGGCCTGTCCTTCCAGGACAGCTACGCCTATCTCGACGACTGGGTGCTCGGCGCGCTCGGCGACATGGGGATCAAGGCCTGGTACCAGCCGCTGAACGACATCGCCACCGACCAGGGCAAGATCGCGGGCGCGGCGCAGAAGCGGATCGTGGGCCCGGACGGCACGCCCGGCGCGGTGCTGCACCACGTGACGATGGCGTACGACATCGACGCGGACAAGATGCTCGAGGTGCTGCGCATCGGCAAGGAGAAGCTGTCGGACAAGGGCACGAAGAGCGCGAAGAAGCGGGTGGACCCGCTGCGCCGGCAGACGGGGCTGCCCCGCGAGGCGGTCATCGGGCGGATGGTCGAATCCTTCCGCGCCCGCTACGGCCTGACGCAGGGCAAGGTGACGGACGAGGAACTGGCGCGGGCTCAGGAACTGGCGCGGACGAAGTTCACCGCACCGGAATGGGTCGCCCGGGTGCCCTGACGCTCAAATCCCCCTATTCGTAAAGGAACAGCGGCAAGCGGCGGGCCATCCGGAACCGCCGCGTCACCGCGCGCCTACGGAGCGAGTTGAACCCTTCCGCACTGTGACGAAGCGTGTGACACTGGCGTCCCGTCCGCAGTGCGGACCCCCCTCCGCACCGTCCCCCACGAGAAGTGCGCCGTGCGTTCCTTTCCTCTGCCGATCGCCCTGACCGCCCGTCTGTCGCCGGTGGTCGTCCTCGCCGCGGCCGGATGGGCGCTGTCCTCCGGCCCGCTGGCCGCGCCCGAGGCCTCCGAGAAGGAGCCGACCGGGAAGACCGCCTCGCAGCAGTCGCCCACCGCCCCGTCCGAGACGCAGGCGGTGAAGACGTACGCCGCGGCGCCCGAGCCGTGCGACGCGCTGTCCGCCGCGACCGTCAAGTCCCTGGTGCCGGGCGCGAAGACGGCCGGCAAGGAGATACCGTCCACGGACTCCGACCTGCGCCGCACCTGCTCGTGGAACGCCCTCAAGGGCTACGACTACCGCTGGCTCGACGTGTCCTTCGAGGTGCTGGACTCCGACGAGGCCGCGGAGAAGTCGTACAGCGGGCGGCTGGCGGAGAAGAGCGGCGGGGGCGCCGTCCCGGGGGTCGGGGACGCGGCGTACTCGGTCGTGAACCTCACCACCGAGGACAAGCAGGACACGCGTGAGGGTGTCGTGGTGGCGCGGGCCGCCAACGCGCTGGTGATCGTCACGTACAACGGCAGCGACTTCGAGTCGAAGAAGGCGCCGAGCACGGACGTGATCAACAAGGGCGCGATCAAGGCCGCCAAGGAAGCGGTGGCCGCACTGGGGAAGGCGCGAGGCTGATCCGGAACCGATGGTTCCGTGACATCTGTCACAGCCTGTTCCCGATCTGACCGGGTCACTTAGTAGACGGGGCCGCGGCGACATGGGGGACTTGTCCGTCTTGACGGGAAAGCGAACCGGGCCCGGGCGGAGGGCGGGCCGGCCGCGATCCGGGTGCCCCCGCTTCGTCGCGGCATGGCGCTTTCTGACGTGACGGCAGACGGCGCCGGCACCCGCCCGAGGGCCGGTCGGCACGCTCTCCCGGCCGTCGCAAGGCCCCTCCCTTCCTACGAGGCCGGGTAGTACCCGAGCCCTTTGCGCCGCGCGCCGGGCCGTCCCAAGAATGACCAGCCTCCGCACACCCAGGGGTGAGGTCACGTATGGGAATCCATCGCCATGAGAAGAAGTACCGGCGGACGGTCGTCGTCGCGGTCGCCGTCGGCGTCATAGGCATACCCTCGGTCGCCATGGCCTGTGCCGACTGGCCGGACGGCGGGCAGCGCGAGGACCGCGCCACCGCGGTGCCGACCGTCGGCGAGGACCGCTGGGACGGGCCCGGCTGGTACAGCCGCTGGCGCAGCCAGCACGACGGCGACCCCAGGCCGGTGGCGTCCGGCTCGCCCAGCGCCTCCGCGAGCCCGTCGAAGGACGCCCGCCGGCACCACGACGGCAAGCCGTCGCGGAAGCCCACGAAGAAGGCCACCGAGGCCGGCGCGGCCCCCTCCACCTCCACGGCCGCCCCGAAGCCCACCACGGCGTCCCCGAAGCCCTCGACCGCCGCTCCCGAGCCTTCGACGGCCGCTCCCGCGCCCTCCACCACCGCGCCGAGGCCGACGACCCCGGCCCCGAAGCCGACCACCGCGTCGCCGAAGCCCACCGCCACCGCCTCCGGCGCGGTCGCCCGGGTTGTGGAGCTGGTCAACGCCGAGCGCGCCAAGGCCGGCTGCTCCCCGGTGACCGCCAACTCCACGCTGAACACGGCCGCCCAGCGGCACAGCGAGGACATGGCCTCGACCGGCACCATGTCCCACACCGGCTCCGACGGGTCCGACCCCGGCCAGCGCATCACCCGCGCCGGCTACACCTGGAGCACCTACGGCGAGAACGTCGCCTACGGCTACTCCACGCCGGAGCAGGTGATGCAGGGCTGGATGACCAGCCCCGGTCACAAGGCGAACATCCTCAACTGCTCCTTCAAGGAGATCGGCGTCGGCCTGTCCGGCACCTACTGGACGCAGGACTTCGGCACCGCCCGCTGAGGTCCCCCACGGGCACGGCGGCGGGCGCTCACACCCGCCGCCGCCCCGCCGTCAGCGCCACGTACACGACGAGCGAGGCCGCGAGGCCCACCGCCCAGCCGTAGTCCGCCAGCGGCTTCAGGAAGGGGATCAGCCCGTCCTGCGGGAAGGGCCCCTTGCCGGGCGCCGAGTGGGAGCCGCCCACCGCGAGCACCCCGCCGACGGCGAAGGCGACGACGGCGTGCACGTTCCAGCCGGACGTGTACCAGTAGCGTCCGCCCGGGGTGTACAGGTCGGTCAGGTCCAGCCGGGTGCGGCGCACGATCCAGTAGTCGGCGATGAGGATGCCGGCGACCGTGCCGAGCAGCCCGCCGACCAGCCCCAGCCAGGTGAAGATGTACAGCTCCGGCGTCTCGGTCAGCTTCCACGGCATGATGACCACGCCGACCACCCCGGTGATCAGCGCCCCGGTGCGGAAGGTGATGAACCTGGGCGCCAGGTTGGCCAGGTCGTACGCCGGTGACACCACGTTCGCCGCGATGTTCACGGAGATGGTGGCGACGAGCACGGTGACCAGCGCGAACAGCAGCCCGAAGACGTTGTCCGTCCTGGCCGCCAGCTGCACCGGGTCCCAGATCGCCGCCCCGTAGACGGCCTGCGAGCCGGAGGTGACGAACACCGACAGCAGCGCGAACAGCGTCATGGTGGTGGGCAGACCGAGCGTCTGCCCCCAGACCTGCGCGCGCTGCCCCGCGCCGAAGCGGGTGAAGTCGGGGATGTTGAGGCTGAGCGTCGACCAGAACGCGATCATGCCCATCAGGGACGGGAAGAACACCGGCCAGAAGTCGGCGCCCCAGCCCAGCTGTGAGGGCTGGTCGAGCAGCGGTCCAAAACCGCCGGCCTTGTTCGCGACCCACACCCGCAGCACCAGCGCGCCGACGATGACGAACGGCGCCGCCCAGTTCTCGAACCGGCGCAGCGCCTCCATCCCCCGGTGGATGATGGCCAGTTCGAGCGCCCAGAAGAGCACGAAGCACACCCACAGGGTCCACGGCTGGCCGCCCACCTCGGACGCCTCGGCCCAGCCGCCGAACAGCTTGCCGAGCAGCACGAAGATGCCCTGGCCGCCGATCCAGGTCTGGATGCCGAACCAGGCGCAGGCGACCCCGGCCCGGATCATCGCGGGCAGGTTGGCGCCGCGCAGCCCGAAGGAGGCGCGGGCCAGCACCGGGAACGGGATGCCGTACTTGGGTCCCGCGTGACCGGTCAGCAGCATCGGCGCGAGCACGATGACGTTGGCGAGCGCGATGGTGAAGACGGCCTGCTTCCAGTCCATGCCGAGCGCGACCAGCCCGGACGCGAGCAGCCAGGAGGGGATGTTGTGCGCCATCCCCACCCACAGCGCGGTGAAGTTGTACGTGGTCCAGCGGCGGCGGGCCAGCGGGACCGGCAGCAGGTCGTCGTTGACGAAGCGGGCGTCGGTGAGGACGACGCCCGGCGGGAGCTCGACGCGTCCCGCCGGGTCGGGTATCGGGTTCTCCGAGGGCGCGGGCGGGACGGTCGCGGTCATGGGCGTGCCTTTCGCAGTGGTACCGGTTCAGTCGCCGAGTGCTGGGATGATCTCCGCGCCGTACGCGTCGATCGTCGTTTCCTGCGCGTCGTGCATGTCGTACACCGCGAACTGGTCGACGCCCAGGTCGCGCAGCGCGCGGAGCTTCTCGATGTGCGCCTCGGGCGGGCCGAGCAGGCAGAAGCGGTCCACGATCTCGTCGGGCACGAAGTCCGTGGACGGGTTGCCGGCCCGTCCGTGGTGGCTGTAGTCGTAGCCCTCACGGCCCTTGATGTACTCGGTGAGCGCCTCGGGGACCATGCCGGAGTGCTCGCCGTAGCGGGCGACCAGGTCGGCGACATGGTTGCCGACCATCCCGCCGAACCAGCGGCACTGCTCGCGGGCGTGCGCCAGGTCGTCGCCGACGTACGCGGGGGCGGCGACGCAGATGGTGACGGAGTCCGGGTCGCGGCCTGCCTCGGCGGCGGCGTTCCGCACGGCCTTCACCATCCACTCGGTGAGGAACGGGTCGGCAAGCTGGAGGATGAAGCCGTCGGCCTTGCGCCCGGTCAGGGCCAGCGCCTTGGGCCCGTACGCGGCCATCCACACCGGGAGTCTGCCGTCGCGGACCCACGGCAGGCGCATCCGCTGCCCGTCGACCTCGGCCTCGCGTCCCTCGGCGAGGTCGCGGATCGCGTCGATCGCCTCGCCGAGCCGGGCGAGGGTGGTGGGTCTGCGTCCGGCGACGCGCATCGCGGAGTCGCCGCGGCCGATGCCGCACACGGTGCGGTTGCCGAACATGTCGTTGAGGGTCGCGAAGGTGGAGGCGGTCACCTCCCAGGTGCGGGTGCCCGGGTTGGTGACCATCGGGCCCACTCTGAGGGTCGTGGTGTGGGCGAGGATCTGGCTGTAGACGACGAAGGGTTCCTGCCACAGCACGGCCGAGTCGAAGGTCCACCCGTGGGTGAAGCCGTTGCGCTCGGCGCGTTTCATCAGGCTGATCACCCGCGACGCCGGCGGGTCGGTCTGAAGGACGAGGCCGAAGTCCATGGGCTCCGCTCCTAGGTGAGGTACTGACAGGTGGAACGCGGGGTGTAGACGCCGTGTCCGGCGTGGCCGGTGTACTCCCGGCCCGTGACGACCGGCACCCCGCGCGAGAACACGGTCTCGACGCGTCCGGTGACCCGCCTGCCCTCGTACGCCGAGTAGTCGACGTTCATGTGGTGGGTGCCGGCGGACATGACCTGCTCGGCGTGCGGGTCGTAGATCACGACGTCGGCGTCGGCGCCCGGCGCGATGGTGCCCTTCTTCGGGTACAGGCCGAACATCCGCGCCGGGGAGGCGCAGGCGATCTCGATCCAGCGGCGGCGGCTGATGTGCCCGTCCAGGACGGCCTGGTGGAGGAGGTCCATACGGTTCTCCACGCCCGGCAGCCCGTTGGGGATCTTGGAGAAGTCGCCGCGGCCGAGCTCCTTCTGTCCGCTGAAGCAGAAGGGGCAGTGGTCGGTGGACACCACCTGGAGGTCGTTGGTGCGCAGACCCCGCCACAGCGCCGCCTGGTGCTCCTTGGGCCGCAGGGGCGTGCTGCACACGTACTTGGCGCCCTCGAAGTCCGGCTCGGCGAGGTTGTCGGTGGACAGGAACAGGTACTGCGGGCAGGTCTCGCCGAAGACGGGCAGCCCGTCGTCACGGGCCCGGGCGAGTTCGGCGACCGCCTCGGTGGCGGAGACGTGCACGACGTACAGCGGGGCGCCGGCGACCTGGGCGAGCCGGATGGCGCGGTGGGTGGCCTCCGCCTCCAGGAGGGCCTTGCGGACCTCGCCGTGGAAGCGGGGGTCGGTCTCGCCGCGGGCGAGGGCCTGTTCGACGAGGACGTCGATGGCGATGCCGTTCTCGGCGTGCATCATGATCAGGCCGCCGTTGTCGGCGGAGCGTTGCATGGCGCGGAGGATCTGTCCGTCGTCGGAGTAGAAGACGCCCGGGTAGGCCATGAACTGCTTGAACGAGGTGACGCCCTCCTCCACGAGGAGGTCCATCTCCTTGAGCGTCTCGTCGTTCACGTCAGAGACGATCATGTGGAAGGCGTAGTCGATCGCGCAGTTCCCCTCCGCCTTCGCGTGCCAGGCGTCCAGGCCCTCGCGCAGGGTGTGGCCGACGCTCTGCACGGCGAAGTCGACGATCGTGGTGGTGCCGCCCCAGGCGGCGGCGCGCGTGCCCGTCTCGAAGGTGTCGGAGGCGAAGGTGCCGCCGAAGGGGAGCTCCATGTGGGTGTGCGCGTCCACGCCGCCCGGGATCACGTATTTGCCGGTGGCGTCTATGGTTCGCTCGGCGGTGAGAGCTTCGGCGGCGGGGGTGTGGGAAGCGGCCAGGGCCGCGATGCGGCCGTCTTCCATGAGGACGTCTGCGTGTAGTTCGTCGGAGGCGGTGATGACGAGTCCGCCGCGGATGACTGTGCGGGTGCTCATGTCGGGGTCGCTCCTCCATGTGGGTACGTGCGGGTTGTTCGTGGCTTGTCGCGCAGTTCCCCACGGCCCTTCAAGGCGTTGTGAGGGGGCCGTAGGCGCCCGGGGCGCGGTCGCGGTAGAACTGCCAGCGGTCCCGGACCTCGCGGAGTGTGGTCAGGTCCAGGTCGCGGACGACCAGTTCCGGCTCCTTGTCGCCGGCGACCTCGCCGACGAAGCGGGCCTCCGGGTCGACGAAGTAGCTCGTCCCGTAGAAGTCGTTGTCCCCGTACTCCTCGACGCCGACCCGGTTGATCGCGCCGACGAAGTACTCGTTGGCGACGGCCGCCGCCGGCTGCTCCAGCTGCCAGAGGTAGCCGGACAGGCCGCGTGAGGTGGCCGACGGGTTGAACACCAGCTCCGCGCCCGCGAGTCCGAGGGCGCGCCAGCCCTCCGGGAAGTGCCGGTCGTAGCAGATGTAGACGCCGATCCGGCCGGCCCGGGTGTCGAAGACGGGCCAGCCGCTGTTGCCGGGGCGGAAGTAGAACTTCTCCCAGAACCCCTTGACCTGCGGGATGTGGGTCTTGCGGTACTTGCCCAGGTAGGAGCCGTCGGCGTCGATCACGGCGGCCGTGTTGTAGAGGACGCCGGGCTGCTCCTCCTCGTACATCGGCAGCACCAGGACGAGGTTCAGCTCCCGGGCGAGGCGCCGGAAGCGTTCGACGACCGGGCCGTCGGGGATGCGTTCGGCGTACTCGTAGAAGGCGGGGTCCTGCACCTGGCAGAAGTACGGTCCGTAGAACAGCTCCTGGAAGCACAGCACATGAGCGCCCTGCGCGGCCGCGTCGCGGGCGGCCTGCTCGTGGACCTGGATCATCGACTCCTTGTCGCCCGTCCAGGCGGTCTGGAAGACGGCGGCTCGGATCACTCGGCTCATCGGGACCTCCGGTCGCTCGGTGTGCAGTGAGCCTAGGAAGCGGACGAGCGCGCGCTGAGTGGCACGGTGTCACGTCTGCCGGGGTGCGGCGTGTCACCGTGTCATCCGCGGACGATCCCATGTGTCACCGCCGTTGCCGCAGGTGGTCGCTCGTTTCAGCGTTGTTGCGCATCGTGCGCGAGGAGTGCGATGTGCAGCGAGGCGGCCTGTTCGAAGTCGTCCAGGTCCACCCCCAGGCGTATCTGTATCGCCTCGAGGCGGCGGTACAGCGCCGGCCGGGACACGTGGTGCAGCTGTGCGGTGCGGGACTTGTTGCGGCCGGTCGCCAAGTACGTCCGCAGGACGGGGAGCAGGTCCTCGCCGGGGTCGCGGAGCAGCCCGGCCAGCTCCCGTTCGGCGAACGACTGCACCTGCGGGTCGTCGCGCAACAGCCGTACGAGGCCGCGCAGATGGACGTCCCGCAGCCGCACCACGGGGGGCAGGTCGAGAGCGGCGGCGTCGTCCGCGACGGCGTCGGCGACGTGCCGGGCCTCGCGCAGGCCGGCGGGCACGTCGTCGAAGGAGGCGCGGGCGGCGGCGGCCGCCACGATGACGGGTCCGTCGGCGGGTTCGGCGCGCAGCCGGGCCGCGAAGTGCGCGGTGAGCGCCTCGGCGTCCTGGTCGCGGGCCAGGCTGAGCAGCACGGCGGTCGCGGCGGCGGACAGTTCGCCCGCGATGCCGGGCAGGCCCAGCAGCCGCAGCGTCCGGTCCAGCGGGGCGGCCCGGTGTCCACGCACCACGAGCGGCACGAACGTGCGCCTGTTGACCGGCAGTCCGGCGGCGCGGGCGCGGGGCAGCAGGTGCCGGGCCGGTACGGCGCCGCCGACCAGGTCGGTGAGCAGGCTCAGCGCGGACTGCCCTTCCCAGGAGCAGTCGGCGCCGCCGAGCATGCGGTGCAGGACGAGCGCCTCGGCGGCCCGGTCGGCGAGCAGCCGCCCGGTCTCGGTGTCGCCGCGGTAGCCGCACAGCACGAGCCGGCCCCAGGGCTCGCCCCGCCCGCCGAGTTCCGCGCGGATCCAGCCGTCGCCCTCGCTGCGGCCGGCCTGGCGGGCGATGCGCTCCCAGTCGCGGAGCACGTCGTCGACGGCGGACCGCTCCCCCGCCGTGCCGAGGACGCGGTGCGCGAGGTTGGTGAGGACGACGGGGCAGCCGCTGTGCCGGGCGATCTCGTCGAGCAGGCGCTGGAGCGGGGCGCCGCCGGTGATGAGGGCGGTGAGTTCGGTGCGGACCGTCTCGGAGAGGCTGACGGCGGCGAACTTCCGCCGCACCAGCCGGGACTGCACCTCCTCGGTCAACTGGGCGAAGGGGAAGGGGCGGTGGAGCACGACGAGGGGCAGCTGGCAGCGCTCCGCGGCCCGCCGCATCGCCTCCGGCGGGGACGGGAAGGCGCGGCCGAGGCCGAGGACCACGGCGGACGCCTCGGCGCGGTGCAGGGAGCGGACGTACTCGGTCTGCTTGTGCTCGTCGCCGGCGAGGAGCACCCCGGTGGTGAGCACCATCTCCCCGCCGCTGAGCATCACGCCGACGTCGGCCGCCTCGGCGACGTGCACCCAGCGCACCGGCCGGTCCAGCCGGCCGGCGCCGGCCACCACCTCGGGCTCCCCGGCGAGGACCCGCTCCAGGGCGAGGACCTGCCGGACCGAGAGGGCCGGTACCGGTGGCTCCCAGGTGGTCATGGCGGCGTCCTCCGGTGGGTGTGGGGCTACTGGATGCTCCTCAGGGCGTCCTCGAGGATCGCGGCGCCCTCCTCGGCCTCCGCGATGTTCAGGGACAGCGGCGGGGCGATGCGCAGGGCGCTGGTGTCGTGGCCGCCGCCCTTGCCGATGAGCAGGCCGCCCTCGCGGGCCGCCTCCAGGACGGCGGACGCGGCGGCCGGGTCGGCCTCGTCGGTGCCGGGCTTCGTCAGCTCGATGCCGATCATCAGGCCCCGTCCGCGCACCTCCCGTACGGCGGGGACGTGGGCGGCGGCGGCCCGCAGCCGTTCGGTGAGCAGGCCGCCGACCCGGCGCGCGTTCCCCTGGAGGTCGTGTTCGAGGAGGTAGTTGAGGTTGGCGAGGCCGGCCGCCATGGTGATCTGGGTGCCGCCGAAGGTGGAGATGCTGTTGGCGTCCAGGCAGTTCATGATCTCCGCGCGGGCGACGACCCCGCCGATGGACATGCCGTTGCCGATGCCCTTGGCGAAGGTCAGCATGTCGGGCGGGCCGCCGCGGGCGTGCGCCTGCCAGCCCCAGAAGTGCTCGCCGGTGCGGCCCCAGCCGGTCTGCACCTCGTCGGAGATCCACAGGACGCCCCGCTCGTGCAGCACCTCGCGGAACGCGGCGTAGAGGCCGTCGGGCGGGGAGGTGAAGCCGCCGACGCCCTGGATCGGCTCGGCGATCAGCGCGGCGGGCGGGCGCGTGTGGCCGAGGAGGTCCTTGAGGTCGTCGACGCAGGCGGCCACGAAGTCGTAGTCGTCGAGGCCGGCGAACGGGCCCCGGCTGCGCACCCCGCCGTGCACGTACAGCGTCTGGAGCGGGGAGAGCGAGGTCGGGGACCAGCCGCGGTTGCCGGTGACGCCGACCGCGCTGAAGGAGCGGCCGTGGTAGCTGTTGCGCATCGCCAGGACGGTGTTGCTGCGCCGGTAGGTGGTGGCGAGCAGCAGGGCGGTGTCGTTGGCCTCGGTGCCGGAGGTGGTGAAGAAGACGCGGGCGTCGGGGATGCCGCTGAGCTGGGCGATCCGTTCGGCGAGGTCCACCATCGGCCGGTTGAGGTAGAGGGTGGAGGAGTGGACGATCCGCCCGGCCTGTTCGGTGACCGCCTTGGTGACCTCGGGCAGGGCGTGGGCGGTCATGGTGGTGAGGATGCCGCCGAAGAAGTCCAGGTAGCGGTTGCCGTCGGCGTCCCAGACGTGGCGTCCCTCGCCGTGGGTGATCTCGATGGGGTGTTCGTAGTAGAGGGCCAGCCAGTCGGGGAGCACGGACCGGTGGCGGCCCAGCAGGTCGTCGGTCACGGGCGCACCAGCCCTTCGTAGGCGTCGGGGCGGCGGTCGCGGTAGAACGCCCACTGCTGCCGCACCTCGTCGACGAGGCCGAGGTCGAGGTCCCGTACCACCAGTTCCTCCTCGCTGTCGCTGGCCACGTCGCCGACGAACTGTCCGCGCGGGTCGACGAAGTAGCTCGTGCCGTAGAAGTCGTTGTCGCCGTACTCCTCGACGCCGACGCGGTTGATGGCGGCGACGAAGTACTCGTTGGCGACGGCCGCCGCCGGCTGCTCCAGCTGCCACAGGTACGCCGAGAGGCCCCGGTGCGTGGCCGACGGGTTGTACACCAACTGGGCTCCGTTGAGCCCGAGTTGCCGCCAGCCCTCGGGGAAGTGGCGGTCGTAGCAGATGTAGACGCCGACCTTGCCGACGGCGGTGTCGAAGACGGGCCAGCCGAGGTTGCCCGGGCGGAAGTAGAACTTCTCCCAGAAGCCCTTGACCTGCGGGATGTGGTGCTTGCGGTACTTGCCGAGGTAGGTGCCGTCGGCGTCGATCACCGCGGCGGTGTTGTAGTAGTGGCCGGACTGCTCGACCTCGAAGACGGGGGCGACGACGACCATGCCGGTCTCGCGGGCCAGGTCCCGCATCCGGCGCACGGTCGGGCCGTCCGGTACCTCCTCGGCCCAGCGGTAGTGCTCGGTGTCCTGGACCTGGCAGAAGTAGGGGGCGTTGAACACCTCCTGGAACCCGATGACCTTCGCGCCCCGCCGGGCCGCCTCGCGGGCGTGCTCCTCGTGTTTCGCCAGCATGGACGCGGTGTCGCCGGTCCAGGTGGCCTGGACGAGGGCGGCGGTTACGACGTTGGGCATGAGCTGCTGCTCCTTCGACGCGACGTCAGCGCCTCTACGCCCGTAGAGACGGCCGTAGAGGGACGAACGTAAGCCTCCCGGACGGCCTTGCCAAGACCATCGTCGTGCGGCTCGTGGAGTCGATCGTGATTGACACCCCTGTGGGTGAGCGGGCCGGGCCGCCGGCGCCCGGTCAGGCGGCCAGTCCCGCGACGCGCAGGGCGTGCAGCACGTCCCAGTGCCGCTCCTCGGAGACGGCCCGGGCGGCCGTCAGGAGCAGCGGCACCAGGCGTCCGGGGTCCGGTGCGGCCGTGCGGGCGGCGTCCTGCGGGGTGCGCGTCCGGACGCAGGCGTCGAGCAGGGCGCGCAGCTCGCGGTGGCGGGTGCCGTCGGCCAGGGCGAGGGCGGCGTGCCCGATCTCGTCGGCGGGCCGTACGACGCCCTGCCGCAGGATCCGCTCGCCGTCCTCCGCGCGGCCCGCCGCGGTGAGCGCGTCGGCGGCGGCGACGAGCCGCTCGGTGGGCAGCGTCGCCGCCTCCCACAGCAGGGTCGCCCAGTCGGCGGCGAGCCCGGCCCGCTCCATCGCGTCCGCGAGCAGCGGGAACCGTACGGCGGGCCAGTACGCGGCCTGGTTCAGCAGGGCGTGCGCCTCGCCGTCGCGGGCCTCGCGCCTGAGGCGCGTCAGGGTGTGCACGAGGCGGCCCACCTCGCGGACGTCGTCCGCGCCGATCCGCTCCCTCTCCTGCGGAGGCGGCTCGGCGGGGCCGTCCTGCTCGGCGGCCCCGGCGAGCCGCCTCC